>NZ_MUGT01000082.1 GCF_002217205.1 Flavobacterium branchiophilum NBRC 15030 = ATCC 35035 | reverse complement strand
GTGTAATTTCAAAATAGAGATTGTGTAATTTCAAAATAGAGGTTGTGTATTTTTAAAAAAAATAATAAAAAAACTATTGCAATTTAAAAAAATAATTTTACTTTTGTGTTGTAAAACAAACAGTTATGATAGTTAATAGAACCATTGTAGAATCCATCTTATTTCTAAAAAACAAATACCCAATTATAGCTTTAACTGGGCCTAGACAATCAGGAAAAACAACACTTCTAAAAGAACTGTTTCCGGATTATCAATATTTGAGTTTAGAAAACCCAGATATGAGAACTTTTTTTAGAAATGATCCTAAAGGTTTTTTCAAACAATATTCTAAATTTTGTATTATTGATGAAGCACAAAGAGAACCAGATTTATTTTCATATCTTCAAACGATAGTTGATGAAGATAAAATTATGGGACAATATATTTTATCAGGATCTCAAAATTTTCATTTGATGAAAAACATCACACAAAGTTTAGCAGGAAGAGTGGCACTATTTAAACTTTTTCCATTTGATTTAGAAGAATTAAAAAAACACCAATTGTTAGAACATAACTATATCAATTATATTCTGAAAGGGAGTTATCCAGCTGTATATGACAGAGACATACCGTATAAAAATTTTTATAATAATTATATGCAAACATATATTGAACGAGACATTTCAGAGCTAGTTAATGTGAGAGACATACGATCATTTAGAACCTTTTTGAGTTTGTGTGCATCAAGAGCAGGACAGTTATTAAATTTGAATGCTATGGCCAATGAGTGTGGTATATCTCAACCTACTGCAAAATCTTGGATTTCAGTTTTGGAAAGCAGTTATATAATATTTTTATTACAGCCTTATTATAAAAATTTTGATAAAAGGGTAATTAAAAGTCCAAAATTGTTTTTTTATGATACAGGGCTTTTATGTCATTTATTAAAAGTCAAAAATCCAGATCAAATTAAGTTAAACTCTTATAGAGGAAATTTATTTGAAAACATGGTTGTTTCTGAAAGTATCAAACTAAATTATCATAAAAACATGATGCAAGAATTTTGGTTTTGGCGAAATTCTGGCGGGCATGAAATAGATTTATTGATACAAGATGATGAAAAATTGAAAGTTGTCGAAATCAAATCTACCTCAACTATATCACAAGATTTATTTAAAGGTATAGAGTATTTTGAAAAATTAGCTAATGATTTAATCAAAAGTAAAACATTGATATATAATGGATTAGAAAATCAAACAAGAACGATTGCTCAAGTTGTGAGTTGGTATGATTTAAACACTTATTTTGATGGAGTATAAATTTAAACAAATAATAAAAAACAAGTTGCCTTTTTTGGAAGGGAAGAAAATACTTTTGGCGGTTAGTGGTGGTTTAGATAGTATGGTTTTGACTGACTTGTTTATAAAAACTAAGTTTTCAATAGCTATTGCTCATTGCAATTTTAACCTTCGAGACACAGAAAGTCAAGGAGATCAAGAATTTGTTGCTACTTTTTGTACGAATAAACATATACCGTTGTTTGTAAAATCATTTGAAACTTTGCAATTTGCCAACGACAATAAACTTTCTACACAAGTAGCCGCCCGAAATTTGCGTTATGAATGGTTTCAAAACATTTTGAAGCAGCATGAAATAGATTTTATAGCAACGGCACATCATGCAGATGATAATTTAGAAACATTTATTATCAATTTAAGCAGAGGGACTGGTATAGACGGTTTGAAAGGAATACCGTTTTACAATAACAATATTGTTAGACCTTTACTGTATTTTTCAAAAGAAAATATACGAAATTACGCATTAAAAAACAATATTCAATGGAGGGAAGACAGTAGCAATGCTTCTGATAAATATTTGAGAAATAAAATCAGACATCAAATAGTACCCATTTTGAAAGAACTAAACCCTTCTTTTTTGAATAATTTTCAGAAAGCACAATTATTTTTAGACGATACTCAAACATTAGCAAAGGATGCTGCTACATTGTTATTTAAAAAATTGACTTTGATGCAAAATGGTGTCATTTATTTTGATTTGGTTGCAATTAAAAAACTTCCAAATTTCAAAGCCTATTTGTATTATTGGCTCAAAGATTATGGTTTTAAAGCATGGACAGACATTTTTGATTTGATTGACAGTCAAACAGGGAAGCAAGTTTTTTCTAAAGAATTTCAATTATTAAAAAACAGAGAACAACTGATTTTGAAACCAATTTCAGAAACAATAAATTCTTTTTTTTGGATTGATAAAAATCAAACAAAAGTTAATTTTCCCTTAAATTTGGACATTTCAAAGGTTGACTGTATTTCAAATTCAAAAAATAACACTATTTTTGTTGATGCAGATCAATTAAAATTTCCATTATGTATTAGAAAATGGCAGTTGGGTGATGTTTTTTTTTCGAAAGGGATGAAAGGCAAATCAAAAAAAATAAGTAAATATTTTAAAGACGAAAAATTTTCAGCACTAGATAAAGAATCTACTTGGCTTTTATGTTCTGACGATCAAATTGTTTGGGTAATTGATAAAAGACAAGATGAACGTTTTGCTGCAAACAACAATACTATAAATATATTGCAAATTAAATCAAATTTATGAGAAAATTATTTTTATTTTTATTCTTAATTATTGGATTATTCCAAATACAAGCACAAATAAAAAACCCAGTAAAATGGACTACCAAAATTGATAAAATTTCTGAAAATGAATTTTTATTGATTGTTAATGGAGCTATCGATAGTGGTTGGCATCTTTATTCGCAATTTACACCAGACAACGGGCCTTTGCCTATGACCTTGTCTTATAAAAACACTAAAGGTAATTACGAATTAATAGGAAAAACAAAAGAAAGTACCTATAAAAAACAATATAATGACATTTTTGAGGTAGATGAATATTATTTTGAAAACAAAGTTCAACTGACGCAAAAAGTCAAGATAGTTAATCCAAAAACTACTGAAATTGATTTGCATTTAGAGTATCAAGTATGTAAAGACGCTTGTATAAACGACAAAAAAGATTTTTTATTTACACTTCCTAAAACGGTAAATGCAGCCTCTAATGAAGTCGTAAATGCGGCTTCAACTCAAGAAGATACCTCTAAAAACAGTTCTACTACCCCACAAGAAGTTAAGGCTACACCAACAACCACAAGTGCCGTTGACACAGCAATACAACCTGAAGACGTTAAGCCTGAAGTTGAAAATCAAAGTAATTGGTCTATATTTTTCTATGCTTTTTTAGGAGGTTTTGCGGCATTACTAACGCCATGTGTGTTTCCAATGATTCCAATGACGGTAAGTTTTTTTACTAAACAGAGTAAAACAAAAGCACAGGGTAAGAAAAATGCTTTGATTTATGGAATAGCTATCATATTGATATATGTTGTTTTAGGGCTTGCTGTTACTGCTATTTTTGGTGCGGGTGCTTTGAATGCTCTTTCTACAAATGTATATTTTAACCTAGCGTTTTTTGTGTTATTGGTCATTTTTGCGTCATCCTTTTTGGGTGCTTTTGAAATTATGTTGCCAAATTCTTGGGCAAATAAAATAGACAGCCAAGCAGACAGAGGGGGTGTTATTGGTATATTGTTTATGGCTTTAGCCTTGGCAATTGTTTCTTTTTCTTGTACTGGCCCCATTGTAGGAACGGTTTTAGTACAAGCAGCATCAAATGGTGGCATTGCACCTGTACTTGGTATGTTTGGATTTTCATTAGCCTTGGCCTTACCATTTATGGTTTTTGCTTTATTTCCTGGATGGCTTAATTCATTACCAAAATCGGGCGGATGGCTCAATACAGTAAAAGTTTTTTTAGGTTTTTTAGAGTTGGCTTTGGCCTTCAAATTTTTGTCCAATGCCGATTTAGTGCTTCAAATGCACTTGCTTGAAAGAGAAGTATTTATAGCTATTTGGATTGCTATTTTTGGCACTTTAGCTTTGTATTTGTTTGGAAAAATCACTTTGCCACATGATAGTCCTTTAGCAAAAATTTCGGTAGGTCGATTGTATGTTGGCTTGTTCATTTTGGCTTTTACAGTGTATCTTATTCCTGGACTTTGGGGAGCTCCTTTGCAGCTCATCAATGCTTTTCCGCCACCTTTAGAGTATAGCGAAAGTCCATCGGGACTTGGAGATAACGCTACAAAAAGTGATCTTTTGTTGCCAAATGGTGCCAAAAAAGGCCCTCATAATTTGATCGTTTTTGATGATTATGAAATTGGTTTGGCTTATGCCAAAAAAGTAAACAAACCTATATTACTCGATTTTACTGGACATGCTTGTGTAAATTGTCGAAAAATGGAAAATACTGTATGGATTGATCCAGCTGTTTTGCCCATTTTAAAAAATGATGTGGTGCTGATTTCGCTATATGTTGACGATAAAAGAGAATTGCCTGAAACACAACAAACAATTTCTAAAACAACAGGGGCAAAACTTGAAACCATTGGCGAAAAATGGACTGATTTTATGATTTCAAAATACAAAACCAATACACAACCCTTATATGTAATGACAGATTTACAAGGAAATAATTTGAATAAAACCACTCCTACAACTAGCTATAATCCAGACAGTCAATATTATAAAAATTGGTTAGAAATGGGAATAAAAAATTTTAAAAAATAAGTAATTGCTCGTTCCAATTCAAATTTTTTGGCAATAATTGGTTGCTAAACTCTAAATGAATCACCCTTCTACGTGATTCATTTTTTGTTTTGTCAGACGCATGAAACAACAAGGGTTTCATTAATAATAGCCCTCCTTGTCCTACTTCACATATTTCGGTATCATAACATGCAATATTTTCAACCTTTTGAATGCCTTTCAAATGTGATTTTTTCATCACTTTCAATGCTCCATTGTGTGCAGTGGTATGATCCAAATGGATTCTGATGGTAAAGTTTTGTTCCAAGATGTTAGTTGGAGGTTGTACTCCAAACTGATTTTGTTTGATTGTCCAATTTTTGAATCCCTCAGCATCTTGTTTTTGATCAACCGAAATAATAATATCTTGATGATTTGCCACAAACCAATTGGATAATGGTGGTTTGTCAAAATAAATGGATTTGGTCATAAAATAGTTTTCACCAAAATGGTAAGCAATCAATTGGAGCATTTTTTTATTAAAAATATGGGGAACAAGTCCCGGAAATACCTTTATAAATTGTCTTATAGCAAATAAATCTTTTGATGGTTTACCAAAAAGTATTGATTGATTTGTTTGGCTTATAAACGCCTCTATTTCAAGTTGAATATTCTGTATTTCTGAAGTTGTATAAAAAGATTCTATTATACTAAAACCTTCATTTTCAAATGTTTGTCTTAAATCTGTCATGTTTTAAAAAATAAAAAGCAATTTGAAATAATTTTTCAAATTGCTTTTTAAGTTATTTTATAACCCAATAATGTGTAATTCTGTAAAATCTTTATCTATTGTAATGCTGTTGTTGCCGTCAAACAAAACAGATTCAAATGTAACCTCTTCGTTGTCAAATTCAATTTTAGCTATTTGAAATGGAAGTCCTATCAATTTAATTTTGAATTTTTTGTAGGGTGTTTCAAATTTGCCTTCCCGATGTTGTTGAATGATAAGCTCTTTGTCTTTGCCTCGTAAATTAAATTTCGACAAGCTGTAACGGCCTTTATTATAATCATATCCATCTTGTGCATCTTCAAAAAGTTCTGATTTTTCTTTTCCGTTTTTATAATAAACTTCCAAAGTTATTTCGTCAAACTCTTTTTCTCCTACATATTGTTGAATTGGATATTTTGGAATCACGGCACCTTCTTTAACAAAAAGCGGAATTTGATCATAATCTGTTTGTACCCATAATTCTCTACCGCCTGTCGTATGTTCGTTTGTCCAATAATTGTACCAATTTCCAGAAGGCAAATACATTCTACGTCCTTGTGCATTTGGTTCCAATATAGGGCAAACTAATATTTGGTTTCCAAAAATAAATTCGTCTGTTCTATAATGGGTTTGCGAATCAGCTTGATCATAATAGACTAATGGTTTTAACATTGGTACACCATCGTTGATGTATTCCCAAAACATGGTGTACAAATAAGGAAGCAATTGATAACGTAAATTTACAAATTTTCTTGTAATATTTACTACATCAACATCAAATGACCAAGGCTCTTGATCGCCGTGATGCCCAGACGAATGGGTTCTACAAAATGGATGAAAAACCCCAAGTTGTATCCATCGAGCATACAATTCGCCCGACGGTTGCTCTGCAAATCCACCAATATCAGAGCCTGTAAATCCCATTCCAGAAATAGACATTCGTTGCATTTGAATGTTGGCAATCCATAAGTGTTCCCAGCTGGCTACATTATCGCCCGTCCATGACGACGTATAACGCTGTGCACCCGAATAAGCAGATCGGGTAATAATAAAAGGCCTTTTTGGATATGCAAACTGTTTGACCCCTTCATACGTAGCTCGAGCCATTTGCGTTCCATATATGTTGTGTGCTTTTCGATGGCTACATGGATTTCCGTCAAAATCATGACGTACGTCCATTGGAAATGTTTTGCCCGGAACTTCCATTACAGCAGGCTCATTCATGTCGTTCCAAACACCTTTTACACCATAATCTGATATTAATTCTTTAAACAAACCTGCCCACCATTCTCTTACTTCTGGATTGGTATAATCTGGAAAATTACATTCTCCAGGCCAAACTTTTCCTTTCATATAAGGCCCATCGGCTCGTTTGCAAAAATAATCTTTGTCCAAGGCTTCTTTATAAACCCAATAATCTTTATCAATTTTGATACCTGGATCAATAATCACTACAGTTTTAAATCCGTCGGCTGCCAACTCGGAAACCATTCGTTTGGGGTCTGGAAAATAATCATTATTCCATGTAAAACATCTAAAACCATCCATATAATCAATATCCAAATATATGGCATCACACGGAATTTGAAGTGCTCTAAACTTATTGGTTACTTCTTTTACCTTACTTTCTGGATAATAACTCCATTTGCATTGATGGTATCCTAAAGCCCACATAGGCGGCAACTCGGGTTTGCCAGTCAAATGGGTATAGGTTGTTACAACATCCTGCATTTCTGGACCATATATAAAATAATAATTCATTTCGCCACCCTCTGCCCAAAAGCTCGTTACATTGCGACGCTCATGTGCAAAATCAAAAAATGATTTAAAAGTGTTGTCAAAAAATATTCCATAAGCCTTTTTATCATGTAGTCCAATATAAAATGGTACTACCTTATATAGCGGTTCTTGGTCTTTTTGAAAAGCATATTGATCGGTTGCCCAATTTTCTACTCTTTTGCCTTTCAAATTCAAATGGGTTGCCTTGTCGCCTAAGCCATAAAAACACTCGCCATCTTTGCTGGATTTACTCATTTTGACAATATTGCCCCCAAAATGGTAGCTCTCTTCCCAATGAAATCCTAATTCGTCTTCTAATATTGGCATTCCTTCCAAGTCCAATATAGACACTCGGAGGTCTATTTTTTGAATTTTACAAATAACTTTGCTTGTTTTTATTTGAAAATATTCTGTATTTTCTGTAACTTCCAAAAAATTAAATCCATGCGATTGTGTTTTGTCAATGGCATAAGAAAAATCATTGCTAAAATACCCTTTGGCGGTATATCTAAATCGCAAGAGACTGTCTCTTAGAACAGTAACTTTTAATATGACATTATTATCTGTATAAAAATAAACACTATCTACATCTTTTTTAAAAGATGCTATCTTGGAGGGATATAAATCGCCTTTGAATTCGAGCTCGGTACTGGTAATCATGCTTCAAATAGTTTATGAATTGTTGTTGTTTTTTAGAAATTCAAACGTACAAAAAAAATAGACTTTATTCATTAAAAATATCACTTTTTTACGCAAACGTTATAGTATTGTTTTTGTATTGTTGATTAAATTCTAAATAAAACAACAATTTATATAAACATTTTTTGGGCGTTCCCCAAGGGTCGGGCTATCCGTTGCAATCTTTTGTGCCAAACCCTGGCACAAAAGGATTTCCACTACTATCCCTAACGCAAAATCCGGTAAATAGTAGCAATTACTCCCATTATTAAAAGTAAAAATAATTGCACAGCTGGGCTACAACACATACAGAAGCAATTCACGAATAAAACTAAAATTTTCTTAATTTTCATCAAAAAATAAAAAAAATATAGAACTATTTTATATGTATATTTGGTATAAATTGATATTACATCAAAATAAAGCACAAAAAAACCCATCATATAGATGGGTTTTGAATTATATACCATTATTAAGCATCAATTTTTGCATAAACAGCATTTTTTTCAATAAATTCTCGTCTAGGAGGAACTTCGTCTCCCATCAACATCGAAAATACTTGATCGGCCTCTGCCAAACTTTGAATGTTTACTTGTCTTAATGTTCGGAAATTAGGATCCATGGTGGTTTCCCATAATTGTTCGGCATTCATCTCTCCAAGACCTTTGTATCGTTGAATACCAGCATTGCCTCCCATACGTTCATTGGCCCTGTCTCGTTGATCGTCTGTCCAAGCATATTCTTTTTTATTTCCTTTTTTAACTAAATATAATGGTGGTGCTGCTATATAAACGTGTCCACGTTCTATTAGTTCTTTCATAAATCTGAAAAAGAAAGTCAATATCAAAGTAGAAATATGACTTCCATCCACATCGGCATCACACATGATGATTACTTTATGATAACGTAATTTTTCTAAATTAAGGGCTTTGCTGTCTTCGGCAGTTCCAATAGTAATACCTAGAGCTGTAAATATATTTCTAATTTCTTCGTTTTCAAAAACTTTGTGGTGCATGGCTTTTTCTACATTCAAAATTTTACCTCTCAATGGCAAAATTGCTTGAAAAGCCCTGTCTCTTCCTTGCTTGGCTGTTCCGCCTGCCGAATCTCCCTCGACCAAATAAACTTCACATCGAGCAGGGTCTTGTTCTGAACAATCTGATAATTTACCAGGCAAACCTCCTCCGCCTAAAACGGTTTTTCGTTGTACCATCTCTCGAGCCTTTTTTGCCGCATGACGGGCTTGGGCAGCTAGTATTACTTTTTGAATGATAATACGGGCATCATTTGGATTTTCTTCCAAATAGGTTTCAAGCATTTCTGCAACAGCCTGACTTACAGGCGATACAACCTCTCTATTTCCTAATTTTGTTTTAGTTTGCCCTTCAAATTGTGGCTCCGAAACTTTTACAGAAATGATAGCAGTAAGTCCTTCTCTAAAGTCGTCTCCTGCAATTTCAAATTTTAATTTTTCTAACATCCCCGACGCATCGGCATATTTTTTTAGTGTTCGGGTTAGTCCCGCTCTAAATCCTTGCAAATGGGTTCCTCCTTCGTGGGTGTTGATGTTATTTACATAAGAAAAAATATTTTCTGAATAACTGGTATTGTAAATTAAGGCAACTTCTACAGGGATTTCGCCTTTTTCGTTGTCCATCGATATCACATGAGCAATTATTGGCTCTCTGTTGCCATCCAAATAACGAATGTATTCTTTCAAACCTTCTTTTGAATGAAAAACTTCCGATTGAAAATGCCCCTCTTTATCAACAATTCGTTTATCGGTAAATGTAATGGTAATTCCTTTATTTAAAAACGAAAGTTCCCTCATTCTTGCCGATAAGGTATCGTAAGAATATTCTATTGTTTGTTGAAAAATAGTTTCGTCTGGATAAAAAGTAACAATTGTACCTCTTTTTTCGGTGGTACCAATTTGTTTTACGGGATATAAAGCCTTACCTTTTTCATATTCTTGTTCATACACTTTGCCATCACGATGAACAGTGGCTCTTAAATGATTGGACAAAGCATTTACAACAGACACCCCTACACCGTGCAAACCACCCGAAACTTTGTAAGAATCTTTGTCAAATTTACCTCCTGCACCAATTTTAGTCATGACCACTTCCAAGGCAGAAACCCCTTCTTTTTTGTGTAAATCAACAGGAATTCCTCGTCCATTATCTTCAACTGTTATAGAACCATCCTCGTTGATCGCTACACTAATCGTGTCGCAATGGCCTCCCATGGCTTCATCTATAGAATTATCTACTACTTCATAAACCAAATGGTGTAATCCTCTGACACCCACATCTCCAATATACATTGATGGTCGCATACGAACATGCTCCATTCCTTCTAATGCCTGAATACTATCAGCCGAATATTTATTCTTATTTTCGTCGCTCATATAAAATTTATTCTTTTTCGATTTTTTTGACTATAACACGCAAATATATAAAATTGAAAATTAACTAGGTGTATTTTTTATTAAAAATCTAATGGAGTTATCAACAAAATTTTGTGTTTTGGCTTGAAATTTGATGCTTAACCATTTTAATAAACATATTGAGGCTAAATTAAAGTTGTATCAATACAACATGAAACATTTTATGATGTATTTAATCCAAAAAAAACATATTAATAAATTTATATTTTTATATAAATTGTAAATATAAAATATTATTCCTCTACCCATTT
Organism: Flavobacterium branchiophilum NBRC 15030 = ATCC 35035; assembly: GCF_002217205.1. Classification (GTDB taxonomy): domain Bacteria; phylum Bacteroidota; class Bacteroidia; order Flavobacteriales; family Flavobacteriaceae; genus Flavobacterium; species Flavobacterium branchiophilum. The sequence continues at coordinate 12,455 of NZ_MUGT01000082.1, read as the reverse complement.
TATAAATTCATCAAAAACAGTCATCCATTTCCAATCCCAATTATCGTTTTCGTTTTTGGGCGCTATTGCAAATGAATGGTTGAATTCTGGATATATTTTGAAAGTTAAATTGTTTTTTTTGTGTCGTATAAACTCAATTGGAATTAACAAACTACTTTCAATTGGTACAGCTTCATCTTTTCCGCCTACTGCTACAAATATTGGTTTGTTGATTTTTAATAAATTATCTAAAGAAGGTTCTGCAAATTTCGACCACCTACGATAGGAATTACCTTGCCATTGTTTGTTTGTATTGGTGGGGTCATTTTCAATATTTTTTATTTCAATAAACAACGAGTCTAATGATTTGCTGGCTTGAGTTTGGGTTATTTTACCGTTTTGAACCTCTTTTTGAATAAATAAGGCAAAATCATAATATTGGGTATTGGCTCCACCTGCCCAAAAACCTACGTGAGTTATTTTTTTATTTTGATGTCCTAGTTTGGCAACTACATCAGAACCTTCAGAATGACCTATGATTACTAACTTATCGGGTTTTTTAATCCAATTTTTTGTTAATTCATTGATGACTTTATTGCCTTGCCAAACTCTATAATCAAGCCCTTCGTTTTCATAAAATATTTTATTAGGTTTAAACGTCTCATTGATATTTATAAATGGCACTCCTTTTTTTGAAATCAAAACAAAAAGATACTCATTTGGAATTTTATCTAAATCTAAAGGCACACTAGAGCCCATTATTTTCGATTTTTGAATCTTTTTCTTGGTTTCACCGTTTTCAATTATGCTTAAAGTATCAATATGAATTGCTTCGCTAAACAAAGGGGTTGGGCCAGAGCCATGAAAAAAAATGAGAATTTTGTTTTTTTCTTCTATAGTACCTTTTGAATAGAGGTGATAATTAATGGTATCTTTATTTACAAATATGCTTTTATGTATGTATTTGTCGGTTTTTGGATCAAATTGACAAAAAGCTAAAATCGGACTTAATATCAAAAAAATGTATAATATTATTCTTTTTTTCATATATAATGTAGTTTTTAAAATCATTTTTTTTTATAATATATAATTTATATTTTTTCAATTTTGTTTTTTAATGCAAAAATACTTTTTAAAATAATTAATTCGATAATATTTATACTATATTATATTGCTTCTGCATGACTATTGTATTATTTAACATTTGGCAATATTAGTAGCCACAAAAATAATATAAAAATGAAACAATTACCCCCTTTTTTCGTAAAAAAAGAGGCAACAATGCCTCTTAAAAATCTATCTGAAAATTTTTTCGATAACCCAATAACTTGTCAAGAGGCTCATGGTTGGTTTTATAAAGTCAATGTAACTCTAGCCAGTTAAATGTAGGATTTTATTTTGCTCTTAGAACTGTTTTATCAAGGGGTAATATGCTACACTTTTTTTCAGTTTGTACAATGGTAGGGTTGACATTAATTCTTTGGCTTTTTCTTCGTCTATACCTTTGAAGATTAAAACTGCTCCGTTTTTGGTTTGTCTCAAAAATAAATGTTCTAATATGCCTTCTGCTTTCCATTGTGCTACAACCTCTTGTTCGTGTTTGATTATTTCTTGAAAATTACTTGGAATATGTTCCATGTCTAAGGTCAAAATGGCTTGAATTCTGTTTTCTTGGTTGGGTGTTCCTGTTGGTTCCATTTTATTTGAATTTGATTGTTAAATTGAATTTAAAAAAATTAATATTAATAATAATCGTGTTTTGATTAGTTTTTTTATTGTTCTAAAAATGGATAATCGATATACCCCTCTTCTTTGCCACCATACATCGTCGCTCTATCGGGTTGATTAAGCTCGGCATTGATCTCAAAACGTTTTGGTAAGTCTGGATTGGCTAAAAATAAGGCTCCATAGGAAATCAATCTCGCAATTCCTTTATGCAACGCTGCTTCGCCTGTTTCCTTTGTATAACCATAATTGGCAATCACTATATGCTGTGTCAGTTTACCAAAGGTTTCTACAGAGTTTGTTGGATAATTTGGGAATTTATCGGCAGGAAAGGGAACATTCATAATATGAATATATGCTAAAGGCATTTTGTTCAACTCGTTAATAAGAAGCGTAAATTGTTCCACGGGATTTTGATGAGTAATATTGTTGTAGGTACTTGTAGGTGAAATACGTATGGCCACTTTATCGGCACCAATTGCGGCAATCATCTCTTGCATGATTTCTAAAACAAAACGATTGCGATTTTCGTTGCTTCCACCATACTCATCCGTTCGATGATTGACACTGTCTGCTAAAAATTGATTGGGCAAATAGCCAAATGCGGCATGAAGTTCCACCCCATCAAAGCCTGCTTCCATCGCATTTATGGCAGCTTGTTTATAATCTCGAACGATGGATTTAACGTCTTCTGTATTTAATGCTAATGGCGTTTCGTAATCTTTCATGCCTTCCATCGTGAAATGTTGTTGTCCTTCTATCGCCAATGCAGAAGCAGAAACGGGCAACTCACCATTTTTTACTAGCGAATGTCCTACTCGCCCAGTGTGCCATAGCTGAGCATAAATGACTCCTCCCTTTTCGTGAACTGCATGGGTAACTTTTTTCCAAGCCATAATTTGATCCGTTGTATAGATACCAGGTGTAAGCGGACTTCCAATAGCTTGATTTGATATATTTATTGCTTCGCTAACGATTAGGCCTGCACTTACTCGTTGTGTATAATATAGTACCGTAGCATCACCGACTATTCCATCCATATTGGCACGACTTCTTGTCATTGGGGCCATCACCATGCTGTTTTTCAGTGTGTTATTGCCCACTTTTATCGATTTTAATAATTTCATTTTTACTTTTATTTTAAATTGAGTTGCAAAGTTACATTCAATACTTTACTTTTGCAACTAGTTACACAAATGTATAGTAGTAACTCAATGTAAAGTAATCAACAAAATCAATGTATTATGAACAATAATAATTTAATAATTTCTGAAAAAAGTTGTAGTTTAAAAGAAGTATTAGATATAATAGGTGGAAAATGGGCAATGCCTATCATCTATCATTTGTCAAAAGGAAAAATGCGATTTAAAGAATTAGAAAGAAGTGTGGATGGAATTAATACCAGAATGTTGGTCAAGGAATTGAAAAATATGGAACATAATGGAATTGTTACAAGAGAGGTTTTTGCGACAGTTCCACCTACTGTTGAATATACTTTGACAAATAAGGGTGAAAAATTATTGCCAAGTATTACCTCATTGTACAATTGGGGGCAAGAGTTTATGTTATAAGTTTCATTTTTGTCTCTTTTTATTACAAAAATTGAATAAAAAAAAATTATCTATATATAATTATAATAATATTTATTTACAAACCACATTTCGATTCCGTTCAATTGTTTTTTTAACTCATGGATTACATTTTTTATGTGTTTTAAATCATTACAATTCATTGCTCGGCTTGCAGATGCAAGGAAAGGCTAGCTGTTAGCTGATGGCGTTTTATTGTCCTGTCAAAATTTTGCTTACATATTCTGTCCATTCGTATTGTGGAATACTTTTGTCTAAATAGTAGTCTGGTTGTATGCCTTTTTCGTCAATCGTAAAGTCTGGTATTCGCATACTTCTTGAAAGCGAATAACCTAATTGAAATTCTTTACATGGCGATTCTACAAAATACATATTAGAAATGTCCAATACTCCGAATGTAGTTACACCAAAAAGTTTAACTTTTTTGCTTTGTTTTGCTTCTAATAGAAATTGTTCGGCTGTGCTACCGTTGGTTTCGTTAATAATAACACCAACATTTTGAGGAAAAGGGTAAATCGTGTCTATCTTATCTTCCGAAACTATGTGTTCGTTCAGATTTACAAATTGTCCCAAATTGCTTTCTAATTTGTCGTATGATTTTTTCGCCCATTTTTTGTTATCATCATCAAAGCCATATTCAGGTTTATTGATAAAATCCAACATTCTCTGATTGTTAAGTTTTGTAGATAAAAACTCAACACCGACTGTTCTTATTGGGTTGGTGTACAAGTATGGAATGATTGAACTATAAGACGCATCGCTTCCACCACCGTTGTTTCTGATGTCAATAATGAGATTTTTTGTTGCAAGTATTTTATCTTTATTTACATTTAGTACACTATCAATACTACTTTTGTAATTTTCGTTGAATGATGGTATCCTCAGATATAATGTAGTTTTGTTTTGTATTACAAGGTATGGTTGTTCTGCATTTAACGCCTTGAAGTATTGTGCGTAAATAGGTTCATCTTCAATTTTAGGATAAATTCTTGATAGACTAAAATTGCCTATTTGTAGATGATTGTTTCCCGTCATTGTTAAACTATTAGATTCCACAGCGGAATGGTCACGCATATAAAAAACAGAATTTGCTTTGTCTTCTGTTATGCTGAATTTTAGTTTTATTTGTCCTTTTGTCCAAGTTTCTGCACCTGATTCTATTATAAATCCAATGTATTTATCGCCTTCTTTTTTGATTCCAATTTTATATGGTTTGGTTTCCCAAATTCCCTCATAATTGGAAGTTTTCTTTTTATCTAAATATTTTTTAAAATCTTCTGTTTTGATAGTGTAAGTTTCCCAATTAGAAAATTGTTTTTCCGATTTTATAGGATTGGTTTGTTGCGGTTGCTCGTTTTGCCTTATAGCAATATGACCCGAACGGAAGAATTTTAGCCACTCATACAGTATAGGTGTGCACTCGGTAAGAGTCTTAGCATTTTGTATTTTATCTAATATTCTTTTATTATGGTCTTCGTATGCTTGTTCTCCTTTGGTTATTAGGGCATATTGAAATCCAGCGTCGTTTACTTCAAAGGTTTTCTTTATCCATTCATAGTTGGTTTTGCAATCACAGTCTTGGGCAAAAGTGAATGTTGTTGTAAACAATAAAATAATTAGGATTAATTTTTTTTTTGTCATAATGTTGTTAATTAAACAAATTGTTGTTTTACTCTTGCAGGTAACGTCAGTCTGTGAAAAAACTGCCGTTAAATATTTTTCAAAAATAATAAAAAACATTGAAATCAAATAGCATTTATTTACAAATTTTCATAAAAAAAGAGGAACTAAATCCTCTTGAAATGCAAACAAAAAGCTTTTCGATAAACCCATAAGGGACTTGACTGTAATCGGTTTAACTCATAAATTTTATTTTTTAGAGGTATTCGTTTTCTTTCAGTTCGTTCAACATGAGTTTAACTCATGGTTTTTATTTTTGTTGGTATTCGTTGATTTTAATTCATTGCTCGGCTTGCAGCCGCAACGAAACTCTAGCTGTTGGCAGAAGTGTTTATTTTTCCAAAACTGGTATTATATGTTGCCAATTCATTTTATTTGCAAAGTCTAAAGCAGTTTCTCCTTGATTAGATTTTATATTCTTGTGTGCTCCATTACTCAATAATACTTCAACAGAAGTCAAGTTCCCTGCAATCGTTTCTTTGTGTAATAAAGTCAAGCCGTATTCGTCTCGGTTGGTTATTTCATCAGAGTGTTCTTTTAAAAATTCAATAAGCTTTTCTCTCATATTTTTGCTCATTGGGTGTTCTATCAAGTTTTCTGGGTTTTCTTTTTGTTCATTTACAAGCAAAATTTCATTAAAATCGCCAAAGTCTAATCCCCAAGCACTATCGTGTTCTTTTCGTTCTTGATTTGTCATTTCAGAACGCATTACTTGAATAGTAAATCCTCCGTATGTTACAGGCTTTGGTGTTGAAGAAAACAGTTTTGATAAACCTTTTTTTGGTTTTTGACTGCTGTAAGTCGCAAATAACCGGTCACTAATTTGGTTTAATGGAATATTTACAAAGTCTCCATTTGAAACATTGGTTAATTCATTTGGACTATTAACAAGAGTTCCTTTTACATTGCTTCCGTCAAACTGTACATCGTTAATCCACATATGTTCAACAATTTGTCCATTGTCAGTGTCTTGGGTAAAGGCGATTTTCACGCAAGCAACTGTGAGTGCAGGAATAATTCTTCGATATTCCCACGATAATTCTCTCCAAAAATATTTAAAAGTTTCTTGTGCATTTTTAAATGCTTCAATCATATTTGGGTTATTTCCATCTGCAAAAAATATTTCTTTATCTGTCATAATTTATTGTCTTATTTTTTTGTTTTTTCTATGTTCGTTACTGTTAGGGCAACATTTCTGCCAAATTTAGTCTGTGAAAAAACTGCCGTTAAATATTTTTTAAAAATAATAAAAAACTATGAAATAAAATAGTGTTTTTTATTATTATTTTTTGTACAATTAACCATGCAACATATTCAAGGAATTTCTGATAAGCATGCGAAGGGATTTGTGTGGGAGTGGCGAACTACATTATCCCACCTGCAAGGTTTCCAAAACCTTGTAGGTGTAAATAAATAGATATAAAAAAGAGTAACTAAATCCTCTTGAAATCCTAACAAAAAACTTTTCGGAAAACCCATAAGGGGTTTGAATATAATCAGTTTAACTCATGGATTTTTATTTTTTATAGGTATTCGTTTTCTTTCAGTTCGTTCAACATGAGTTTAACTCATTAACTATATTTTTTATAGGTATTCGTTGATTAAAATTCATTGCTCGGCTTTTAGTTGCAAGGAAAGGCTGGCTGTTGGCAACTGCCACTTTATTTTTAAAACAATCTTTTTATTTTAGAAAGCAATCCTTTAGATTTTTTATTTTCAAGTTTTACTTTCCAATTCACATCAAATTTACCATTTAAATCTGTCTCATTTTTAGATGAAGTATATACAACAGCTTTAAATGGTGCTGTTCCTCTTTCTAAATAATAGATTTCGCTTTTTTCTTTAAATTGTCGACTAAAAAAAATCTTTACTACAGTTTTTTCGGAAGTTGATAAGTAAACATTACAATCTGCCCATTTAGGAGTTTTTCCATTTTTATAAAACAATTCAACAACTTGATCAAAAGTCATTTCTTTATTTTCAAGTTTATTCCAAGTTTTCATATATTTATTTTCATCTTCTGTTAAATGTTGGCTTGTAATGCGTTCGCTTGGCTCCAAAATAAATCTATAATTTTCAGAAATTTCATTAAAGCAAAAATTTTCAGTTACATCACGTAGATGAACTAATAATAGTTTAAAATTTTCAATAAATTTTTCCTTTGTCATAGATAATGTTCATTTTTGGTGAGTTTACTTCCAACGTCAGTCTGTAAAAAAAACGGCCGTTAAATAATTTCAAAAATAGTAAAAAACATTGAAATAAAATAGTTTTTTAACCCAAACCCACCTCAAAACATCGTTTTACAGCCCATGTTTTTTGGCAACAAAATAATGCGGCTTAAAAATAACCCTTTCGCAATTGGCCTCTATTACATTCAAAAACCAGCGTTTTTTTGGTTTTTTGGATTATAAACAGGGTTTTTTCACAGCCTGACGTTTGGCAGCTACACGAGGTTTGGGAAAAAGAACGTCTAAACTTTCGGTTAAACACTAACTTTAAAAACCCAAATCTCGTGTAACTGCAGTTGGCAGAAGGATTATTTGTATGTTTTTGAATTCATTCTAATATAGTTAACTATTTCATTCATCATTGAATCCCAAGTGTCTTCATATACTTGAGTAGTTCCTGCACTTATTCCAATTACATTCGTATGTGAAACATTTCGAACAATAAATATTTCTCCAATATCGGGTTTCGATAATATTAATTCAACAACATTATTTTTCCCCATTTTTAAATTTAGCACTAAATATGGTTTGTATTTTTTGTAAACTTTTAAGTAGTCATTAAATACTAATGGCTCGCCATTATCTTCTTTTAAGTTTTCATTTTTAAGAACTTTTTTAAAAGTGTCATAATCGTAAGCGTTTTTGAAATATCCAATTTTTTCAAAATATTTACGAAACATTCTTCCTCCAGGAATCATTATTATCTCGTTAAATTCATCTAAATTTATACTATCGCTTTTCACTACAAATGATATTTTGGAAGTTTTAAATAATTTATTTTCGTTTTGTTGTGAAAATAAGTTAATTGAAAATAAAAAAAATGTTAGTATTAATTTATAGTTTCTAAAATTCATATCTTTTAATTAAATGGTTGTATTCACTTCTGTTTTTCAAATCTTTCTGCCAACGTCAGACTGTGAAAAAACTGCCGTTAAATATTTTTCAAAAATAATAAAAAAATAAAATAAAATAAAATAGTGTTTTTTATTATTATTTTTTCACCCAAACCCACCTCAAAACATCGTTTTACAGCCCACATTATTTGGCAACAAAATAATGCTGCTTAATAATAACCCTTTCGCAATTGGCCTCTATTACATTCAAAAACCAGCGTTTTTTTTGGTTTTTTGGATAATAAACAGGTTTTTTCACAGCCTGACGTTTCGCGGCTTCAAGAAGTGGCGATGAACCAAGACCAAGCCTTTACAAATATAACAAAAACTTTAAATTAAAAACCTTTCCAATTTCTGATAAATCCCGTGCCTCGCCATTTCTTGAAACTGCTGTTACCAGCTGGGCATTATGGCATTATTCCTAATATTCTACAAGTAACCTCTATTGCTTTTTCTTGATTATCTCGATCCAAATATTCCTTTATCCAATTGCCATTAGTTTTTAGAGTTTCAACTTTTTGGGCACCGACCAAAGTAAGTCCATATGTTGAAAGTTGACTTATAACATATAGAAACCCTTTTTGATAATTGTCACCACTGAAATTCATTCCTGCAATTTTCCGCTCTAAATCATAGGTTGTGAATGGATAATTATTGTGTGCATTCCATCGTTTAAATAATCTTATCAATGGTTTAACTATATAGTTATATTTAGTATTTGATGCAGTAACTTCGGAGTTGAAACCAATAGGATCAGTATCCATCCAATAACCACTTTTGTTAGGAATTTGATATGTGCTACTAAACCAAGAAAGTGATTTTCTACTTGGGACAAGATCAAATTTTATTTTATTCATCTCTAAAATAATTGATGGATGGTCTTTCAAAACTATCGATGTAGAATATTTAGTATCAGCAAATTTTTTAAGTCTTGTTCTGTATGTCTCTGGCGTTCTTTCTTCTTCTGCGTTTGAAAATACAACTAAGATATCTATATCTGAGTAATCGTCAAATTTTCTTGGAAGTATCGTGTCTCTTTTGTATGAGCCAAAAACAAGAATTTCACTTATTGAGTTGCCAAACCAAGCATTTAAGTTTGCTTTAAGATTAGTGATTTTTTCTTCAATGTATGTACGTTCTGTAGAATTATATTTAATAAATAAATCTGAAGCGACAGTTTGAAGACGACTATTTATTGATGCCATTAGGTAATATTATATTTTGTTTTTAAACTATCCCACTCCGCTGTAAGTTTTTCATTATTTTTTTCAAATGTACTGCCAGAAATATTTGTATTTATCTTACTATGTAATGTTTCATATTGAAGCCAATATCTTAAGATATGAGGTTGATGATTTAGTATTTCTTGTTTTAGTTTTACGTTTTGAAATAGTTGTAACCAAGAATCTTGAATACTAGCAAGTCTATTCATCAATATTAAATGTTTTACCAGGTCTCCAAGAATATTCGCAGAGAAAAAAGCTTGCAAAATGGTAAGGGCAAAAGGGACTTGTGAAAAACCATAATAAGCAATAATTGACATTATTACAAGCATTATAGTTGGAATCACAATTTTTGAGATTGTTGAAATTTTTACTAAAGAATATGTGAAAAAACAATTCTCAAATTGGTTTACGGCAGCTTTATATATTCCAATTTCAATCTCTTGATTATCGTAATAATCAATCGAGTTTTTTATTGAAAACTTTGAACCGAAAGAATTATCGATAAAGTCGTCTCTCCTTTTATTATCTGCAAGTGGCAGTAAGATATATTCATTTAAAATTTCAATTATGAAAAATAATGTAATCGCTATTATATTAAAAACATTTATCAAACTTATAAATTTATATTCTTGACAAATTGTTGTGAATACAATTGGAAAAACAGATAAAAATAAAGTTAACCAGAAAATAAATTTATTGATATTTTCTAATCTATTTTTAATTTTGTAAATGTCGGTATGAGGTGAAAATTCTGCCATATTTTAACGGTTTGTTTTTTTTGCCTTGCTGGTAACGGTTTGCCGCTTTGCGAAGGTGGGGATTTTCAGCACTAAACTTCATTAAAGGCACAAAGCTTGAATTTAACACTTCACTTTCATAGAAGCAGGAAAACCCCGCTTTTGCAAAACGGCTGTTGTGTGAAGTTTTATTTCTCAAGTTGTGTAATTTGATAGTTTAGCAAATCTAATTTTGTCAAAAAGTACTTCCTTGACAAAAGGTAGTTATATTCATTTGTAGTGTTGAATAGAATTTGAAGATTGTCGTTATAGTATTCAGTGCCATTAAAATATTCCCATTCTTTAGAAAGGTATTTTTCAAAATTTTCTATTGTCTGTTGAGATACTTCGCTTCTTAATGTTTCATCTTCTATCAGTTTTCTTATTTCCGTTTTTAGTTCAAGTTCCAAAGGCTGAAGGGTTTTAAGATTCTCTCTTATTTGTTCAAATGGAGTTACTACACTTATAAAGCCTGTTGCCTCACCAATTTTGTTGTACAATGCTACTTTATTATCAAATTCTGAATCTTGTTTAAAGAAGTTGATGTACTTTTCTTTCAGAATAGTTGCATTACCCTTTTTTAGGGCTTCGTTATAAAAAAACATATAAATATTTAAGTCGTTTTCCTTAATTCTTTCTTTAATACTGTTTTGGTCTGTTTCTATTTTGGGGATTAAATTCTGAGCTACGGTTGATTTATACTTTTGACCATCGTAGTCAAAAGACTTAATATCGTATTCCTTTTTCGCTATGTTAATCAATACATTTTTGTCATTCTCAAAAGCAATAAAATCATATACCATATCTACTTTCTCTTTACTGAAAAGCATATCTATTGTTTCAGAAACATTAAAATCAACGATACTATTTACATCAAATTCAATTGGATTTTTGTTGTCGTAATAGCCGTTATATTCAATAGGAAAGCTATTCTTATTGAAAGTCTGCGAATAATCCATTTTAAATTTCTCGAAATCTAATGATGTAGTGCTTTCGGCAAAGGTAACTGCTGAAAACAACTTTTCTGTAATTTCTTCTTGTATTTTTTCTTCGTTTTCAAACAATAGAATTGCTGGACTTTCAACTCCCATCTTATGTATATTGGTCAATTCTAAAGCCCTTATTCGTTCTTCAATACTTGGATGAGAAGCCCACTGATTTTTAATGGTTAGTTTTGATTTGTTATACTTACTTAAATCAAGTTCAGAAACTATCGGTAAATTATTTTTGAAAGAAAGATTGTTTTGGGTTGCTAAAAAATTCATTACAAATCCTTGCTCTTTGTAAATGTTTTTACTTTTGATGTTGTCTGGTATTTTTCCATCATAATAGCCCAATACAGCGTTATAGGAATGGTCGGCTAAATCCATTCTCAACAAGGATTCTTTTAAAGGTAAATAGCCCGCAACATTTGCAGCAACTTCGTCTGCATGAAATTCCATTTCTCGTGACAATGCCATATAACTGACATTTACGAAATCGTACATTTTTCTTAAAACCCACTGAATACCTTGAATTATTTTCACGGCTATGGAAACAAAAATCGAAAAATAACCACTAATATTTGCCCACTTCTGAATCATACTGTCAAACGATTCATTATCGTAAAGCATATTGAAAATGACCTGATTTACATTATAAACATAGCTCCCTACTTTCATGCTCCGTTGCGAAAAATGACCAAATTCGTGTGCTAAAATTGCCTTAAACTCTTGCTCTGATATGGTGTTCACTAAGCCTAATCCTATTTGCAAATTTTTACGAATTGGAAATATCATACTCCAAAAGTTAGAGTCGTAAAAAACACAAGCATTTACATCACTTGATAAAAATACCCTTTTGGGAAAGTCCGTCTGCACTTCAGTTACAATTTCTCTTATAAAAGAAAACAATTTTGGTTCATCCTTTTCAAAAATCTCAACTAAATGACTTCTATCAACCTTATGCTGTTTGAAGAGAAATTTAAACAAAAATATAAGGATGAAAAAACCTAAACTTGCCAGTCCAAGACCTAACCCAATTGTTATTGCCATAGGTTTTGCTGCTATCAAAGCAATTCCACCCATGACACAAAGAACTGTCATTCCAATAGCCAAAGATAAGAGGATTAGATATGTTATTATAAACAGGATAATTGCAAAAACAGCTTTACCTGTCATTTTTTTAAAGTTAGGAGATACTTGTACGTTCATAATTTATTCTCTGTTGTTTATATGGTTAGCGGTCGGAAAAATTACTGCCAACTAGTAAATATACGAAAGTTATTGCGTTTTTAACATTCTATATCCACTTCACAAAAGTACAAACAAAAAAACATTTTGCAACTTTTTTAATTAAATAAAAATGAGAAGCAAGA
>NZ_MUGT01000081.1:56544-65456 GCF_002217205.1 Flavobacterium branchiophilum NBRC 15030 = ATCC 35035 | reverse complement strand
AACAATAAATAAAAACCCAGGATTTAAACCAATGCTATTCAGGGCTTTTATGGGTTTATAAAACGTTTTTAGTTAGGATTTTATAAGGATTTGGTTGCTCTTTTTTTGGAGGGATTTTAAGAAAGATAAACCATAATGTTAAAAAACCAAATCAAATATTTCGTATTTTTGCACAAATGATTTAAATGATTTAGATGAAAAGTAAAAAATTAATATCGTTTGATTGGGCTATCAAAAGACTTTTGAGAAATAAGGCCAACTTTGTGGTACTTGAAGGTTTTTTGAGCGAATTGTTGTTTGACAACATCAAAATAGAACAAATTCTTGAAAGCGAAAGCAATCAAGAACATGACGATGACAAATTCAATCGTGTAGATATTTTGACTCATAACTCTAAAAATGAACTAATTATCATCGAAATTCAATCTACTTACGAAATAGATTACTTCCACAGAATGGCTTATGGCACTTCAAAAGCCATTTCAGAAAATCATAAATTAGGAGCTAAATATTTGAATGTCAAAAAAGTCATTTCAATCAATATCGTTTATTTCGACCTTGGGCAAGGGCAAGATTATATTTATCGGGGCAAAACCATTTTTAAAGGTTTACACCAAAACGATATTTTAGGCTTATCCGAAAAACAAAAGCAAACTTTTGTAAAACAAGAAGTGGCCGATATTTTCCCTGAATATTATTTATTGAAAGTAAACCAGTTCAACGACATTGCAAAAGACACGTTGGACGAATGGGTGTATTTCCTAAAAAACAGCGAAGTAAAAGACAACTTCAAAGCCAAAGGTTTAAAAGAAGCCAACGATGTTTTGGACATTATGCGACTTGAAAAAGAAGACCAATACAGCTACCACCGCTATATGGATAGTTTAAGTTTAAAGGCAAGTGAGGCTTTTACTTTGCAAAACGAAGCGGAATTTAAAATTAAGGAGGATATTGCAAAAAATGGTATAAAAGAAGGATTTGACAATTTGACAATTCATAAAATCACAAAGTTACCTATAGAAAAAATAGAAGCGTTAAGAAGCGAAACAAACAATTAAATCTTTTACCAATAGCCAGAATTTCGTTGGAGTGTGTAGCACCAACAATAAATAAAAACCCATGATTTAAACTAATGCTATTCAGGGGTTTATAAAACGTTTTTAGTTAGGATTATATAATAGTTTGGTTATACCAAACAGCTAGAATTTATTCGTTTTTTTAAATTGTATTCATGTATATTTTATAATTCCTTGCACCTGAAACCGAGCAATGTAACTCATTTTCAATTACTTACCCTTTGTTTTTCAAGAGAACTCATAGCAGCTAGTTAACCATAAGGTTTTCTCGGGGTGTATCTCGTATTCGATAGATCGCAAGAAGTTGATTGTTCATGAAATAAAGCATTATCATACGGTCATTTCTATTTTTATGAAATCATTTTTTGGAAAACCAATGCCCTAGCCCAGACAGGAATGGAAAGCCCGCAAAACAAAAAAAGTAGGGGTTCTTGCAAAAAAAAAGCGACCTAAGAAGCTCTTTTTTTTGCATTAGAACCCCACTTTTTTTGTTGTGGACTTGGAATGGATGGCTGGAAATAGCTCCAAATGATTAAACCCAAATTAAGCATTAGAAATCTATTATAATCTAATTCAATTATTAAGCACACGGATAAACACAGATGTAAACAAACACGGATAAAAAAAAACAGATAAAAATCCGTGTTTACGAAGTATCCGTGTAATCCGTGTTCAATTATTAAGCAGACGTATAAACACAGATGTAAACAAACACGGATTAAAAAAAAACAGATAAAAATCCGTGTTTACGAAGTATCCGTAACTACTTCAAACACGAGCACAAAAGGCGAACTGGCGAAGCAATTAAGCACTTTATTCACTTTTTAATATTGTTTTTTGGAGTTCATCAATCTACGATGTCTCCTTTTTTAAATGTTAATATATTAATATATTCTAAAATTTTAAAAAGTCCGTGAGCACTTAATTTTCTTGTATTTTTAGATTTCATTACGAAGTCTAATGCGAAATTTTGGTTAAAAAAAATAGTTGAAATGGTGCCCAAAAAGTGTTTATAATCCATTTCAAAACCATTGGTTATAGAAGTTATGTTTTAAATGTTTTGGTTTGTTTTTTTTCTTATTTTTGTGGTTTACTTTTAATTATTCCAACATGAAAAAACGGTTTTTCAAAATACAATGGGCTGTAATATGGTTGTTTTTTGTAGCGGCTTGTTCAAAACCCGACTTGGAAACCCATCCGAAAGGCTATTCTATTTCAGGAAATTGGATTCAAAAAGATGGGGCAACAAAACAATTTATTGGGGCGAATGCGTTTCATAGTTTTGGAGCAGGAAGTGCCGATATGAATGCCTGGAAGTTGGATATTGTTCGGGAATTTATAGGCAATGTAAGTGAAATTCCTGTAACTGGAAATCCAATTTTGGACCAAAATGGGGCTTATTTACATTCGTTACAAAAAATTGTTGATTCCAATAGGCAAAATAACAAAGTTACCGTTCTTTGTGCTTTTGGGTGGAACGGACAACCCGCTACATTGTTTTCGGGGAAACGCCCTACACAAACGGCTTTTTGGAACGCTTTCAAGAGCCAACTTCAGGCTTGGGCAACGCACTTCAAAGAGCAAAACGATGTTTGGATAGAAGTTTGGAACGAACCTTATCGCTATGACCGAGCGGATGGCTACACAGATGCTATTTGGTTTGAAGACATGTCGGAATTGGTTCAAATCATAAGAAACACGGGCAATGCCAACATCATTGTAGTGCCCTGTGCCGAGCAAGGACAAGATGCTTCTGTTTTGATCAATAAAGGAACCGCTTTTTTGGCTCAACATTCCAATATCCTGTTTGATATTCATGCGTATGAAAAATGGTTGTTAGAATCCAATAGTTTGATTACCAATAGATTAAACTCTTTGCAACACCTTCAAATTCCAATTATTTTTGGCGAAATTGCTCCCATGAATGCAGGGATTTTGATGGAAACAGCCCCTTTTTTGAATCAGATTCATGCCCGTGGAATTTCCATTTGTGCTTGGGTTTGGAAATATGATGCCAGTGATACCGATGCGTTACTGTTTGAAGACGGAACCCCAAACAACAACAATAACAACAACTGGGGGAGCACTTTCAAAGAAATTGCTCAAAGAAATAGAGTGTTTTGAAATAATATTTTAACAAAAAATAAAAAAACATTGTTTTACAGATACTAAAATTAAAAACCCGCAGTTAATTCTTTTATTAAAATTTCATTCTGTTTGGCTTGGTATTGGGCTTCGTGCCATCTTAATTGTGCTGCAACATAATTGAGTTGTGCTGTTCTTAATTCTATTGTGCTTATGGTTCCTATTTTGAATTTAGCTAATGTAATGTCTAAATTTTGTTTGGCAATAACAACATTTTTAGCTTCAATGTCTATCAAATTCAAATGGGTTTTAAACCTTTCAAACAAAATGGATAACTGACTTTCTATTTCTAATTTTTGTTTTTCGTATGTCAAATTGGTATTTTCAATAGCCTTTTGTGCTAATTTTTCGTTGCGTTGTTGCAAGTTACCATTAAAAACAGGTACTGAAGCTGAAAATCCGTAAACCAAACCTTTTCCAGAAGATTGTGTTACAAAGCCCAATGAAGCTTCGGTATGGGTAAAATTGTATCCTGTATTGATTTTAACGACGGGGTATCTTGATGCTTTGGCTTGTTTGAGTTGCCATTCGGCTGCATTTTTGGACAAAATCAGTGTTTGTAATTGTGGGTTTTGTTGCAAGGCTTTTTCTAGCAAGCTGTTTTTTTCGATTAGGTTTTGAATGTTAAAATCATTTTCAATTTCAAAAACGTGCTCTAGTGGCTGATTCGTCAGTTGGTTTAATGCAATAAGGCTTTCTTTTATCTGCTGTTTTTGTTGCAAAATCAAACTCTGATCGCTATTCAAATCCACTTGAGCATTCAGTACTTCTAGTTTTGAGGCTTTGCCAATGCTATATCTATTTTGTGCCAGCTGCAACCGCTCTTTTGATACTGTCCATGCGGTGTCGAGTGCTTTTAATTGTTGTTTTTGTTGAATCAAACCATAATACGTTTGATACAATTCGCTCATTTTAGAAACTATGGCTAATTTTAATTGTGAGGCACTTTGCTTTTCCAGCACTTTTAATTGCTCTCGTTTTGCAAACATTTTCATTCCATCAAAAAGCGTCCAGTCTAGCCCCACACCATACGTTAGGTTACTGTTTTTGGCTCCATTCAGCGTTTTTTGATTGCCATCGGATTGGGTTTGTGTGGTGTTGAACAAACTGTTATTATTGTTTATAGAAGCCGTTATATTGGGCAACATTCCAGCATTGCCAATGGTGTTATTGATTTGTGCTACGGCTAGATCATTTTGTGCTAACTTAATATCAAAATGGTGTTCTAATACAAGTGCTGCTGCTTTTTCGATTGTTAAAATGTCTTGTGCTTCTGTATTTTGTATCAAAAACAAAGTAAAAAATAGTCCTATTTTCTTTTTTAAATTCATGTTAATTCATATCTTATTAAGCCTCATGTGCATGATTGGTGGCATTATTTTTTTGGTTTTTGGACCACATCAAATATATGGAAGGGATTACAAATAGGGTTAATACCAACGAAAATACGGTACCCCCAACGATTACAACACCCATGCCAATTCTACTTTTGGCAGCTGCACCAAGTGATAAGGCAATTGGCAAAGCCCCCAAAGCAATGGCTAAACTGGTCATTAAAATGGGTCTCAATCTGGAGCTTGCAGCTTCTAAAATGGCATCGTATTTTGGTTTGCCATGTTCTTGTAATTGATTGGCAAATTCTACAATTAAAATACCATTTTTAGTAACCAATCCAATTAACATTACGGTTCCAATTTGGCTAAAGATATTCCATGTTTGACCAAACAACCACAACGAAAATAAAGCCCCGGCCACCGCCATTGGTACTGTAAGTATAATAATAAACGGATCGATAAAACTTTCAAATTGCGCTGCCAATATCAAATATATAAGCAACAATGCCAATCCAAAAGCAAACGATGTGTTGGAACTACTCTCAACAAAATCTCGAGATTCTCCTCCTAAATCTGTTGTAAAACTATCGTCTAATACCTTGTCTCTAATCCGATTCATGGCTTCAATGCCCTCGCCCATACTTTTGCCCGGTGCTAAACTTGCCATAATGGTGGCCGACATGTTTCTATTGTTGTGATACAATTGTGGTGGATTACTTTTTTCTATTAGTTGGACCACATTGTCTATTTGAATCAAAGTTCCTTGGTTGTTTCTTACAAACATCGAGGTTAAATCCATTGGTTTTGAACGGTCTTTTTGTTCAAATTGTCCAATTACTTGGTATTGTTTACCATTTTTTTGAAAATAACCAAATCGTTGTCCACTCAATCCCAATTGCAAAGTTTGTGCAATATCTAAAACCGAAATCCCTAAACTTTTGGCTTTTGCTCTATCTACAATAATGTTGATTTCTGGTTTATTAAATTTTAAGTTCACGTCTGTTATTGCAAATGTAGCATCTTTTGAAGCCTCTTCCATAAAAAGCGGTATTTTTTCTTTTAATTTTTCAAAAGAACTCGCCTGAATGATATATTGTATGGGTAACCCCCCTCTTTTGTTTACTGCAATTGTGGGCTGCTCCGATACTGATGTTTTGGCTTCTGGATATTGCTTTGTCCATTTTGTAAGTGCTTCGGCTATATCTTTTTGCGATTTTTTGCGGTCTTCTGGATTAATCAAAGCAATTCTTGCCCGTCCACTATTGGTAGCCGAAGCATTGAATCCTGGTGCTGTCAAAATCAAACTGACTCGTTTTTCAGGCACAGAATCGTCTATCAACCTTGATATTTCTTGCATAAACCTATCCGTATATTCATAGGACGAGCCTTCTGCGGTGGTTGTGGTTAGTACAATGGCACTGCGGTCGTCATAAGGGGCTGTTTCTTTTTTTAGAATATTAAAAAATAAAAAAATCATACCAAAACAAAGCGTCAAAATAATGAAACTCCATTTTTTATATACTAAAAATCGTTCTAATGCACCACTATATCCGAGATTCATTTTAACAAAGAATGGCTCTGTCATTTCATAAAACTTAGATTTTTTTTGCACACCACCTTTCATCAAATAAGCGTTTAGCATGGGGGTTAGTGTTAGCGATACAAAGGCCGAAATCAATACTGCGGCTCCAATAACAACTCCAAATTCTCTAAACAATCGGCCCACAAATCCTTCTAAAAAAATGACAGGCAAAAATACGGCTGCTAGTGTTACCGAAATAGAAATTACGGCAAAAAATATTTCATTTGATCCTGCAATGGCTGCCTCCATAGGCGTCATGCCTTCTTCTACTTTTTTGAAAATATTTTCGGTTACTACAATTCCATCATCAACTACTAATCCTGTGGCCAAAACTATTGCCAAAAGTGTTAATACATTTACCGAAAAGCCAAACAACCACATGATAAAAAAAGTAGCTATCAACGACACGGGAATGTCTATTAATGGCCTAAATGCTATGGCCCAATCTCTAAAAAACAAGTAAATAATTAAGATAACCAAAATGATTGAAATCAACAAGGTTTCGGCAACTTCTACCACCGATTTTTTTACAAATACGGTGTTGTCTATGGCTATATTAAGCTGAATGTCTTTGGGTAAATCTTTTTTAAGGGACTCAAATTTTTTGTAAAATGCTTTAGAAATGTCCAAATAATTGGCTCCAGGAAGTGGTACTACGGCAATTCCAATAAGTGGCAAACCAGATTGTGCCATTTTGGTTTCTACATTTTCAGGTCCCAAAACAGCATTTCCTATATCGCTAAACCGAATCATTTTATCGCCTACATTTTTTATGATAATATTGTTAAACTCTTCAGAATTGGTTAAGCTGCCTATCGTTTTTACAGTCAATTCGGTGTTGTTTCCTGTCAATTTACCCGAAGGTAATTCTACATTTTGCTGGCTTAATGCTGTTTTTACATCCGAAACCGTACAGCCAAATGAAGCTAATTTTATCGGATCTATCCACAATCGCATGGCATATTTTTTTTGTCCCCAAATTTGTACACCGCTCACTCCCGGTATGGTTTCGAGCTGTGGTGCTATTCGGTTTTCAGCAAAATCGCTCAACTCCAAATCACTACGGGTATTGCTCTGAATTGTCATCGAAATAATAGCATCTGCATTAGCATCCGCTTTGGATACCACGGGTGGTGCATCAAGATCTTTTGGCAAACTTCTGGCCGCAATAGCTACTTTGTCTCGCACATCATTGGCAGCCGTTTCCAAATCTTTATCCAAATTAAATTCTACCGTAATGTTACTCGTTCCTTGAACACTCGACGAACTTATATTTTTAATTCCATCAATGGCATTTATTGCTTTTTCAATGGGTTCAGTTATTTGAGACTCAATAATATCTGCATTGGCTCCTGCATAATCTGTTCGAATGGATACCTGTGCAGGATCAATCGAAGGAAACTCTCTAACTCCTAAAAAACTGTACCCAATAATACCAAATAAAATGATAGCCAAATTGAGTACTATCGTTAGTACAGGTCTTTTGATGCTTAGTGTAGATAAACTCATGCTTTTGTATTTGATTTTAACTTTTGATGATCCAAATAATTAAGTTGTTTTTAAATAGGATTATTGGTACAATAACTCATTTTTTCAATTGCTAATCAAAAATAAGATGCAAATAACCGCTATTTGACCATGACTTTTATTGGTGCTTCGTCTTTTAGAGCCATTACACCAGTTGTTACCAATGTGTCGCCTGCATGAAGTCCAGACAATACCAAAACCGAACTGTCTGTTCGGGTGGCTGTGGTAATTTTTACTTCTTTGGCCTGTCCGTTGTTGGCAATATATACCTTTTTACCCCCCTGAAAGGGTACAACAGCTTCCGTAGGAATTAGTAATGCGTTGTCTATCACATCCAATGGAAGCTGGATGGTTACAAATGCTCCTGCCATCAATTTGCCAGCAATATTGGTTGTTTTGGCTCGTACTTTTAGGGTGCGGGTATTGGCTTCTATTTGTGGTTCAAGTGCATATACTTGTGCCTGATATTGTTGGCTGTCATTGGCCAATGAAAATTGTAATTTGACCTTATTTTGAATTCGTGAAGCATATTTCTCTGGAATCGAAAATGTAAGTTTCAATTGGTCTGTATTTAATAAATTGGCAACTAATACACTTGGAGTAATGTAAGTGCCTGGCGAAATATTTCGCAAACCAATCTTGCCAGAAAACGGCGCTTTTACTAGTGTTTTAGACTTTTGAGCGGCTACCAGTTGTGTTTGAGCTTGAGCCGATTTTAAATCCGCATTGGCTATTTCGTATTCTTCTTGACTAATCGCTTCTTTTTGAAGCAATAACTTCGCTCTTCGCTCATTTTCAGCGGCCAAATGTGCTTTGGTTTTGGCCTGTTGCAACAACGCATTGATTTCTACATCATTAATTTTAAACAACAATTGACCTTGGGCTACTTGACTACCTTCTTGAAAAAAAATCTGGGTTACAATGCCCGATATTTCGCTATGAATTTCTATTTGTTCACTCGCTTCTAAAGCTCCTGATAGCATCAAATCATCATTAAAAACTTCCGATTTTAGCACAATTCCCATAACCTTGGCCGCAGGTTTTTTGCCCGATTTGTCCTTTCCTTTGTCTTCCGAATTACTATTTTTTTGTATTCTAAAAACAATCAATCCTCCCAATCCTAAGATAATAAATCCTAAAATGATGTTTTTTAATTTCATATTGTAGCTTTTTAACTAATTAATACCAAATATATTTATATAAATTGTCCGAATATGCGAAGTTATTTTTTAGAAAAAATTAAAAAAA
>NZ_MUGT01000081.1:33173-56475 GCF_002217205.1 Flavobacterium branchiophilum NBRC 15030 = ATCC 35035 | reverse complement strand
AAAAAACAATAGATTGGGCAACTTTATATGTACATCTTGGTATAAATACAACCTTTGCTTGGTTAATTTATTTATCAAGCTACAAATATAATTTATTTTATAGACAATGTTTTGATTTTTTGAAAAATGTTTCATCGGAACTTAATAGCACTTTTGCAAATGGTGTTCCTTTTTATTCTTATTTTATAGTGAAATACTTACTCGAATTATTACACGCTTTGAATTGTCAAATAGCAGTTAAACTTATGATTTACAATTAGTTGTGTAAAAACAATTGATCAAAACATGATATTTCAAGCAACTATTTTTTACTTTATTGGATGATTTTTGTCATAATTAATAAGTAAATTCAAAAACAAACTATAACTTGCTATGCCTTCCTTTTGTTGGTTCATTTTTAAGTATTGATCATAAAACCTTTTGAATCCTTGATCAATTATACTTTCGTGTTTTTTCCAAAATAATTCATTTTCTTTAAAATTGATAAGGATACCAGCATGAAGTTGTTGTTTATAATAAGAGTAACGACTTGGTTGCTTTTTTTTAATTTGAATTAAACAGTTTTTAACTACCTGACTGTAAGCAGCATATTGAAAATACAAATCAGGATTTTGACTTCCTGCTAAAAATCCAATAAAATTACATTCACTTTCGCTAGCATAACCGATTTGATGGGCCATTTCATGACATAAAACATTAGGAATTAATACGTTAGGCAAATTGTCATTCACTTGGGCTTCATTTGTAAAAGGATTCAAATATCCCGCAAACCCCATATAGGTTAAAGGTATGCTAAAAATAGAGGCTTTTTGAGATGGTATTTGGTAATTAAAATAAGGGTACTCTTGTGCCAATTGTTTATATCCATCAATAGATTTTGCAAATATTTGTTGCTTATTATAAGTATTTACAACTTTTAATTGGTCGTTTTTTGTTATTTTTATATGAATATTATTCAAATTCTTAATCATTTTTTGTGTAAAACAAAGTAAATCATGATTAGTATAAGTGGATTTAATTTTCATTTTTTCACTTAAAGGCAATCTATTATAATTTAAACCCCATAAAAAATGAAATAAAAAATAAAAAAACACTACAAAATAAATGATTAACCTGCTGTTATCTTTATCTTTTTTAATTTGATACAAGGCATAAAAAATAAATAATAAAATTAAAATATACAACACATCGCCTATTGAAAATGGTATTTTTCCAAAAACATACCTCAAAAAGGTTGAAATATAAATATAGATGCCGTTAGAATAATTTTTTTCGATGGTAACAGGAAAAAAATAAATTATTCTTACAGCAATTATTTGCAATACAATCAATAAAACACCTTTGTATTTTGTAATCATTAGTTTATTTTTTATCAAACAAACTGGCCTCTTCCGTTTTGCTAGATGGTGCAATTAAGGCGTGTAATGATTGGAGTTCTGCAGCAGTCAAAGCACGATACCTGCCAACGGGTATATCTAATGAAACATTAATAATTCGAATTCGTTTTAAAGCAACCACTTCATAGCCCAAATACTCGCACATCCTACGGATTTGTCTATTTAAACCTTGAGTTAATATAATTTTGAAAGTATATTTACTGATTTGTTCCACTTTGCATTTTCGAGTAACAGTATCCAAAATGGGGATGCCATTGGCCATCCTATTGATAAACCGATCTGTTATGGGTTTGTCCACCGTTACCGTATATTCTTTTTCGTGGTTATTTCTTGCTCTTAATATTTTGTTTACAATATCGCCATCGTTTGTTAAAAATATCAAACCTTCGCTGGCTTTATCCAGCCTCCCTATAGGAAAAATTCGGGTCGGATAATTGATATAATCCACTATATTATTTTTTACCTCCAAATTGGTGGTACATTCCACCCCCACGGGTTTATTAAATGCCAAATATACCCATTGGCTCGATTTATCAATAATGAGTTTATTATGAATCCGCACCTCATCGTCAATGGTAACTTTTGTTCCCATTGCTGCAACGTCACCATTAATAGTTACTACACCTTGTGCGATCAATTTATCGGCCTCTCTGCGAGAACAGTATCCCGTATCTGAAATAAACTTATTTAATCTTTTTGATTGGTCTTCCATTAATTGCTAATTATTTATGCGATGTTTGATTTAAAACATCTGCCCCTGGCAAATTCATTTTTGTTGTAAGAGTAGCAATATCATTAAGATCAAAATCGCCAGTTAATGAAAAAATTATCGTTTGATTGTCTTTACCATAAGATTCTAAAAACATAAAAAGCTCTTTGACTTTCCCTTCACTGCTGCCTGACTTGACATACACTTTTGCATTTTTGCCATGAATCGAGCTCGATGCCAATGCTTCTAAAGTATTGGTTTTCAAATATTTTTCAGCTGCAACTTTCATTTCAGTTGCATTTTTTGTGTTTGACGTTACAAAAACTTTCAAATTGTCTAGCGTTTTGATAAAACTAAGATACTGCATAGTCTCCTTGTCAGACGCCTTAATTTGCCCCATCAATTCAAACATTTTATCATTTACAATTATGGATGAAATACTTTCTTGATTTTCAAATTTAGCAAAACTATTTTGAGCAAATATGATATTTGTTACAAAAAAAACTATAGTTACAAGTACTTTTTTCATGATTTTTGGTTTTAAAGATTGAAAAAAAATTAAACATGATTCCTTTTAATCCTTTTCATTTTTCGTGCCAAATGTAATGTTTTTTAAAATATTTTTTTTTATTTTTTAAAATATTGTGTCTTAAAAAAATAATTCGAAGAAAAAATATCAAGTACGACTATTAAAAACAAAATGGTTGAAAACAATTTACATATATATAAACCTACAATTAAATATTTGATTTTAAAAAAATATAAATCAAAAAATAAATTATTTGATGTGAAAATAAATTATTTTTTCAATTACGTTTTATAATTGCTTTTTGTCGGTAATTTTATACATTTTATCGTGTATTTTATATTTTTTGTATATCTTTGTCATGTCTTAAAGAATGAATCACATTTTGGGTGTAAAAATTACAAAAAAGAGTTCAAAGTTTATGATACAAAAGTTGGTAATAAAATAGTTTTTAGTTTTTTTAGTTTGTTTTCCGATTCGCTCAAGTGTTGTAAAAAATCCCGAATCACCTACAATAATAAATACTTGATGCAAAAATTGGTTAAAAAAAGAGCTTTCAATTTATTGAAAGCTCTTTTTGTTGTATATTAAATATAAATTTATTTTCGTTGCATTACTTTTATTGCCGCTTCCAAAATGGCATGATGGTTTAATTTGTATTTTTCCATCAATTGTTCTGGAGTGCCACTTTCGCCAAAGCTATCTTGCACGGCAACAAATTCTTGAGGAGTAGGTTGGTTTTGAGCAAGTAACCTCGACACACTTTCGCCAAGTCCGCCTAAAATATTGTGTTCTTCGGCTGTAACAACACATTTGGTTTTTTGAACGGATTTTAAAATAGCCTCATCATCTAAAGGTTTAATGGTATGAATATTGATTACTTCGGCACTAACCCCTTGTTTTCCAAGGTTTTCGGCAGCTATCAGGGCTTCCCAAACTAAATGACCTGTTGCAATAATCGTTACATCGGTTCCTTCTTGCAACATAATGGCTTTACCAATTATAAAGGGTTGATCGGCTTCGGTAAAATTTGGTACCACTGGTCGTCCAAAACGCAAATAAGCTGGGCCATGATGATCGGCCAATGCAATGGTTGCTGCCTTGGTTTGGTTATAGTCGCAAGTATTAATCACCGTCATTCCAGGCAACATTTTCATCAAACCAATGTCTTCTAGTATTTGATGAGTTGCACCATCTTCGCCAAGCGTCAATCCAGCATGCGAGGCACAAATTTTTACATTTTTATCAGAATAAGCAACAGATTGTCTGATTTGATCATATACCCTTCCCGTAGAAAAACTAGCAAAAGTACCCGTAAATGGTATTTTTCCGCCAATAGTCAAACCAGCCGCAATACCAATCATATTGGCCTCTGCAATTCCAATTTGAAAGAACCTTTCGGGATGGTTTTTTTTGAAATCATCAAATTTTAATGAGCCTATCAAATCTGCACAAAGTGCCACAACATTTTCGTTTTTTTGACCTAATTCAGTCATACCAGCTCCAAATCCAGAACGGGTATCTTTACTTCCTGTATTAATATATTTTTTCATTTTTTTTAAATTCATTGTAATATTATACCTAAATATATATTAATTAATAATCGCCAAGAGTTTCTGGATTTTGAGCTAATGCTAGTTCAAGTTGTGCATCATTTGGTGCTTTTCCGTGCCAAGCATGACTATACATCATATAATCTACACCATTACCCATTTCAGTATGCAATAAAATACAAACAGGTTTGCCTTTTCCTGTTTTATTTTTAGCTGTTTCTAATCCTTCTTGAATGGACAAAAGGTCATTTCCTTTGGTTATTTCTAAAACATCCCAATCAAAGGCTTCAAACTTTGCTTTTAAATTTCCTAAGCTCAACACATCATCCGTTGTTCCATCTATTTGTTTGCCATTATAATCAATGGTTGCAATCAGATTATCTACTTTTTTTGCAGCGGCATACATAATGGCTTCCCAATTTTGTCCTTCTTGCAACTCGCCATCGCCATGTAAAGTGTAGATGATGCTGTTGTCTTGATTGAGTTTTTTGGCTTGTGCAGCACCAATGGCTACAGACAACCCTTGACCTAAAGATCCAGAAGCAATTCTAATACCTGGCAAACCATCGTGTGTAGTAGGATGTCCTTGCAAACGGGAATTTAATTTTCTGAAAGTTGCCAATTCTGACACAGGAAAATAACCACTTCTGGCTAAAACGCTATAAAATACGGGGGAAATATGTCCGTTAGATAAAAAAAACAAATCCTCATGAACACCATCCATATCAAAACCTTCGTTTCGTTTCATTTGATGTTGATAAAGGGTTACTAAAAATTCTGCACAGCCCAAAGACCCTCCTGGATGACCAGAATTTACGGCATGAACCATTCGCAAAATATCTCTACGAACTTGGGTTGTAAAATCAATTAAATGTTGTGTGTTTGACATAATGAATGTAACTTTTGAGCTATGATTTTAATTATCATAGGTATATTTCTAAATTGAGTTCAAAAGTAATTTTATTTTTGATGTGAAACAAATCATATTTAAAAAATAATAAAAAAGCATAAAGTAAGACATATCTTTCATTTAAAAAATATTAACTCAATTGAACCAAAAAATAAATCAAAAAATAAATTATTTTACAAAAAATAAGCAATCATTTTGTAAATTGTTTTTTTAATTTAAAAAAAAATAATATTTTTGTATAAAATAATTCTAAACCATAACCTGCTATTCAACTCAAACATGCTTAGAGACTTTTTATTAAATAATTATTTAGTTCAATTAAAAGTTGTATTAACTAGCCGAGTTCGAAATACTCAAATGTTAGGTCTTCGATACTCCTTTATATTAGGTATCTTGGCTTTTGTATTTTCTGTATTTTGGTTTTCTGTTGATGCTCCAATTTTAGCAGCTTGCAATTTGACATGTTCCATTTCATTTTTTATCACATCGCTATTTATTGTTCAAAATAAATATGCAGATTTATGTAACCATATACTATTATATATAGGTCTTGCTACCATATTTATAACCATTTCCTCTTCATTTCATGTGTATCCATATTTGGCGGTTTGGTATATTGGACCTGTCATTTTTGCGCACATGTTTTTGAAACGATTTCAAGGTTTAATCGTGTTTTTTATCAATTTAGCCTTAGCAATTATTAGTCCTTATGTAAATGTTTATGTTAAAAAGCATAACCTATTAGATCAAAGTAAAGTGCATTATAGTGTATTTATGCATACACTTATTATTGTAAGTATTTTGGCAATAGTATATTTTATATTAGAGCAATACAAAGAGTATAAGGCAGATGATGAGTTTGCATTGTTTCAAAAAAATCAAGAACTAGACGATTCTCGTAAGGAATTAATTAAAACACAAAAATATAAAGAAGAATTTTTTGCGCTTATTAGTCACGAAATTAGAACACCGATGAATGCAATAATTGGTATTTCTAATATTGTTCGCAAAACCAACTTAGATACCAATCAAATAAAATTTATCGAAGCCATTCAATCATCGGCAAATAATTTATTGGTTATTATCAATGACTTATTGGATTTATCAAAGCTTGAGGCAGGAAAATTAAGAATAGAAAACAAAGGTTTTAATTTAAATAATTCTTTGCAGTTTATTTTTTCGTTATTTGCAAATAAAGCCGAAGATAAAGGATTGGAATTTAATATTAGTTTTGACAACAGAATTGCCACCATTTTGGTTGGAGATCAAATTAGAATCAATCAAATATTACTAAATTTAACCAGCAATGCAATTAAATTTACAGAAAACGGATATGTTGAGATAAAATGCGAGTTAATTGGAGAAACAGATAACAGTCAAAAAATAAAATTTTCGATTATTGATTCAGGCATTGGGATAAGTGAGGCTTTTTTAAAAAATATTTTTGATCAATTTTCACAAGAAGATTTATCAACATCTCGTAAATTTGGAGGAACGGGACTTGGTATGACCATAAGCAAGCATCTAGTAGATATGATGAATGGTGATATTAAGGTGAGTAGTTTGAAAAACGTAGGAACAACCATAGAATTTGTATTAAAATTGGCCATTGGCACTGATAAAGATTTGCCAATTAGCAAAGAAATACAGATGGAAAATGATGTTTTGAAAGGTAAAACTATATTGTTGGTAGAAGATAATGAAATGAACCGACTGGTAGCTCAAAACACTTTAGAATTATATGGTGCCATAGTCAAAGAGGTTTTTAATGGTCAGGAAGCAGTTGATTTTTTAAAAATAAATACCGTTGATTTGATTCTTATGGATATAGGAATGCCCGTAATGAATGGAATCAAAGCCACCGAAATTATACGGTCTGAATTAAAAATAACTACTCCAATAATTGCCTTAACGGCAAATGCTCTTGCCGAAGAACGAAACCGATGTATTATTGTTGGGATGAATGACTTTTTGACAAAACCTTTCAAAGAAGGCCATTTGATTCAGGTCATTTCTAATAATTTGAATAATAAAATTACTATTTTTGAAGATATAAAAGAAGAAATATTTGATTCAAACGAAATATATACTTTAGCCAATATTAAAATGATGAGTAAAAACAATGATAGTTTTGAAAAATCGATGGTGCAAATATTTTTGAAAGAATCAAAAAAAGCGATGTCTGAAATTAGTATTGCCTTAGAACAGGAGGATTGGGAAAAATTAAGATTTTTTGCACATAAAATAAAAGCATCTGTAAAAATGCTCGAGATCAAAAAAGCAATAGAAATTGTTTTGGAATTAGAAAAATACGACCCCGCCAAAATGCCTGATTTTAATATAGCTCAACAAACAAAATCGTTTTTCCTATATATAGATAAAGTCAATCAAAGTTTGGAAGAGCATTATCCAAATTGAGTTGGTGCTACATCAATGGACTTTGCCATGATAAATCTGAACAAATAATTTTGATGAATTAATACGTTTTAAATTCAATGGCTACATCAATAAAGTGTAGTACCTCTTTTTTATTTTTACATTTAATTAAAAAAAAAATTGATGTTTTTTTAAAGTTATAAAGAAATTTGTTTTTTATCATTTATATCTAAAATAATTAAAATATATTTGTCTTTTTTATAAAATATGAAGCCATATATTTTTTTGTTATTTTTCACTACAAGCATCGTTTTTTGTCAAGATATTTCAAAAAAAGGAGCTTTAGATGTTCAGTTTTTGGCAGGCAACACCTTAGCACATTCGCCAGATTTGAAACATTTAATTACCCATCATCCACAAGGCTTGATGGTGAGCCTTTCTAAAAAAACTTTTGGCGAAAAAGAGTGGCAACAAGCTTATAATTATCCTGATTATGGTGCTTATTTTTTATATCAAGATTTCAAAAATCCTATTTTAGGGCATAATTATGCTTTGGGATTGCATTATCAATTTTATTTTTGGAAAAGGCAATTGCTATTCAAAGTTGCACAAGGAATTGCTTACGCATCAAATCCATATAACAAGGAATTTAATAATAAAAATGGTGCTTTTGGGTCTAGAATTTTAGCCAATTCAAACTTTGCCTTCATGTTCAAAAAAGACCGTTTGATAGATGATTTTGGTATTCAAGCGGGCTTTATATTTACACATTATTCTAATGGTCGAACCCAATCGCCCAATAGCGGCATCAATACTTTTAACTTAAACATAGGTATTCATTATGACTTTGATAAAAATCCAGTTTTTCAAAAAGATAGCATTAGATCGTCCAAACAATATGCCGAACCGTTGAAGTACAATATAATAATTAGAACAGGAGTCAATGAAAGTCCCATAGTCAATTCTGGTCAGTATCCTTTTTTTCACTGCGGATTTTATGTAGATAAAAGAATCAATCGAAAAAATATATTTCAACTTGGAACTGAAGTTTTTTTTACACCATCTTATAAAGACTTTATAAAATACCAGTCTGTGGCCTATCCTCGGCTGCAATTAGACCCTACAACAGATTACAAACGAATAGGTATTTTTATTGGTCATGAATTGGTTATCAACAAAATAGCTCTCGAGGGGCAGTTGGGTTATTATGTGTACCAACCTTTTAAATACAACATCCCTATTTATGACAGGCTGTCTATTAAATATTACACTACCCCACATATTTTTATAGGTGCGGGTGTAAAAACACATGGTTTTTTAGCCGAAGCCCTAGAATTAGCAATAGGTTACAGGCTATAATTTTAACCAAAAATATATTTTAAAAATACATATCCCTTTCTTATATTTTATTTTTATGAAAAAAATAGTCTTATATATAATTCCTTTTTTGATATTAAGTTGTTCAACGCCTGGCACTTGCTTAGAATCTACAGGAAGTATTGTCAATCAAAGTGTAGAAGTAGCTGATTTTCAAAGAATTATTGTTTATCCTGGTATTAGTTTGGTTGTAGCACAAGGGCCTAAAAAAGTACTTATTGAAACAGGCAAAAATTTGATTAGCAATATTGACATCCATGTAATTGACAATCAATTGATTATCAAAGATGTAACAGATTGTAATTGGGTTAGAGAATATGGACAAACTATTGTATATGTTACCACTCCAAATTTAACAGAAATATATTCTAAAACAGAAAAAAATATACGTTCGCAGGGCATTTTAACCTTTCCTGATTTGACCCTTTCTGCCATTGACGATTTTGACAAGTTAGACGGGGCAGGAACAGGCGATTTTCATATTAGTATCAACAATAACCATTTGATAATTGGCACCAATAATGTAGCCAATTTTTATATCGATGGACAAACGCAAACATTTTCGGCCAATTTTTATGAAGGTACCGGTCGGATAGAAGCAGCACAATTGATGGCCCAAAACATCAATGTATATCATAGAGGAGCAAACGACATGATACTTCATCCAATACAAAATATTCAAGGAAATATGTATAGTACCGGAAACATTATTTGTAAAAACCACCCACCAATTGTTAATGTTACGGCACATTATCATGGACAGGTTATTTTTCAATAAAATATCAAATCAGCAAATTATTAGTATCTATATATTTTGGGCGTTCCCCAAGGGTCGGGCTATCCGTTTCAAACAACGTTCATTGAACACCAAAAGAAATATCATATTGTGAAATAATCTTTTTTGGGGCAGAAAAAACCTCAAAAAAGGATTTTCACTGCTATCCCTAACGCAGCATCCTGCAAATAATAGTGTTCAAATATTTTTTTAGACGGCTATTTCCTCCATTTTTTAGTTTCATCAAAAACGGTTTCTAAAATTGACTGATCGATTGCCGTAAAAGCAACATTTCTGCGGCTCATTACTATCGAAGCAACCTCAACTGCTTTTTGCACTTCATAAGTAGTGGACGACGACACCCCACCCCAAGTAAAGCTAGGAATCCAATTTCTTGGAAAACCGCCCCCAAAAACATTGGCACACACCCCAACAACTGTTCCTGTATTGAACATGGTGTTGATGGCACACTTGCTATGATCGCCCATCATGAGTCCACAAAATTGCAGTCCAGTTGGTTCAAAAGTTGCCGTTTCATAATTCCATAATTTGACTTCGCCATAATTGTTTTTCAAATTGGAGTTATTGGTATCTGCCCCTAAATTGCACCATTCGCCAATAACCGAATTGCCCAAAAACCCATCGTGGCCTTTATTTGAATAGCCAAAAAGTACCGCATTATTTACCTCGCCCCCTACCCTACATTCTGGGCCAATAGTTGTGGCACCATAAATTTTGGCTCCCATTTTAACCACTGCACCTTCGCATAATGCAAAAGGCCCACGAATAAGAGACCCCTCCATAATTTCGGTGTTTTTGCCAATATAAATAGGGCCTGTGGTAGCATTGAGTGTTACAAATTCGAGTTGGGCTCCAGGCTCTATAAACACGGCTTCGGCTCCCAAAACTTGTACCGATTCTGGTATGGGTTGCGAAACCCTGTCGGAAGTTAAAAGGGTAAAATCGGCCCGAAGTGCTTGATCATTTTTAGTAAAAATATCATACGTATGTTCAAGCATTAGCAGCTCGTTTTCAAATTCTAAAATAGCATAGTCTTCAAAATCAACTTCCTCTTGATGGTTTTCTGTAAAAAAAGCAATACAATCTTCGTTTTTAAATATGGCTTGGTTGGGTTTCAAATCTTGAATCATTTGAACCAAACTGTCATTAGGCAAAACAGCTGCATTAATCATGACGTTTTGATCCATTTCAACCATGGCATACTTTTCGGTCAAATAGTCTTCTGTAACGGTTGTGGTGGTAGAACCCAAATAAGCTTCCCATTTTTCACGAATGGTTAATATTCCAATACGAATATCGGCAACAGGTCTGGTAAAAGTAAAAGGCAATAAAGCATTGCGAGCAGTTCCGTCAAAAAGGATATAATTCATGAGCTATTGGTTTTGAATTTAAAAAAAACAAATTTACAAAAATTTATTAAAAAAAATAGATATCAATGCACATTAGCCTGTTTTTAGGATTTTTGTATTTTGAAAATAAAAAAGCTTCCTAAAATTAGGAAGCCTTAATAAATTTGAACAACTACTAAAATTATTTAGCGTGTTTAGCGTATTTAGTTTTGAATTTATCAATACGACCAGCTGTATCGATAAGTTTAGATTTACCAGTATAAAAAGGGTGAGAAGTTCTAGAAATCTCCATTTTTACAACAGGATATTCTACACCTTCGTGAATAATTGTTTCTTTAGTTTCTGCGGTTGATTTAGTAATAAATACATCATCGTTAGACATGTCTTTAAAAGCAACTAGTCTGTAATTTTCTGGGTGTACACCTTTTTTCATCTTGAAATCTTTTTTATTAATTTGAGTTATCGATTGTTTTGCAGCTTTTATATCAAAAGGTATAAACAATCCATACTTTTAGGGTTATTAACTTTTTTAATTGAGCATGCAAAATTATAACTTTTTTTGGTAATACAAATTTTTTTTCTTTCTTTTTTTTCTAAAAAACCACTTTTTTTTTTTACAGTTAATCATTCTAATTATTATCTTTGTAAATTATTATTTTAAAAATATATAAACATGGACGAAAGAATCAAAAAAAATGGAATTACTTTTGGCATCTTATCTGGATTATTTTCAGTTTTAATGACAACTATAATTTATGTTGTTAATACAAATTGGTTTACCTCTTGGTGGGCGGGTGTTTTTGGTTTTACCGTTTCTATTATTATAGGAATTGTATTGTTATCTAAAACTCAAAAAGAATTTAAAGGAGATTATAGTTTTAAATCGGCCTTTACAACCTTTTTTATTTGCTCTTTAGTAAGTATATTTATTGCCGTTATTTTTAATATTATATTGTTCAATTTTATTGATCCTGAATTAAAAATTACTTTAAAACAAAATATCATGAAAATGACTGTTGAAACCATGCAAAAATTTGGAGCTAGGTCGTCAGACATTAATGAAGCCATCAAAAAAATGAAAGAAAGCGATCAGTTTTCTGTTATAGAGCAATTAAAAGGTAGTATTTATACCATTATTTTATACTCCATTATTGGACTGATATTAGCTGCATTTTTCAAAAACAAACCCGCATACAAAGAATAAATGAACCTATCCATCATCATACCGCTGCTCAACGAAGCAGAATCGTTGCAAGAATTACATTCATGGATTTTGAAAGTCATGACGACCCATCAATACAGCTATGAAATTTTATTTATAGATGACGGCAGCACCGATGCTTCGTGGGATATTATTACCCATTTATCTCAAACAAATCCCAACGTAAAAGGATTGCGTTTTTTTAGAAATTATGGCAAATCGCAAGCACTTCATGCTGGTTTTGCTCGGGCAAAAGCCGATGTCATTATTACCATGGATGCTGATTTGCAAGACAATCCAGAAGAAATACCTGAATTGTATGATATGATTGTAAATCAAAAATATGATTTGGTTTCTGGCTGGAAAAAGAAGCGATATGATGCAGTAATGACCAAAAATATCCCCTCAAAATTGTTCAATTGGGCTGCTCGAAAAACTTCGGGTGTTACCCTCAACGATTTTAATTGTGGGCTGAAAGCTTATCGAAATGCTGTAGTAAAAAACATAGAGGTTTCTGGCGAAATGCACCGATATATTCCTGTTTTGGCAAAAAATGCAGGTTTTTCAAAAATTGGCGAAAAAGTAGTCAAACACCAAGCCCGAAAATATGGCGAAACCAAATTTGGAATGGATCGGTTTATCAATGGTTTTTTAGACCTGATAACCATTTGGTTTTTGTCTCGATTTGGCAAACGTCCCATGCACTTGTTTGGCGCTTTAGGAACCGCCATGTTTATCATTGGTTTTTTAGCTACTATTGGTATAATTGCTGTCAAATTGATCAAATTGTATTCTGGTTTTGACACCATTTTAGTAGCCAATAACCCATTGTTTTACATTGCATTAACCACAATGATTATTGGTACACAATTCTTTTTGGCAGGATTTCTAGGAGAAATTATTTTAAGAACAAAAAACAACGAAGAGCGATATAAAATAAGCGAAATGGCTGGCGAGTAATTGAATGGTTACTATTTGAAATGCTATAAAATACTTGTTTTAAAACACAAATGCCTTAGCTTCAAAAGCATTTATTATAAAAAAACTATTAAACTAATTGAATATGAACATCCCTCAAAACATCTTAAACACTGTTAATGAATGGCTTAGTCCTATTTTTGATGTTGCTACTCACGAAGCTATCAACACCATGTTGGCCGAAAATCCAAAAGAGCTGGAAGAGTGTTTTTATAAAAATTTAGAGTTTGGCACTGGTGGAATGCGAGGCGTCATGGGTATTGGTACCAACCGCATCAATCAATATACGTTGGGCAAAAACACTCAAGGTTTAAGCCAATATTTAAAACAATTTTTTCCTGATGAACCAATCAAAGTAGTGATAGCTTATGATTGCAGACACAACAGCAAGAGTTTAGCAAAAGTGGTAGCCGATGTGTTTTCGGCAAATGGTATCATGGTATATTTGTTTTCGGATTTACGACCTACTCCCGAGTTGAGTTTTGCCTTAAAACATTTAAAATGTCATGCAGGAATTGTATTGACGGCCTCACACAATCCGCCAGAATACAATGGCTACAAGGTATATTGGCAAGACGGTGGACAACTTGTACCGCCTCAAGACAAAGAAATCATCCAAGTTATTGAAAATTTAAAGTATGAAGATATTTTATTTACATCAAATGAGCATTTGATTACTTATATAGACAGCGAAGTTGATGCGGCTTTTGTGAAATCATCTGTCGAGAATGCCAGTTTTGATACTGCCCAATCCGCTCGAGATGGCTTAAAAATTGTGTTTACCTCGTTGCACGGCACGTCTATAACGGCAGTGCCTCAAACCCTGTTGGCTGCTGGTTATACGGATGTTCATATAGTAGCCGAACAGGCCGAACCGAATGGCAATTTCCCAACCGTAAAATCGCCAAACCCAGAAGAGCCCGAAGCCCTAACACTTGCCTTAAAACTTGCAGACGAAATTGGGGCTGATATTGTGATTGGTACCGACCCCGATTGTGATAGATTGGGCATAGCTGTTCGCAACAACGAAGGTGAAATGACCTTGCTAAATGGCAATCAAACCATGATTTTGATGACGGCGTTTTTACTAGAAAAATGGAAAAATGCTGGCAAAATCAACGGCAATCAATTTGTGGGTTCTACCATTGTATCTACACCAATGATGATGGAGTTGGCTCATAATTATGGCGTAACATGCAAAGTTGGGCTTACTGGTTTTAAATGGATTGCCAAAATGATTAAAGATTTTCCTGAACTACAATTTATTGGTGGAGGCGAAGAAAGTTTTGGTTACATGGTGGGCGATGCTGTTCGAGACAAAGATGCAGTGGCCTCAACTTTATTAATTTGCGAAGTTGCCGCACAAGCTAAAGCCAATGGTAGCAGTGTATATAAAGAGTTGTTAAACTTGTATGTTGATCATGGATTTTATAAAGAACACTTGATATCTTTGACCAAAAAAGGAATTGAAGGATTGGCAGCCATCAATCAAATGATGGTAGATTTACGAGACAATCCGTTGCTAGAATTAGCCAACGAAAGGGTTGTCATGGTTGAAGATTATAAAACGGGCATAGCCAAAAATATATTGACTGGCGAAACCGAAAACATGGCAATTCCAAAATCAGATGTTTTGATTTATTACACCGAAGGAGGAGCCAAAATAGCTGCTAGACCAAGTGGAACAGAACCTAAAATTAAGTTCTACATCAGTGTAAATGCTCCTTTAGACCAGGTTGAAGATTTCAGTATTGTAGGAGAACAACTAGACCAAAAAATCAAAAAAATAGTAACTGATTTGAAACTATAAATCATAACCTTTCAAACAACAAAGTAGGATTACAGTAAGCTACTTTGTTGTTTTTTTTAATTATAAAAAATGGACGAAAATTTAAAGAAAATTATTCCTTTTGTAAAACCATACCAATTTCATGTTGTTTGGAATGTTATTTTCAATATCTTGTATGCACTTTTTAGTACATTATCTTTTATTGCGTTGATTCCTATGTTGGATGTTTTGTTTAAAAACGAAAACAAAGTAATTACAAAACCCGTGCTGAATTCCATTTGGGATATTACGTCATTTGGCAAGCAATATTTGTATTATCAAATCAACAGTTTGTCCAAAACTAATGGTCCCGAAATGGCTTTGATATTAGTAGTAAGTTTGGTAATTGTAACATTTTTGCTCAAGAATCTGTTCAACTATTTGGCTTCCAATCATTTGATGCACTTAAAAAATGGTGTCCTCAAAGATTTACGCAATTTGATGTATAATAAAATCATAGAATTGCCCATATCTTATTATTCCGAAAAAAGAAAAGGCGATATCATGGCCCGAATGCTTGGCGATGTAGGCGAAGTGCAAAATTCATTTTTTGCTATTTTAGAATTGATTGTCAAAGAGCCTATGACCATCGTTTTTACGATAGCCACCATGTTTGCTATTAGTGCCAAATTAACACTTTTTGTATTTATATTCATACCTATTTCAGGATATATCATTTCAAAAATAGGAAAAACCTTAAAATCTAAATCTCAAAATATACAAACAGAAGGGGGGTATTTAATTTCTATCGTCGAAGAAACCCTTTCTGGATTAAAAGTTGTTAAAAGCTATAATGCCGAAAACAAATTTAAAGAAAAATTTCATAATTCTACACAAAAATTGCTATCACTGTCCAACAACATTGGTAGAAAAAACAATTTAGCCTCGCCGTTTAGCGAGTTTATGGGCATCATCGTTATAGCCATTTTGCTTTGGTATGGTGGCAATATGGTGCTTATAGAAAAACTAGCCAATGGAAAACCCGTTTTAGAAGGAGCACAATTTTTGGCCTATATGGGATTGGCCTACAATATTTTGACTCCTGCAAAATCCATTTCAAAAGCCTCTTATGCTGTAAAAAGCGGGATGGCCGCTGCACAACGTGTTTTTGAAGTATTAGAAGTTGAAAATGAAATAACCAATAAAGAAAATGCCCTAGATAAAAAAACATTTGAAAACAACATAAGCCTTAACAATATTAATTTTAAATACCAGAATGACAATGTGTTAGAAAATTTTTCGCTAACCATTCCAAAAGGCAAAACAGTAGCACTTGTTGGACAATCGGGTTCAGGAAAAAGTACCATTGCCAGCTTATTAACCCGTTTTTATGACGTGCAAAAGGGACAAATTTGTATAGACGGAATAGACATCAAAGACCTGAAAATGCACGATTTAAGAGGCTTGATTGGACTGGTAACCCAAAAAAGTATATTGTTTAACGACACCATAAAAAACAACCTCTTAATTGGAAAAAATGACGCAACCGATGCCGAAATTATTGAAGCCCTTACAATAGCCAATGCTTATGAATTTGTAAGGGATTTGCCCAAAGGCATTGAAACAAACATAGGCGATGCAGGCGATATGTTATCTGGCGGACAACAACAACGATTGGCCATTGCCAGAGCTGTATTGAAAAATCCGCCCATCATGATTTTAGACGAAGCCACATCGGCACTGGATACCGAAAGCGAAAAACATGTGCAAATAGCCTTGGAAAACATGATGCAAAACAGGACCTCTGTTGTTATTGCCCATCGACTATCAACCATTCAAAAAGCCGATTTAATTGTAGTAATGCAAAAAGGCAAAATTGTAGAACAAGGCAAGCACGACGAACTGATCCAACAAAACGGTGTGTATAAAAAACTTGTCATGATGCAAAGTTTTGATGTTTGATTTAAGGAAAAAAAATATTTATAACTTAAATAATATTTTTATATTAAAATAATGAAATTGTGTTAAAAATTTAAAATTATGAAAATAGTTTCTTTTTTTGCAGGAGCAGGAGGACTTGATTTAGGTTTTCAAAAAGCTGGTTTTGATGTCATTTGGGCAAATGAATATGATAAAGATATTTGGGAAACCTATGAAAAGAATCATAAAAATACAATCCTAGATAAACGAAGTATTGTCGATATTCCCTCTGATGAAGTTCCAGACTGTGATGGAATCATAGGAGGACCTCCATGCCAAAGTTGGTCTGAAGCAGGTTCAAAAAGAGGTATTAAAGATAAAAGAGGGCAGCTTTTTTATGAGTTTATCAGGATTTTAGCAGATAAAAAGCCAAAATTTTTTCTAGCTGAAAATGTTTCTGGTATGTTGTTACCTGCTCACGCAGATGCATTAGCAAATATCAAGCAAATGTTTACTGATGTAGGATATGATTTATCTTTTCAGCTATTAAATGCGTCTGATTATGGTGTACCACAAGATAGAAAACGTGTTTTTTTTATTGGTTATAGAACGGATTTAGGATTACATTTTCAATTCCCAAAAGGTAAAACAATTGAAAGTAAAGTTACTTTAAAAAATGTAATAGATAACTTGAAAGATAATGTTTTACCAGCTAAAGAAGGAAACCTTTCAAATGGTGATATATGTAAAGTTTTCAATCACGAGTATATGATTGGTGGTTTTTCTTCAATGTTTATGTCCAGAAATAGAGTCAGAAGTTGGTCTGAAGTATCGTTTACAATTCAGGCGGGTGGAAGACATGCACCTATTCACCCACAAGCTCCAAAGATGACGTTAATTCAACAAAATATTAGAGAATTTGTTAGGGGTAAAGAATATTTATATAGGAGATTAAGCGTAAGAGAATGTGCAAGAATACAAACATTTCCTGATGATTTTGTATTTTATTACAAGAATTTATTAGCTGGTTATAAAATGATAGGTAATGCGGTTCCTGTTGAATTAGCTAGAATATTAGCATTAAAAATTATAAAAGATATGAATAAAAATGTAGAAAAGAATATTAAATTTAGTAACAGTTTAAACATAAACGGTAATTTAGTTAAAGAGAAAATGAATGAATTGTTAAATACTTTATCTGTGTAATGAAAAAAGAAGCTTCACAAACAATTAATGGAAAAGCATTTGAATTTGCATTATTAAATGAATTCCTAGAAAAACTACAAAAAAACACGGTAGTCTCTGTAATAGAAAGTGAGCCATACAAAACAGCAAAAAAATATTTTTTTAGTTTTGATGAGAAAGAACAAAGCCATTATAAGTTAGTATCGAGTTTTGCTGTTAATTTCCTACTTGATATTGAACCTCGCTTGAATAATAGTATAAATCCAGATGATGTTTTACAACTTGAAATAGTTTCGGATAAAATGGGACAAAGTGGCGATGTAAGGGATGTTATTGCCATCCGTTCTAAACAAAATTGGGAAATAGGTATTTCTGCTAAAAATAATCATCGTGCAGTAAAACATTCCAGATTATCTAATGATATTGATTTTGGGTTAAAATGGTTAAATATTCCTTGCTCATTGGCATATTTTAATGAAATAAAACCTGTTTTCGATAATCTAGCATTTTTAAGATCGTCAAGTAAAGCAACTCAAAAATGGGACACATTAGGAAACTATCATGAGTCGGTCTATGTTCCTATATTAAACGCATTTAAAAAAGAATTGTTAAGGTTAGATGCTGATAATTCAGGCATAATAGCTGAAAAATTAATAGAATATTTAATCGGTAAAAAAGATTTTTATAAGGTTATAAAAGGAAAAAATAAAGTTGAAATTCAAGCTTATAATTTATTCGGAACATTAAATTTACCATTCAAAAACATAAAACCAAAAGCTAAAATTCAAAGATTAAAATTACCTAATAGATTAATTGAAGTTGTTTATCAAGAAAACTCAAAAACAACATTACTAGTTACTCTAAATGAAGGCTGGCAAATTTCATTCAGAATTCATAATGCAAGTTCTAGGATAGAACCTTCGCTTAAGTTCGACATCAATTTAATTTCTGCACCCCATTCTCTCTTTTCAAATCAATTGTATTTATGAATAAAAAAAAACATCAATCATGATCATAATATGAAATTATTTCATCAAATCATACTGCTAAGTTTGGTGGTGGCTGTGGCGGCTTGTTCAAAATCCGAGCCACAGCCACAAGTCGAAACTCCTAAGAAAGTGCTAGAAATCAAGGCTTTAGACATGTCGTTGTTGCCAAAAATCAGACAAAGCGGCATTGTTTTTCAATCCCAAAACGGTCAAGCCGAAGACATGCTAACCACCCTAAAAGCTGCAGGTGCCAATACCATTAGACTTCGTATCTGGAACAATCCAAACCCAGATGGGTCGGTTTCTAACTTGGCATCCGTTCGCTTATTGGCAAACGAAATGAAAAGTAAAGGCTTCAAAGTCATGTTGTCTGTTCATTATTCTGATACTTGGGCCGACCCTGGCACACAAACAAAACCCCAACATTGGCAAAATTGTACTTTCAATCAATTAAAAGACAGCGTTTTTCAATATACCTCAAAAATCATGTCGCAAATTCAACCCGATTACATCCAAATTGGCAACGAAATCAACAACGGATTCCTTTTTCCCGATGGGCAAATTCAAAATTTAGCCAACTTCAAAATGCTCATCAAACAAGGTTGTGCAGCAGTAAGGGCTCATAATCCCAATACAAAAATTATTTTGCATCTGGCCGGACACAACCAAGCCTTGTCGTTTTTCAATCAAATGCAAGACATCGATTACGACATCATTGGCTTGAGTTATTACCCTATTTGGCACGGAAAAAGTCTAATAGATTTAGAACAAAACCTAGAATTAATATCTAATGCACAAAATAAACCTATATTTATTGCCGAAACAGCCTATCCTTTTACCCTTAATTGGAACGATTATACCAACAACATCATTGGATTAAACAGTCAAATTTTGCCTGAATTTGAAGCCTCTGCCTCAGGACAGCAGCAATTTTTAAATCAAATCAAAACCATCATCACCAAGGTACCAAAAGGAATTGGTTTTTGCTATTGGGGTGCCGAATGGGTAGCATACAACGGCCCAACGGCCACCAACGGTTCTGCCTGGGAAAATCAAGCACTTTGGAATTTTCAGCATCAAGCCCAGCCTGCTTTATCGGTTTTTTCTAATTAAAATTAGCAAATTACAAACAAAAATATTAATTTTTAAGCCCCATTTCCTATTTTGGTAACCTCATTTTTAGCCTAAATATATGCTATTGAGCATTACATAATACTAAAAACAATATTTTGGGCGTGTCCCTCCGTAAACTACGGGTCGGGCTATCCGTTTCAATCTTTTTTGTTTTTTAAAGAAAAAAACAAAAAAGGATTTCCACTGCTATCCCTCACGCAAAACACCTGGGTTATCAATCAGCATCTGAATTACAAAATAAATATTACCATAGTTGTATTACAATCAACAACCATGACATATACTCTCGAAAAACCTATTGGATTTGCCTTTTTTATAGGTATTATTCATTAATTACACATTCAATTTGCTGTTTTTCCGACTAAAACTAAAATAAATAACCAAACCAATAAGCAACCAAACCGTAAAATAAATCCAATTCCAAACACTCAATTCGGCCATCATATACAAACAACAAATAAGCCCTAAAAGCGGGATAAGAGACAAATTTTGTTTGAAAGTCCAAATACTCAAACCAATAAGTGATAATAGAAAAATCCACATTGGTATTTTGTGTTTAAACAAGCTAAAACCACTTTCGTATTTAATAGATTCTGCTATGGGTAAATGGGCAACAACTTGATTGTATTGTTCGTCATTTTCTTGATAATTGCTCAATATTTCTTCCAAATCAGGAGCTTTAGAGGGGTCGATACTCGCATCTTTTTGGGCTAAAAACTGAACAACATTCAAAGCTTGCTCTTGGTTTAAAGCTGTAACAATTGCAGCAGGAGCATTAACTTGCTTTTCATTGGTCAAAAATCGCATTACTGCATTTTCATTAAAATAAAATCCCATCACAACGCCCAACACAAGCCCAATAGGCATCAAATATTTAGCATTTATATAAGGCGTTTTGAATTTTCCTCGAGGAATATTGGGTTTGTTTTGCAAAATTAAAACTCCAGCACAAACCAACACAAAAGCAAACAAAGTACCAATACTACAAAGATCTGTTACCATAGTCAAATTAAGAAAAAGAGCAGGAACACCTACAACAAATCCCGTAACAATGGTTGCAAAAGAGGGCGTTTTATATATTGGATGCACCTTTGAGAATCGTTTTGGCAAAAGTCCATCACGGCTCATAGCCATCCAAATACGGGGTTGCCCCATTTGAAAAACCAACAAAACGCTGGCCATGGCAATAACAGCACTTACTGCAATAACGCCCGACAGCCATTTTAAATGTAATTTTTCAAACACAAATGCCAATGGATCGCCTACATTGAGTGTGCTATAAGACACCATTCCTGTAAGTACCAAGGCAATTACAATGTATAAAATAGTACATATAACAATGGCATACATCATGCCACGAGGCAAATCACGTTGCGGATTTTCACACTCTTCGGCAGTTGTAGATATGGCATCGAAGCCAATATAGGCAAAAAACACCGCCGAAACCCCTTTCAAAATACCCGCCACCCCATTTGGTGCAAAAGGGTGCCAATTGTCTGTATCGATATAAAAAACACCAACCGCAATTACCAATAAAATAATAAAAAGCTTAACAGCAACCATAATATTACTCGCATTTCTGGATTCTTTCATCCCTCTATAAACCAAAGCGGTAATAATAAAAATAATCAACAAGGCTGGCAAATCTGCCACAAAATGAAATGATCCAATAGTTGGGGCACTGTTCCAAGCCGTAAAAGCATGCTTTAAATTATCAGGCAAATTATCAAATGATTTACCATTTTGCATGAGAGCAGTTGCTTCTTTAAAACCATTACTTGCCGTCAGATAATCCATTTGAATATATTGTGGTAGATGCAATCCCATGCTGTCTAAAAGTCCCGTAAAATAATCACTCCACGAAATGGCCACTGTGATATTGCCAATAGCATATTCCATAATAAGTGCCCAACCGATAATCCAAGCGATAATTTCGCCAAAAGCCACATACGAATAAGTGTAGGCACTCCCCGAAACTGGTACCATCGAAGCAAATTCGGCATAGGCAAACGCTGCAAAACTACAGGCAACGGCAGTAAATAAAAACAAAAATATGACGGCAGGGCCTCCATCAAAACTCGCTTTGCCAATGGTGCTAAAAATTCCAGCACCAACTATGGCGGCTATACCAAAGGCCGCTAAATCTTTGGTTTTTAAATGTTTGCCCAACGACCCATGTCCGTCCAAATTGTTTTGCTCTACTTGTTTCAGTATATCTTGAACTGTCTTTTTTCTGAATAATTTGCTAAAACTCATTTCGTTTTGGATTAGTTTGTTAATTTTTTTGCTAATATATTAAAAATATTGGCAAACCAATATATAATTTAATTTTTTGATAGCTAAAAAAAACAAATTATTCAATCATCAATATTATTGATGGACAAATAAAAACAAATAATCAATATTGATACGTAACCTACTGTTTAAATGTATAAATTTGCAGTATCAAAATTAATATGAATCATTTAAAATAAAACTTATGTCATTAGTAGGAAAAAAATTCCCAAGTATTGCAGTAGATGCCATTTCGCACGAAGGCGATAATTTAAAATTAAACATTTTTGAAGAAGCCACTAAAAATAATAAAAAAGTATTGTTGTTTTGGTATCCAAAAGATTTTACATTTGTTTGTCCAACAGAATTACACGCTTTTCAAGCGGCTTTAAGCGATTTTGAAAGCAGAAACACCGTAGTAATTGGTGCCTCTTGCGATACAAACGAAGTGCATTTTGCTTGGTTGAACACCCCAAAAAATGCAGGAGGTATCGAAGGCGTTACGTACCCAATATTAGCAGATACCAATCGTAATTTATCCAATATTTTGGGTATTTTAGATATCGACGCTACAAGCTATAGCGAAGATACAGATTCTGTTATCATCGAAGGGTCAAACGTTACATTTAGAGCTACATATTTGATAGACGAAACAGGAAAAATATTCCACGAAAGTGTAAATGATATGCCATTAGGAAGAAATGTAGCAGAATACCTCCGTTTGATTGATGCCTATACACACGTTCAAACAAATGGCGAGGTGTGTCCGGCCAACTGGGAAAAAGGTAAAGATGCTATGAATGCCAACAGAAATAGTACGGCTGCTTATTTGGGCTCGCACTAAAAAAATTATTAGCTTC
>NZ_MUGT01000081.1:16304-33079 GCF_002217205.1 Flavobacterium branchiophilum NBRC 15030 = ATCC 35035 | reverse complement strand
ATTGTTTCATTTCAAAATAAAAAAATAAGATGTTAATAGAATTAAACGAAGACACGCTTCAAAATATAGTGAATACCAACGAAAAAGT
Source organism: Flavobacterium branchiophilum NBRC 15030 = ATCC 35035 (assembly GCF_002217205.1). GTDB lineage: Bacteria > Bacteroidota > Bacteroidia > Flavobacteriales > Flavobacteriaceae > Flavobacterium > Flavobacterium branchiophilum. The sequence continues at coordinate 32,991 of NZ_MUGT01000081.1, read as the reverse complement.
AGTTGTGCAATTTTCTGCTTCTTGGTGTGGTAATTGTAGGATTATGAAACCAAAATTTAAAAAATTGGCAACAGAAAACGAGGCCATGACTTTTGTATTGGTGGATGCCGAAAATAGTCCTGAATCTAGAAAATTAGCTAATGTTTCAAATTTACCTACTTTTGCCACCTTTGTTGGAGGACAATTAATAAACGAAACCCAAACCAATAAAGCCGATGTTTTAATAGAACTGGTAAACGAAATCAAATAAACCATACCCACATGAAACTGCCTGTAATCAAACATTTAACGCAATTTATAGAAGACAACGACCAAGATTATTTGATAGAAACCATAGAAGTATTGGAAGCTTTGACAGAAGTATCGAGTATGAAAGATGAAGAAATTGATGTTATTGCCGAGTTGATTTCCAATATGTATGGAGCACTCGAAGTTCACAAAATGACCAAAGACGGCTTAGACAAAAAAGAGGCCCTCAATACTTTTATGAAACGGGTTCTTGGATCAATTGACAAATAAAAACGCCCATGCAACGCCCTCATTTTGAGAGCGTTTTTGGGTTTATTTGAAATATTTGTGTTTCATCCAAAGGCTCATTTTTACTAAAATTATCAAAGCTGGAACTTCTACCAAAGGGCCAATGACACCCGCAAAGGCCTGACCACTATGGATACCAAAAACACCAATTGAAACGGCTATGGCCAATTCAAAATTGTTGCCCGAAGCTGTAAATGACAATGCTACAGCGTCCTTATAAGAAGCTCCCATTTTTTTGGATACAAAAAACATAAGAAAAAACATAATAGCAAAAAAAAGTACCAAAGGCAATGCAATACGAAGCACATCTAATGGTAAATCGATAATCATGTCGCCTTTTAAGCTGAACATGATTACTATGGTAAACAGCAATGCTATCAAAGTGATGGGCGATACAAATGGTGTGAATTTTTGATTAAAAAATTTTTCTCCTAAATATTTTTTTATAGTATAACGACTAATGACTGCCATTGCAAACGGAATACCAAGATAAATGCCCACTGTTTTTGCTATTTCGGATATTGTAATGTTTAGTTCTATACCTTTGATTCCGAAAAATGGCAGCATGATTTTAAGGTAAAAATAGGCATACAAACTAAAAAAAAATACTTGAATTAAACTATTGATACCAATTAATCCAGCAGTTAATTCCCTGTTTCCTTCGGCTAACTCGTTCCAAACAATGACCATCGCAATGCAAGGAGCAATCCCAATAATAATTAAACCCGTCATGTACTCGGGATAGTCTTTTAGAAAAAATGTTGCCAATACAAACATTAAAAAAGGGCCAAAAATCCATGTAATCAAAAACGAAACCGTAAGCAATTTAAGTTTTGAAAACATGAGCGGCACAGCCGAAAAATCGATTTTTGTTAAAGGCGGGTACATCATTAAAATCAGTCCAATTGCCAACGGAATATTAGTAGTGCCAGAAGAAAAGGAATTGATATAAGAAGCTGTGTTTGGAATAAAATAGCCAATGGCAACACCAATTAACATGGCTAAAAAAATCCAAAGCGTTAAATAACGATCTAAAAAATTCAATCTTTTTTTCATAACTGTACGATTTTTTATTTGTATTTAAAATAAATTATTTCTTTATATTTGTTAAATTTTATGTAACAAATCAGTTTTTGAGGGCTATTTTGTGTTATATATTTTTTAATTGCATAAAAATATAATACATTTCAGAAGCAATTTGCATGCTTCGTTCTTCATATTTTTCATTCATTGTATCGGTGCCATCAAAGGCTTTTGGATCGTCATATTTAATTGGAAATCTTGCTTCAGCACCCAAAACCATGGGACAACCTCCATCTGCGTTATTGCAAGTCATGATGGCCGCAAAGTTGCTTTTTGGATTAAAATCATCGAAATAAGTTTTTGAAAAACAGATGATGGGATGTTGATTTTCGTTAAACTTAATGGCATATACTGGGTTATTTTCATTGCTTACTTTTTGAATTTGAAATCCTTGATTTGATAGTGTTTCAGCTACTTTTGGGAACATGGCTGTGGCTTCTGTGCCGCCAGAATAGCAAAAAACATTTTTTATTCCGAAATGAAAAGCCATCGTTTGGGCCCAAATTTGCGACAAATGGCTTCGTCGAGAATTGTGTGTGCAAATAAAGTTCAGCCGAATTTCTTGTTTGGAATTGATTTTATTTTGAATATAATCCGCTAAAGGTTTCAAAACTTTTTTTCGTTCATCTGATACTGAAATAGCAGCAATAGATTGCAAGTTTTTTGATAAATTTTCAAACATATATAATTTATTTAAGCACAAAGACACCAAGAATGTACTAAGTTCTCAAAGTTTTTTTGATTCTTTTGATTCTTTTGATTCTTTTGATTCTTTTGATTCTTTTGATTCTTTTGATTCTTCACATTAATATATTAACAACAACCCGATTTTGGCGAACAACAAGATGTTTCTTTTGGCTTCCAATTTCCTATGACTGGTTCCATTTTATCTGCTGGAATACCACAATGGTCCTGTGCCAAACAAGTGGTCTGTTTTGTTGTTAATTGAAAAATGCCATTTACAAATGCAATACCAAATTTGCCTATAGTTTGAGCGTCTTGATATTCAACTTCAAGTTCTAAATCAGCACTTTGGAATAATTTTTCGGATGCCACAATAATTTTATTCACTTTTTCAGTCGTCAATCGGTGGTCCACATCACCCGCAAACCATACTTGAAATGTAATATTTTTTTCCTCACGGACAACGTTGCCACAATCGATAAAATTTTTGGTTAGTAAGCCCATCTCTGTAATATGAAAATGTGGCGGAACAAAAGTTCCGTTAGGCAATTGAATACTAAAAGAGGTAACAGTTTGAATAGCTTCTTTAAATTGAGATAATGTCATAATATTTTATTTATTAAGTTAAAATTTGATTTAGCAACATTTATTATGAATTTTTACATTCATTTTTGAAAAATAATGCTCTATAAAATGTAAGATTTCAGGATTTAAACAGTAGCAAATAGCCGTACCTTCGATAGTGCCTTTGATGATTTTGGCATTTTTTAGTTCTTTCAAATGTTGAGAAATCGTAGATTGTGCTAATGGTAATTCATTTACAATATCTCCACAAATACAAGCATCTACTTCAAGTAAATATTCTATAATGGCAATGCGGGCTGGATGAGAAAGTGCCTTGAAAATGACCGCTAGTTCATTATATTGATCAGAAAAAACATTTGTTTTTGAAACTCCCATTTGATATATCTTTATATTGCAATATTACGATAAATACCCATAACGTCCAACAAAATTAGATTTAATTTTTAATTTATTTTTTTGTTGGGCCGATTCAAGTCAAAAATTCATTTGTTCCCATTGATACTGACAAATTTTCAGTTACCCATCAATTGGAAGCATATTTGATAGGCTATGGGTATGGAAAATCAATTCAAATTTACAAATTCTGTACTCGTTTTGCCCCTTTCGGGGGTCTTATTCATGTGGGGTGTTTATTGGTTTGAATGGCGGTTTGGGTTCGACTTTTCGCCACATGGCATTTATCCAAGAACTTTTTTGGGATTGCAAGGCATCATTTTCAGTCCCTTTATTCATGCGGATTTTGAACATTTGTGTAATAATTCGCTACCTATATTTATCTTATTAGCAGCTTTAGAGTATTTTTATAACAAACAGCGAAATATTGTATTAATAATTGGAATACTACTTTCTGGCCTGCTTACATGGATTATTGGCAGAAGCAATTACCATATTGGAGCTAGTAGTTTGATATATGTATTGGTAAGTTTCATGTTTTTTAAGGGAGTTATTACAAAACACTACCGTTTGTTGGCTTTATCATTAAGCATCATCAGTTGGTATGGCGGATTAATTTGGTATATTTTTCCAAATTCAGACCTACATATTTCGTGGGAAGGGCATTTGGCAGGCATGATAACGGGCTTGCTGTTGGCTTTTAGTTTGGACATGTCTGATTATAAAAAAACACCTATTTATGACTGGGAAATGCCTAATTATAATCCAAATGACGATCCTTTTATGAAACAATTTGACGAAAATGGTCATTTTTTTAACCTCCAAAAAGAAGAAGATACTTTACCAGAACCCTATTACTGGGGAGGGTATGACAATTCCAAAATAATCTATCACTACAAAGAAACGCCAAATGAAACAAAGGACTGAGTAACATTAAGACTAATTTGTCCGATATTTTTTTTATTTTGTCGATAAAAATATTTGCGAGTTTCAAAAATAGTTGCTACATTTGAAATTATTAATATTAAATAAAATAATTCTATGGGTTTAATTTCATTTATTAAAAACGCTGGTGCTAAAATTTTTGGCAAAAAAGAAGAAGAGGCTCCTGCAGCGGAAAAAGCATCTTTAAAAGCAAGTGCTTTATTGGCACACGTACAATCGCATCATTTGCCATTTAATTCATTGAAAATCAGCATTACTGCCGATAATAGTGTAGTTATTTCGGGCGAAGTGGCACATCAAGAAGATGCAGAAAAAATTGCTTTGACTGTTGGAAATGTTGAAGGCGTAGAAACAGTTGATAACCAAATGACTGTTGCAAATCCTACTCCCGAAGCCAGATTTCATACCGTTGTAGAAGGCGATTGGCTATCAAAAATTGCACAAGAAGTATATGGCGATCCTAAAAAGTATGACGTTATTTTTGAAGCAAACAAACCAATGCTAACCGATCCTGACAAGATTTATCCAGGGCAAGTTTTAAGAATCCCAAATTTATAAATATTTGTGAGTTTTTTATATCAAAGAGTTTCAAAATTTTGAAACTCTTTTTTATATTGCTACAGTTCAAAAAAAACAGTCAATATGTCTCAAAATCTCTCCATCAAATCCTGGTCTGAAGACGACAGGCCAAGAGAAAAATTGATGCTAAAAGGCCAATTGGCACTAAGTGATGCCGAACTGATTGCCATTTTAATTGGTTCGGGTAGTAAAAACGAAAGTGCCGTTGATTTAAGCAAACGAATTTTGGCAAGTGCCTCACACAATTTGAACCAACTTGGACAATTTACTTTAAAACAATTGACTGATTTTAAGGGAATTGGCGAAGCAAAAGCCATAACTATTTTGGCAGCCATGGAGTTAGGCCGTCGCAGACGTGTTGCAGATAGTTTGAATTTTTCTAAAATTACTTGTTCTAGAGATGCCTTTTTATTGATGCAACCTTTGATTGGCGACTTGCTTCACGAAGAATTTTGGGTAATGTATCTGAATAATGCCAATAAAGTGATTTATAAATCTCAAATTAGCAAAGGAGGGATTACAAGTACAATAGCCGATTTAAGAATCATCTTTAAAATTGCTTTTGAACAAAATGCTGTTTCAATAATATTGTCTCATAACCATCCGTCTGGCAACATTAGTCCCAGCCCTTCGGACATGCAATTGACCAAAAAATTAAAAACCGCAGGCGACAATTTAGATATCCCCGTACTAGACCACATCATCGTATCAGCAAATAATTACTTTAGCTTTGCCGATAATGGTAATTTATAAGCTTTTTAAATATTAAAATTAATAATTTTTATATGGATTTACAGCATATTCGACATATTTTTTTTGATTTAGATCATACTTTATGGGATTTTGATAAAAATTCTGAAAAAGCATTTGCTACCATTTTCAAAACCCATCATCCAACCATCAACACCGATAGGTTTATTAAGCATTATGTGCCGATCAACCAAGCATGTTGGGCATTGTATCAAGTGGACAAAATTACGCACCAAGACTTGAAATACAAGCGGTTGAAAGATACTTTTGATGCTTTAGCGTATCCCATTTCAGACACAGAAATAGACCTTTTGTCTCATCTGTATTTAGAATACCTTCCTGATTTTAAACATTTGTTTGACGGAGCCCTCGAGGTTTTGAGTTATTTGTCCAACCATTATGAATTGCACATTATAACCAACGGATTTGCTCAAATACAAGATAGAAAAATGGAAAATTCTGGACTAAAACCTTTTTTCAAAACCATAACCAACTCAGAAATGGCGGGTGTCAAAAAACCGCATCCTCTGATTTTTGAACATGCTTTGACCGAAGCAAAAGCCACTAAAACGGAAAGTATCATGATTGGCGATTGCTTGATTGCCGATGTTCAAGGAGCGTTAGATTTTGGTATTCAAGCCCTGTTTTTTAATCCATTTGAAGCACAAGCCCCTAAAAATGTGGTTCAAATCAATAAGCTTCAAGAATTGAAAAATTTATTTGCCATTTAACAATCCCGCTATTTTGACATCACGAACTAAATAAATAATAAAATCTATATTAAAAAAAATGAAAAAAAACCAACACAATTTTTTGCAACAAGTCCTGTTTTTGATGGGTTTTATGCTTTGTGGTTATGCACAAGCACAAGAATTAAATCAGTATAAATATGCCCTAGTACCATCAAAATTTAGTTTTTTGAAAGAAGTGGATGCTTATCATTTGAATACATTATCCAAATTATATTTACAAAAATATGGGTTTGAAACCTATTTAGATAGCGACACCCAACCTGAAGATTTTGTTCAAAACAATTGCAATAAAATATTTATGGATTTGATAGAAAACAACTCGCTTTTTGCAACCAAAATTACCATTGTTTTGAAAGATTGCAAGGGCAACATTTTGAGTAAATCCGATGAAGCAACTAGCCGAGAAAAAGAATATGCCGTTGCCTACAACATGGCACTTCGTATGGCTTTTAACAATTATTTGGCATTGAAAAACCATCAATATAAACCAACAGCTACCGAAAAAAAAGAACCTGAAATACTTCATAATCAAGCAACAACTCCTATCGATTCCGCTCAAGATTTGAATACAACTAATACCTTTCTTGCAGCAAAAACAGCCCAAGGCTATTTGTTGCACCATCCAAAAACAGGGGCTATAACATGGCAACTTTATCAAACCTCAACACCCGATGTTTATTTGGCAGTTTCCAATACTATAAAAGGAGTCGTATTTATAAAAAACAATGCTTTAAAATTAGAATATTTTGAAGAAAATGCAATAAAAAGTATCGTTTTGCCAGTACAATTTCAATAATTATATTTGTCTTTCCATCGGTTTTTCAAAAAATCTCTGGTTGCATTTTCACGACTATTATTTCCTGGTTCATACAATACTGTTTGGCTCACCTCTGTGGGTAAATATTCTTGAATAGTGAAATTTTGTTCAAATTGATGGCTGTATTGATATTCTTTTCCGTAGCCTAATGTTTTCATTAATGGTGTTGGGGCATTGCGTAAATGTAACGGTACAGGCAAATTTCCCGTTTGTTTTACCAATTCTTGAGCCTTTCCAATAGCCAAATAAGCTGCATTACTTTTGGGCGAAGTAGCCAAATAAATGGCACATTGGCTTAATATGATGCGACTTTCTGGATAGCCCAATGTGGCCACCGCCTGAAAGGTATTGTTGGCCATAATAAAAGCCGTAGGGTTGGCATTGCCTATGTCTTCGCTAGCTAATATGAGCATTCGTCGGGCAATAAATTTGACCTCTTCGCCACCTTCTATCATTCTTGCCAACCAATATACTGCTGCGTTGGGATCGCTTCCTCTGATAGACTTGATAAAGGCCGACACAATATCATAATGTTGTTCGCCAGTTTTGTCATACAATACAGTATTTTGTTGAACAATTTCGAGTACTTTGTCGTTATAAATATCAATTTTATCCCCTATTGAGGCATTGACAACCAATTCAAAAATATTCAAAATTTTGCGACCATCGCCTCCAGAAAGCTGGATAAGTGCTTCTGTTTCGTGCAAATTTATAGCTTTTTCTTTTAAAATTGCGTCGGATTTGACAGCTCTAAAGAGTAAATTTTCCAAATCGGTTTTAGAAAAAGCATTTAAAACATATACCTGACATCTGGACAACAAGGCCGGAATTACCTCAAAGCTAGGGTTTTCTGTAGTGGCCCCAATCAAAGTAACCCAACCTTTTTCGACTGCTGCCAACAGCGAGTCTTGCTGAGATTTGCTAAATCGATGGATTTCATCAATAAACAAAATTGGGTTTTTGGCGGTAAACAATCCACCATTCTGTTTGGCTTTGTCTATAACCTCTCTAATGTCTTTAACCCCCGAATTGATAGCACTCAAACTATAAAAAGGCCTTTTGGACTCTTGAGCAATGATAAGTGCCAATGTGGTTTTGCCAGTGCCTGGAGGTCCCCAAAAAATTAAACTTGGTACAATACCTCTTTCTATTTGTTGGGTTAATGCCCCTTTTGGACCAACCAAATGCAATTGGCTGATATAATCTTCTAGTTTTTGTGGTCTAATTCTTTCTGCCAAAGGTGCTTCCATAACGTCTTTTTACACGATAGATTGGTTAATCTATCTTGCTGTTTTTATTTCAAAAATAATTTTATCTATTTCAAAAAACGGAATATGTTGTTGCTTTCCAATTGACATCCAATATATTTACATATTGATAATGCAATTGATCATTGGCATCAAACTTGCCGTTTTTGTTGGTATCATCTATGGTTCTAAAGTAAATTCTGTTTTGACTTTCTATCAAATTCCAATCTATTAATTCTTGATTGTCTGCAGAAAGTTTTACAAAACCCGATCCATCTATTTGGCTTATGTATAAAGCCTTGATGTCGTTGGCATCTAGTTGGTTATCGTTATTAGAATCGGCATCGGCAAGGGTGTAAACTAAAATTTGTTTTTTTGTTTTGTCTGAAATATTTTTCAAAAATGTTACAGATTGCAATAAAATATTTTTATTTGTTAATGCTACTAAACTATCCTTTTCTGATTTTTGAAACATTAAATTTTGCATAAAACCTGTAATTTCGTTTTCCATATTGTTTGATATTCTAAAGCTATTGTCTTCGGCGTTTCCCCTATCGGTAAAATTCATGTCGCCAATGGGATAAATCAATACTTTAGTACCATAAAATTGAATGGGCAAATCGGCAATGGCCATACTTTTCATTGTGGCTTTTGCGTGTGGCTGCACTTCTTTTTTGGGCTCATAAGTTACCTTCGGTTGTTTGGTTTCTTTTTTGCAACTGCTTAATATAGAAATACTTATTAGCATTAATAGGATACTATTTTTCATTATTTTTGGTATTAAAATTTAATGGCAACTTTTATATTAAACACCCTGCTTGTCATATAATTAGGTATTCCGTATTGATTTTTGGAATAAGCATCTCTAACCCAAGTATTGGTAATGGCATTTTGATTATTGAATAAATTAAAAATTTCAAAACCTGCCGAAAAATCTTTAAATTTTTTCAGCCAATGAGTATCAGGTCTTGAGTTATTTTTTTCGGTAAATACATACGAAAATCCTACATCGGCACGACGATAATCTCTTAATCTGGATTGGTATTCATACGGATCGGCATAAGAAGGCGACCCTCCCGGTAGTCCTGTATTATATACTAAATTCAAATACATTTTGACACTAGGAATATTGGGCATATAATCCTGAAATAATACAGCAAATTTCAGAAATTGATCTGTTGGTCGTGCAATATAACCTTTGTTATCTATATTTTCTTCTGTTTTCATAAAACCCAAACTAAACCACGATTCTGTTCCTGGCACAAATTCGCCATTCAATCGCAAATCCAAACCTTGAGCATAAGCCACAGCATTGTTTTGTGCAGCATATCTAATTCGCACATTATCAAGTGTATAGGTGTTTACGTTTGTCAATGTTTTGTAATATGCTTCAGAAACCAGTTTGAATGGTCTGTTCCACATTTTAAAGCTATAATCATGACTTAATACAAAATGGATGGCCTTTTGTGCTTGTACATCGGGTTGCACCACACCATGGGCATCTCGGATTTCTCTATAAAAAGGCGGTTGTTGATATACTCCTGTCGAAAACCTAAAAATCATGTCTTTTTGCCAATTGGGTTTTAATGCAATTTGAAACCTTGGACTAAAAACAGTTTGCGATGTTGCAGTTTTATCGGTGGTTGATAATTGCCAATTTTGCGCTCTAATTCCTGCATTGTACCAAATTTGTGCCGCTCCAAGGGTATCTTTTCTACTCCATTGCACAAAACCAGACAACCTATTGATTTTGGCATTATTAGTTGCTCGCACGTTTTTATAGGGTACTAACGGGCCAATGTAGGGGGAATAGGGTTGGTTGTTTTGAGGATAAATGGGCGGATTGATAGAAAATCCAGCCGAATCTATGACCTCCCATTCTTTCAATCGGTCTCTAATATCATCTCGGGTCCATTTGACGCCCCATTCTATTTGGTTTCTCTTTATTTCATGAAAAGCCTTAATTTCGGCATTCAATATTAAAGCATCTAAATCATTTCGGGCATGATTTAATTGTGTTCCAATACCACTAATATTGGTAACTGTTCCAAAATTTTCGTTTCCAAAATTGGCCTCTACATCGCCAAGTGCATAATCTGCTTTGATGTCATAATATTCTTGCTCTTGTGTGTGGTAAATAGAGGTGATCAATTTATAAGAATTAAAATCGTTTACTTTAAAAGTCGTTTTAAAGGCTCCAAAATAAGTAGTATATAAATCTTTTTCTTGCCCTTGATAAACAACTATTAAGGCTCGAGGTTGGTTGATTGTGCCAAAATTAGTTTGTCTTGTTAGGGGTTGGTAGTTGTAACGATTTTGAGCTACATTGCCTAAAAAGCTAAAATTCCATTTAGTCGAAGCGTTGTAATTGATATTGGTTTGCACATCGGCAAATGTTGGTTTAAAATTGGTTTTGGTTTCTTGTGAATTGACTAATAATGTGTTGTCTCTGTATCGCAAACCTGTTATTGCCGACCACTTTTGATTTTTGGACACATTGTCCATTGCAATACTTCCGCCAAGTAAGTGAGCCTCTGCCGAAAGTCCAAACTTGGTAGGATTTCTATAAGTAATATCTAAAACAGAAGAAAGTTTGTCGCCATATTTGGCCTGAAAACCTCCTGCCGAAAAATCTACATTTTGAACCAAATCGGTGTTAGTAAAACTCAATCCTTCTTGCTGACCAGATCGAATTAAAAACGGTCTATATACCTCTATTTCATTTACATACACAAGGTTTTCGTCAAAATTGCCACCTCTAACTCCATATTGCGTACTCAATTCGTTGTTGGAATATACACCCGGTAGGGTTTTCAAAATATTTTCGACACCCGCATTGGCTCCAGGTATTTTTCGGATAACCTCGGGGGCAATATTAGTAATGCCTTGTATTCTTTTTCGATTATTCACTACTACAACTTCGACCATCTCTTCAAATTTGTGGGTCATAACAGGATGCCATTCAAAGTCTTCGTTGTTTTTTAAATTAATAGTAATTTTTTTATTTTTATAGGAAACATGAGAAAAAACTATAGTTATATTTTGATTTGCAACCACAGTCAAGCTGTAAAAACCATTTGCATTTGTAAACGTTTTATGGACTCCATCAGACACACTTACTCTTTCAACAGGGCGGTTGTTTTCGTCCAAAATTACGCCTTTTATTCTGGCATTTTGAGCAAATGAAATAAGGTTATAAATCAAAAAAAAGATTAAAAAAAATATTTTTCTCATATTAAATGGCTATTTATTTTATTTATTCGGGCCTAACCTGATATTGGAACGACGTTTCAAAGGTAGTAGAATTTCCAACATAATCTGTAACAATTACTTTTAATTTGTTTTCGCCCTCCTGCAATCGATCGTCAAATTGATACACAATAGATTTATTTTTATATTCATATTCAAATAAAATCCATTGATTATTCAAATACCCATTAAACGTTTTTATACCCGAAAGATTGTCTGAAATGGTCAAAGTGATATTTTTTTGGCGAGCAATATTTTTTCCTTCTATACTTTTGGCAATGCCAATTTTAGGAGCAATGGTATCTTGAGCCAAAACATAAGTGCCTAATTCTCGGGACTTTGCATATAAAACATTGTTTTTCAGTGTTGTTTCTAAGTAGTCTAATTTTCGACCTTCTACTTGTGCAATAAAAACTTTGCTAAGGTCTTTAAATACTGGATTTTCCAACTTCCATTTGATAGAAAAATATTGGTGCACAGGTGTATATTTATTATGAAGCGTTAGAGTATCCTTAGATACTTGAAAATTCATATTGAAATTGTCATAAAAAATGCCTTTTGGAAAAGTAACTTCTACCTGATCTTTCTCAAAAATTTGTTCTCTTTTGTGGTTGATAAAATAGGGCGATGGGTCTGGTACTTGATTGTTTTTTACGGGCAAAACGTCAAACACTACCGGGATTTTTACTCTTGTTGTATTTTGATGAAAATCAGATATTTCAATGGTGTAAGTCGTGTTTTGTTCGGCTTCGTTTGTCGTAATCGTCCCGTGATCGCTGTCAGTTTCAATAAGCTTTAAGTCAAAAGGTGTTTTCATAAATAATTTTTGATACCTTTGATTGCTTTTTTGAAGCTTGTTGTAATCCAAAAAGGCATTAATGTATCTAAATTGATCAAACGTAAAACCGTCAAATTGATAGCTAAAAAGGGGTTTCTCGTTATTTTTTAGCACTACTTTATACACACCATATTTGTTATAACCCGTGCTAAACATGTCATAAGCATTAATAGCAAAACCTAATTTGCCAGAAGCCAACACCTTGTCAGACCAATAGGAACCGTCTTTTTGAAGGGTTAAATTGGCAATTATGGGCATATTAGATTGATTGACAACCGATTTTTCGTCGATAGGGTAAATCAGTACGTTATTTAAAATAGGTTTTTTGTTGTCTTTAATGTATTGATCAAAACCAAATAGCATAGGGTTTAAAATTTGTTCGGTAGCGGTTTCCCTAAATTCAAAATGCAAATGAGGGCCACCAGAGCCTCCAGTATTGCCAGAAAAAGCAATAGTATCACTTTTTTGAACAGGAAGTTCGTCTGGTTTTAAAAAAAACTCTACTTCATACAATTCTTGCTTGTATTGCATTTCTTTAATTTTTTTTTCAATTTTACCATAGCCTTTACTCAAATGGCCATATACCGTTGTAAACCCGTTGGGATGGGTTACATAAATGGCTTTTCCATAACCAAAAGTAGCAATTTTGATACGAGATACATACCCATCGGCTACTGCAAATACGGGTAATCCTTCTCTTTGTTGGGTTTTTATATCAAAACCAGAATGGAAATGATTGTTTCTCAATTCGCCAAAACAACCCGATAATTCTAAAGGAATATTTAATGGTAATCTAAAATAATCTTTAGGATACTGAATTTGGGCAAAACTAGTTACAGCCATAAGGCAAAAAGGGATCAAGTACTTCATTATTTAATTCGAATTATGATACAATCAATTTATAATTTCTTTATGGAATGAATTCAAACAGCAGTATTATTGTGAATAAACAATAAAAAAGCCCCAAAAGTTTTGAATTTTATAAAATAAAAAATAAATTAATTTTTGAATATTTTTGGTGCTAAAGTAAATAATAATCCAATAAAAAACTAAAAAAATGATGTTTATAACACACTATTTTTCAATTTATTAGAAAATGGAAAAAATATTTTTTTATTTTTTTTAAAAAAAAGTGTTATAATTTGAATAGGAATATTAACTTTGCTAACGATAGTAAAGAATTCTATTCTGAATGAGTAACATATTAAATGTAGTTGAATCTATTGAATTAAAGCTGAATATGCTGATGTCTAAGTTGCACGATTTAGAGCAATCAAACATGGATTTACAACAACAATTAAACGTTTACAAGCTAAGCTTGAATCAAAAGGAACAAGAAATAACCACCTTAAGAGCTAAAAATGATACGCTTCGGATGGCAAATTCTTTACTTGGCAGTAACGAAAATAAAAAAGATACGAAGCTAAAAATAAATTCATTAATACGAGACATTGACTATTGTATAGCTCAATTATCAGATTAAAAAAACAATGAGTAAAGGGCTTAAAATAAAGTTATCAATTGCCGATAGGGTGTATCCGCTAACTGTAGAGGAATCACAAGAGGAAGGTATGCGAAATGCCAGCAAAAAAATTGATAGCATGATTAAGCAATTTGAAGAGAATTATGCCGTTCGAGACAAGCAAGATGTTTTGGCCATGTGTGCCTTACAATTTGCTTCGGTATTAGAACAAAAGCAAATAGATAATTCTGAAGAAAAAACCGAAACTCTTGAAAGATTAACAAAAATAGATGAATTATTAAGCAAATGTCTTCAAAATAACGTTCTTTAACACAGATTAAAAACACTGCCTACATAAGTTTTTATTTGATAAACTCAACACTAACAAATTAGAATGAGCAAATCATCGTTACTATAGTATGCCCGTCTGGAATGGGAAACTTGAACAACGAGTTAGCTCAAAACTTGTCTTTACGAGTTTATACAATACCGCTAATGTAGGCTTTTTTATATATAAATTTTAAATACAAATATGGAATCATTAATAATTATAATTGCAGGAATCGTAGGAATAGCGATAGGTTTTGGGATAGCGAAGTATATGGAAAAAAACAATATTTCGACCTTAATTAAAAATGCTCGAAAAGAGGCAAGTTCAATCCTAAAAGATGCTACCCTAGAGGCCGAAAACATTAAAAAAGATAAAATTCTTCAAGCCAAAGAGAAATTTATTGAACTAAAAGCAGAGCACGAACAAGTCATATTGGCTCGTGATAAAAAAGTAGCCGAGGTTGAAAAAAGAGTCAGAGACAAAGAATCGCAAGTGTCGAGCGAACTTTCTAAAGCCAAAAAAGTAAATGACGAGTTTGAAAATAAAACCAAAGAATACCAAGCCAAAATTGATGCTTTGGAAAAAAAGCAAACCGAAATAGACAAAATGCACAAAAGCCAAGTTACACAATTGGAAGTCATATCGGGACTTTCGGCAGATGAGGCAAAAAAACAATTGGTGGATAGCTTGAAAAACGATGCCAAGGCACAAGCCATGTCGTTTATTCAAGATACTATTGAAGAGGCAAAATTGACCGCCCAACAAGAAGCTAAAAAAATCATTATCAACACCATACAACGAGTAGGAACTGAAGAGGCTGTAGAAAATTGTGTCTCTGTTTTCAATATTGAGTCAGACGATGTAAAAGGCCGCATTATTGGTAGAGAAGGTAGAAATATTAGAGCTATTGAAGCCGCAACAGGTGTCGAAATCATTGTTGATGATACTCCAGAGGCTATCATTTTGTCTTGTTTTGATCCTGTCCGTAGAGAAATTGCCCGCTTGGCATTGCACAAATTGGTAACAGATGGTCGTATTCACCCAGCCAGAATTGAAGAGGTTGTAGCTAAAACTACCAAACAAATAGACGACGAAATTATTGAAACCGGTAAACGCACCGTGGTAGAATTGGGCATACACGGTTTACACCCTGAATTGATCAAAGTAATTGGTAGAATGAAATACCGTTCGTCTTATGGTCAAAATTTATTGCAACACTCTCGAGAAGTGTCCAAATTGTGTGGTATCATGGCAGCAGAATTGGGGCTAAATGTCAAATTGGCAAAACGTGCTGGTTTGCTGCACGATATTGGTAAAGTACCCGAAACAGAAAGCGATTTACCTCATGCACTATTAGGAATGCAATGGGCCGAAAAATATGGCGAAAAAGAAGAAGTTTGCAATGCTATTGGGGCTCATCATGATGAAATTGAAATGAAATCTTTGCTGTCGCCAATTGTACAAGTTTGCGATGCTATTTCTGGAGCTAGACCAGGTGCCAGAAGACAAGTATTGGATTCCTATATCCAACGTTTGAAAGATTTAGAAGAAGTGGCTTATGGTTTTGGCGGTGTCAAAAATGCTTATGCCATTCAAGCAGGTAGAGAGTTGCGGGTTATTGTTGAAAGCGAAAAAGTTTCAGACGAAAATGCAGCCTCGTTGTCATTTGATATTTCGCAAAAAATTCAAACAGAAATGACTTATCCAGGACAAGTAAAAGTTACAGTAATTAGAGAAACTCGTGCTGTAAATATTGCTAAATAAAATTAGAAACAAACACTATATCAACGCAGTACTCACATGATGTGCTGCGTTTTTTTTATACGAAGATATTAAATATGAGACATTTAGCATTACTTAGAGGCATCAACGTGTCTGGACACAACCTCATAAAAATGGAGCAACTCAAAAACATTTTAGAAACGGCTGGTTTTCAAAATGTTGAAACATATATTCAGTCGGGCAATGTGTTTTTGAGTAGTCCAGAAACCCATTTGCCGGGTATTGGTTTTGCTATTAATCAACTTATTTTCAAACAATTAGGGCTAGATGTACCTGTTGTTATGCTGTCTAAAACCGATTTGGAAAAAGCCATTTCTCAAAATCCTTTTTTAAAAGACCCACAAGTAGATACTAAAAAATGCTATGTAGCTTTTTTGTCTAAAAATTTAGGAATAAATGCTATTAATGATTTAAAAATCAGTCAGTTCAAGCCAGACGAAGCAATTGTACATGACAATATGATTTATATCAAATACCATATTGGGGCTGGAAAAACCAAATTGGACCAAAAATATATTGAAAAAAAATTGAATGTAACGGCAACCATACGCAATTGGAATACAGTATCAAAACTATTAGAATTATATCATGACAAGTAGTTAATCCATGCTAGACTTCAAAAAATAAAACTAACATAGTAATACCAAATATAC
>NZ_MUGT01000081.1:0-16213 GCF_002217205.1 Flavobacterium branchiophilum NBRC 15030 = ATCC 35035 | reverse complement strand
ATATTTGGTATTATTTTTTGAAATAAAAAAAAGCTACACTTTTATCAAAATGTAGCTTTTTTATTATGTTTTAAAAATTATTTTACTAAAGTCATTTCATCAACAATGTGTTTGGCATTTGAAAAATTTTCGATAACCCACAACACATATCTAATATCAACATTAATTGTTCGTTGTAATTTTTTATCAAAAATTACGTCGCCAGCCATGGCTTCAATGTTGCCATCAAAAGCAAGTCCTATCAATTCACCTTTACCATTTAATACTGGCGAACCTGAATTCCCTCCTGTTATATCATTGTCTGTCAAGAAATTAACGTGCATCGTACCATCTTTGTCCACATAGCGTCCAAATGATTTGGTTTGATTCATTTGCAATAATTTTTCTGGTAAATCAAATTCCTCATCGCCTTTTTTGTATTTTTTCACCATACCATCAAAAGTAGTATAATTATTTACTTTGGCATCATTGCGTGCATCTTTTGGCAATGCACGTACTTTCCCGTAAGTCAATCGCAAGGTTGAATTGGCATCAGGATATTTGATATTTCCCATTTTTGAAACCCTCAAACCTTCAACCAACAATCGGTATGAAGCTCCAAAATCATTTTGAGCTTTGGCTATATCGTCTGATTTTGACATAAAATGGGTAAGTAAATCGTTTGATAGTGCATAAATTGGGTCGTTTGTCAATTGTTCCATAGACGGATTTTCTAAAAAACTTTTGATTTTGTCTAGCGAAGAAAATACGGTTTGATCGATGGCTTTATTTGCAAAATCCGTAAAATCGTTTTGATTTTCTAAACTCCATTTGGCAACCATAGGAGCTACTTTATAACCCGTTGATTTAGAATTATATAAGTTTAATTGTGCTGCCAAAATAGCTTTTTCTGCAGGAAGGTGTATGTCTTTTAAAAAACCTGAAACTGTTTCAACAATTTCTGACGACATGCTGCTTCTTTTACTTGCATCTGCTTTTACATATTGCTCTAATTGTTTGCCCATAGTTCTTCCAATTGCTCCAAAGGCAGACGTTCTAAATAATTGTTGCAAATAATTATCATGTCTGGATTTTTCGTTTGTCAATGCGTAAAATTTATTAATATTGCTTACAACATTGCCATATTTCGCCTTGTTTTCAGGTTTATTGGCCCATTCATCAAACTTTCTTTCTTGCTCTGCTTTAGATTTTGCCGTTTCAAATTTAGTCAAAGCATCAATCATTCCTTGTCTATTTTTCCAATAATTGGCCGTAGAAGCATATTTTGATGCGTATAACAATCGAAGGGCATCACTTTGATCCATAAATTTTTTCATGTTGTCCATGCCTGTTTTAGCACCTTCAACCCAAGCTGGATATGCAAATTTGACATTTTGTTCTATTCCTCCCGCTGGCATCCATCTGTTGGTACGACCAGGATAACCCAAAATCATAGCAAAATCTCCTTCCTTTACACCTTTCAAGTTGATAGGTAAATAATGTTTGGGTTGCAATGGCACGTTGTTTTCAGAGTATTCAGCAGGATTTCCATTTTGATCTGCATATACTCTAAACATTGAAAAATCTGCCGTATGGCGTGGCCACTCCCAATTGTCGGTATCTCCTCCAAATTTTCCTAAACTTTCTGGCGGTACTCCCACCAGCCGAACGTCTTTGTAATCTTGATACACAAAATAATAATATTCATTGCCTTGAAAAAAAGATCGTACCGAAACGGTATATTTGCCACCCTCGTTATTTTCTTTTTCTATCATTGCAATTTCTTTATTTACGGCTGCTTCTCGTTCCAATTCGGTCATTTTATCATTTACTTTCGATAAAATTCTTTTTGAAACATCGTCCATTCGTACAAAAAATCGAACATACAAACTCGAAGGTTTCATCTCCGCTTTCTTGTTTGGTGCCCAATAGCCGTCTTTCAAATAATTCTTATCGGCCGTAGATAACTCGGCCACTGCATCATAACCACAATGATGATTGGTAAGTACCAAACCATCTTTTGAAATCATTTCGGCAGTACAACCGCCATTAAATTGAACAATAGCATCTTTCAAACTATGATGGTTTATGCTATAAATTTCTTCGGCTGTCAATTGTAAACCCATTTTTTGCATGTCTCTATGATTCAGACGTTCGATAAACATCAAAAACCACATGCCTTCGTCGGCTTTCATACTTGTTGGCACTAACATTAGTAGTCCAAGTAGGGGAAAAATAATTTTTTTCATGTGTTATAAATTTAAGTTCAAAATATTAATTTGACAAGTATTATTGTTTTTAATAGGTTAATTCTAGTTGATTGTAGCATTTTGCGTTAGGGATAGTAGTGGAAATCCTTTTTTGAGGCTTTTTCTGCCTCAAAAAAGATTGCAACGGATAGCCCGACCCTTGGGGAACGCCCAAAAAACGCTAATGGTAATTTGCTTTTTATTTAGAATTTGGCCTTACAATATAACACAATATGTCATATTGTTAAAATAACACTAAATCGTTTGCGAATATACTATAATTTTTAAAAAGTTCAATTAAAAAAGGTGTTTATAAAGCGTTTTTATCATTATTCATTTTTAAGAGGGATGTTTGCTAAAATTGCGACTAAAAAGGTCCAAAATTTTTGTGCCGAACTTATTGAGGCTCTTTCATCTGGACTATGTGCTCCGTGTATCGTTGGACCAAACGAAATCATGTCCATAGTAGGATAATGTGTACCTAAAATCCCACACTCCAATCCTGCATGACAAGCAACAACTTTGGGCTTTTGCTGGTTTTGTTGCTCATATAGCTGCACTAACAAATCTAATATAGGC
Organism: Flavobacterium branchiophilum NBRC 15030 = ATCC 35035; assembly: GCF_002217205.1. GTDB lineage: Bacteria > Bacteroidota > Bacteroidia > Flavobacteriales > Flavobacteriaceae > Flavobacterium > Flavobacterium branchiophilum. The sequence goes on along the minus strand of NZ_MUGT01000081.1, from coordinate 13,406 downwards.
GAGTTCACGTTGGGTGTCCAACCAGGATAACTGCCAGTTAAGGTTACTTCGCATCCTATCAATTCAAATGCCGATTGCAAGGCATAAGCCAAATCCATTTTGGAGCTTTCGACAGAAGATCGACATAAATTTTGAATCGAAATATGGCCATTTTCAACAGATACCCGAGCAATATTATTGGACGTTTCTACCAAGTTTTCCATATCGGCACTCATGCGATAAACACCATTGTGAGCCGTATAAATTGCTCGAAGCAAGCCCTCTTGTACACTCAAATCCATCACTTTTTCAGGAAGTGCAGAGGGGGTTATTGCAATATCCAAAAAAGGTTCGGTGGTTTGAAACTCTTTTTTAATAGCATTAATTTTATTTTGCATATCAAATACAAAAGTGTCTTCAAACATTGATGCTATAATCAAATGTGCCACACTTTCTCTTGGAATGGCATTCCGAAGACTACCGCCATTAATAGAGGCAATTTGTAATCCAAATGATTCAAATCCATGATGTAAAAGGCGGTTCATTATTTTATTGGCATTGCCCAATCCTTTATCTATATCCATTCCAGAATGACCTCCTTTTAGTCCTTTTACAATTAGGGTATAGCCTTTTGAAGTTGCTTGATCTACCGTTTCTTCAACATAGGTTCTTGTTGCCGTAACATCTATGCCACCTGCACAACCAATGTCTAATTCATCATCCTCTTCCGTGTCCAAGTTCAACAAGATTTCCCCTTGCAAAACACCTCCTTTAAGGTTCAAAGCCCCCGTCATACCTGTTTCTTCATCAATGGTAAACAAGGCTTCAATGGCAGGATGTGCCAGTGTAGTACTTTCTAAAACGGCCATAATTGCTGCCACTCCTAGCCCATTATCGGCACCAAGTGTTGTTCCTTTTGCTCGAACCCAGTCGTCGGCTACAAACATTTCAATGCCTTGAGTGTCAAAATCAAATAAGGTGTCGTTATTTTTTTGATGTACCATGTCCAAATGTCCTTGAAGCACAATCGGTTTACGGTTTTCCATGCCTTTTGTGGCAGGTTTTCTGATGATAACGTTTCTAATATCGTCTTCAAAAGTTTCTAGTCCTAGTTGCAAACCAAAATTTTTCATAAAGGCAATCACCTTTTCTTCTCGTTTGGATGGGCGTGGTACCGCATTCAAATCGGCAAATTTGTTCCACAAAACCTTCGGTTCGAGGTTTCTAACGTCTTCATTCATTACAATATGCTTTTTGAGTTTATATGCTACAAATTTATAAATAATGTTTGAAGTTTTGGTGTTTCTGTTTTTATTTTGATTATTTCCTTCATTTCGATTTATAGATAGCGGCTGTATTATTTTTGAAATCTTTTCTACACATAATAACACGATTATAGCTACAAAATTTTTCGTTGAATGTTAACAAAAATACTTCCACATGATCATCGCATCATTTTATGTAATCAATACAAAAAACAGCGAGGCTTTTTTTAAACCACAAATATTATTTTTATTAATCAATTCTGATGTTTTATTTACTGAAAAAATAATTTATTCTGACAGAAAAAACTTTAACTTTTTTTTGAAGCTAAAAAACTAAAGCACTACGTTTTTTAGATTGTCTGGAAAATATTGGTTGGATATGGTTAAAAATTCATCGCCTTTCATAAAAATACTGCTATCTACTTCTGTATAATTGGTTTTGCCAGCCGCTGCCAATAGTTCGTTTGCGGCATGTAAGGTGTTTTTATGAAAATGGTAAACTCTTTCGGATTTGTCTGTCACTACTAAGCCTTTCATAAGCATCTTGTTTTGTGTGGCAACGCCCGTAGGGCACTCGTTATTGTTGCACCGCAGGGCTTGAATACAACCTAGCGAAAACATGAATCCTCTTGCACTATTGCACATGTCGGCACCAAGGGCAATGGCCCGCAACAAGGCATATCCTGATATGATTTTGCCACTGCATATCATTTTGATGTGTTGTCTGATATTATATTTTAGCAGGGTTTTGTTTACAAATATCAATGCGGGTTCTAGTGGCATACCTACACCGTCTGCAAATTCGAGGGGTGCTGCTCCTGTGCCTCCTTCGGCACCGTCGATGGTGATAAAATCAGGGTAACAGTCTAAGGCTGTCATTTCTTGGCACAGTTTTTCAAACTCGGCAGTGTCGCCTATACATAACTTAAAACCAATGGGTTTACCTTCGGATAGTTGTCTTAATTGTGCAATAAATAAAACCAGTCCTCGAGCATCGGTAAATGCAGTGTGGCTTGGTGGCGATAGTATGGTTGTGTGGGGTTTTACACCTCTAATTTTGGCAATTTGTTCGGTGTTTTTAGATGCTGGCAATACCCCGCCATGTCCTGGTTTGGCTCCTTGCGATAGTTTGATTTCTATCATTTTTACGTTGGGCAACAGGGCTTTTTCTTTAAATTTGTTGCCATCAAATTGTCCGTCTTCGGTTCTACATCCAAAATATCCAGTTCCAATTTGCCAAGTGATATCGCCCCCTTGAAGGTGAAATTCGGTAAGGCCTCCTTCGCCGGTATTGTGGTAAAAGCCGCCTTTTTGGGCACCAATGTTTAATGATTTTATCGCATTTTCGCTCAACGACCCAAAACTCATGGCCGAAATATTGAGCAAAGAGGCATGGTATTTTTGTTTACAATCTTTGCCCCCTACCCATGTTCGAGGCAAGTCTTCTTGCACCGTTTTTGGAAACATCGAATGTTTGATGCCTTCATAATCGGCATTGTTTAGTTCTAATTGTGTTCCAAAAGGCGTTGTAGCATCTATGTTTTTGGCCCGCTGATATACTAAAGACCGTTGGTTTCTAGAAAATGGTTTGCCATCGGTAGTTCTTTCTATAAAATATTGTTGAATTTCGGGCGCTATCATTTCAAATAAATACCTGAAATAACCCAATACAGGAAAATTTCTTAAAATGGCATGCTTGGTTTGTATGGCATTATAGAGCCCTATTATTAATAATAATCCTATGAAAATGGATATTCCGTAAGCAGTTTTAAAATAGAAATTTACAATTAAAACTACCAAAAAAAGTAATGTTCCGTAAGCAAAAAATTGGTTTCTCATGTTAAAAATTCAATATAATAAAGGGTTATTTTAAATGTTGCCAATACCAATCGACGGCTTCTGTTAGTCCTTTTTCGAGGTTATGCGTTGGCTCATATCCTAAAAGGGCTTTGGCTTTGTCGATAGAGGCTAATGAATGTGGAATGTCGCCTTGCCTGTTTGGCCCGTGAATTATGGGGATTTGATTAATTTCAGGGTCATATTTTGATAAACATATTTTTAAATGAGCAATTAATTCTAATAAATTAGATCGTTCGCCCACTGCGGTATTAAAAACCTGACCAATAGCGTTAGGGTTTTGGGTTAAAGCTGCTAAATGGTTCATTTGTATAACGTTTGCAATATAAGTAAAATCACGGGAGTTTAATCCGTCGCCATTGATTTTTGGCGATTGATGGTCCATTAATAGCTTCGTAAAAGTGGGTATTACAGCAGCATACACCCCATCTGGCGATTGCTTGGGACCAAATACGTTAAAGTAACGCAAACCAATTGTTTCTAATCCATAATTAAGTCCAAACACATGGGCATACAATTCATTAACATATTTACTTACAGCATAAGGCGAAAGCGGATTGCCAATGATGGCTTCTGTTTTTGGCAAATGTTCAGAATCGCCATAGGTCGAAGAGCTTGCTGCATAAATAAATCTTTTGACTTGGGCATCTTTTGCAGCTAAAATCATGTTCAAAAAGCCACTCACATTGACTTCATTGGTTAGCCGAGGATTGTCCAATGAACGGGGAATAGACCCAAGGGCAGCTTGATGAAAAACATAATCGATGTTTTGTACAGCCTCCTGACAAGTTTCAAACGATCGAATATCGCCTTCGATAAACGTAAAGTTGGGATGGTTTAAATAAGGTTCTATGTTTTGAAATTTGCCCGTAGATAAATTGTCCAAACACCAAACCTTGTTCTGGTGATTTAAAAAATCTGCTACTAAATTTGAGCCAATAAATCCAGCACCTCCAGTAACTAAAATGTTGTAATTTTGCAATTTCATGATTCAAAAAAAATAATTAGGTATGTAAGTATAAATTTAGAGTTTTGTAAAATAATTCATTTTTTATTGTGTTTTGAAAACCTCAAAACCTAGTTTAAAAAAGGTTATTTTTAAAAAAAGAGTAAATATACAAAATAATCTTTAAAGTGTCTGTTTTCTGGGATGAAATTCAAGTAACGTTTTGGCAAGATGCGATCGGTCTAAATGTACATAAATTTCGGTTGTAGTAATAGATTCGTGTCCGAGCATGAGTTGAATAGACCTTAAATCGGCTCCGTTTTCTAATAAATGGGTAGCAAACGAATGTCGAAACGTGTGGGGACTGATGTTTTTTTGAAGATTTATAGACACAGCTAATTGTTTGATAATCGTAAATACCATTGCACGTGTGAGCTGTTTGCCCCGCCGATTTAAAAATAAAATATCTTCAAAACCTTTTTGAATGTGAATTTTGTTTCTGATTTGGCTAATATAAAGGCTAAGATAATTTTTGGTTTGCTCGCTAATAGGAACAAAACGGTGCTTGTTGCCTTTGCCCAACACTTGTATAAAATCTTCTTCAAAATACAAATCAGACAATTTTAGAGTAACCAATTCCGAAACCCGCAAACCACAAGCATAAAGTGTTTCGAGCATGGCCCTGTTCCTTTCGCCCTCGGGCATACTCAAATCGATAGCGTGTATCAAAAGATCTATCTCTGATACGCTAAGGGTGTCTGGTAATTTTCGGCCTGTTTTGGGGGTTTCTATCAACTCGATAGGGTTGTCTTTTCGATAATCTTCAAAAATTAAATACAAAAAAAAATGCTTCAATCCAGATATAATTCTGGCTTGTGATCGAGGCATTATGGTGCTAGAAATGGTGTAAATAAAACCCTGAAGTGTCTCTTTTGATATATTTATAGGGTTTTCGTCGATCTGATTTTGTTCCAAATAAGCAACTAATTTTGCGATATCAAAAGTATAATTTTCGACTGTATTAACAGACAAAGCCCTTTCTATTTTCAAATAAGATTGAAAATCTTTTATTGCCGTTTTCCAATTCATTTTTCAAAACTCATTAACTTATTTTAGGTAGTATGGGCCAAATTCAATATAAAAATAAAATCAACCCATCAATAGCAACATTTTTTGGGCGTTCCCACAAGGGTCGGACTATCCGTTTCAAACAACTTTCATTGAACTCCAAAAGAAATATAATATTGTGAAACAATCTTTTTTGATTACCACATTCAGAAACGATATTCGTGCAATACAACACCTCTTTTGGGGGCTGTGGGGCTTCTAAAAGGATTTCCGCTGCTATACCTAACGCAACAAACTGCAATTAAGGTGTATTGGATAACAACAGCTGTATGAAAAAACGAACAAAATTTTACTTGATTACAAATTCAGAAGCAAAGTTTTGTTGTATCATATTACACACCCGTATATCCTTTCATCACACCTCTGGACGAATTTCTAATAAAGTCAATAATTTCGTCTCTTTCTGGAGTGGCTTCCATTTCGGCTTCAATAATGCCTAGAGCTTGTGTGGTATTGTAATTTTTTTGGTATAAAATTCTATAAATTTCCTGAATTTCTCTAATCTTTTCTGTAGTATAACCACGTCTTCTCAAACCAACTGAATTAATCCCTACGTAGGACAAAGGTTCTTTGGCGGCTTTTGTAAACGGAGGCACATCTTTTCTAACTAACGACCCTCCCGAAATCATGGCATGATCGCCAATATGAATAAACTGATGCACAGCAGCCAAACCACCAATAATAGCATACTTGCCAACAATAACATGACCCGCAAGCGCTACCCCATTTACAACAATCGCATTGTCGCCAATATGACAGTCATGGGCAATATGTGCCGTGGCCATAATCAAACAATTGTTGCCAATAACGGTTTGACCAGATGCAATAGTCCCTCTATTGATGGTTACACATTCTCTAATTGTTGTATTATCGCCAATAATGGCAAGAGATTCTTCTCCACCAAATTTCAAATCTTGAGGAATTGCCGAAATAACAGCTCCTGGAAAAATATTACAATTTTTGCCAATTCGAGCCCCTTCCATAATGGTTACATTGGAGCCAATCCATGTTCCGTCGCCAATAACTACATTGTTATGGATGGTTGTAAAAGGTTCAATCACTACATTTTTGGCAATCTTGGCCCCTGGATGTACGTAAGCTAATGGTTGATTCATAATATCATTATTGTTTTCTTGCAATTTGTGCCATCAATTCGGCTTCTGTTACGAGTTTGCCATTGGCATAAGCTTTGGCAGACATGTGGCATATCCCTCGTCTGATTGGAGTAATCAAATCGCATTTGAATATTAAAGTATCTCCTGGAAGTACTTTATTTTTGAATTTGACGTTGTCTATTTTCATAAAAAACGTCAGATAATTTTCAGGGTCTGGAACAGTGCTCAATACCAAAATACCTCCTGTTTGTGCCATAGCTTCTACAATGATAACTCCTGGCATTACAGGAGCTTCTGGAAAATGACCCACAAAAAAACTTTCGTTCATGGTAACGTTCTTCATCCCAACCACGTGTTTGTCAGACATTTCAATGATTCTATCTACAAATAAAAAGGGTGGCCGATGAGGTAAAATACTCATAATTTTATGAATATCCATCAATGGTTCTTGGTTCAAATCATAAACAGGCACTTGACTGCGTTGTTCGATTTTGATGATTTTCGATATTTTTTTGGCAAACTGTGTGTTTACAAAATGCCCTGGTTTGTTTGCAATCACTTTACCTTTTATACGACAACCAATTAAGGACAAATCGCCAATAACATCTAACAGTTTGTGTCGGGCTGCTTCGTTGGGGTAATGCAAAGTTAAATTATCTAAAATGCCATTGGGTTTTACAGAAATTTGATCTTTTCCAAAAGCTTTTTTCAAATTGCTCATGGTTTTTTCAGATATTTCTTTATCTACATAAACTATTGCATTATTCAAATCGCCTCCTTTGATAAGTCCTTCGTCCAATAAATATTCGAGTTCATGTAAAAAACTAAAAGTTCTGGAATTGGCAATTTCGGTTTTAAAATCGGCAATGTTTTTTAGGGTTGCATTTTGAGTACCTAATACTTTTGTACCAAAATCTACCATTGTAGTTATTTGGTAGTCGTCTGCTGGCATAACCAATATTTCACTTCCAGTTGCTTCATCTAAATATGAAATAACTTCTTTTACAACATAATAATGTCGCTCTGCACATTGCTCTTCTATGCCCACTTGTTCTAAGGCTTCTACAAAATATTTGGAAGACCCATCCATAATTGGCAATTCTGAAGCATTCAATTCGATAATAACGTTGTCCAAATCACAGCCAATTAAAGCCGCCAAAACATGTTCGGGGGTTTGAATTTTCACACCTAATTTTTCAAGATTAGTACCCCTTTGTGTATTGACAACGTAGTTTGCATCTGCTTCAATTACGGGGCTTCCTTCTAAATCTATTCGTATAAATGAAAATCCATTGTGTACTGGGGCTGGTTTGAAAGTCATGGTTACTTCTTTGCCAGTGTGTAATCCAACTCCCGTAAGAGAAATCTCGCTCTTTATCGTTTTTTGATTTACTGTCATTTAGTGATGTTTTTTATTTGTTTTTTTAATTCTTCTAATTCTGCAACTATTTTTGGTAAGTTTTTAAAATGGATATACGATTTAAAATAGTCGTTGTAGCCAAATGTTGGACTGCCTTGCAAAACCTCCCCATCTTTGATATTGCGACCAACCCCCGATTGGGCTTGTATCCGCACATTATTACCAATGGTAAGATGGCCTGCAATGCCTGCCTGACCGCCAATCATACCGTTTGTGCCTATTTTGGTAGAACCCGCAATGCCTGTTTGTGCCGCTATTACGGTGTTTTCGCCAATTTCAACATTATGGGCTATTTGAATTTGATTGTCTAACTTAACCCCTTTTCGAATGATGGTGGCCCCCATCGTAGCTCTATCAATAGTTGTGCAAGCGCCAATATCTACGTTGTCTTCTATAATTACATTGCCAATTTGTGGCACTTTTTTGTAAGAACCGTCTGCCGATGGAGCAAATCCAAATCCATCGGCACCAATTACCGAGCCCGAATGTATGGTGCAATTATTGCCAATAATAGTTTCTGAATAAATCGTAACTCCTGCAAACAAGGTTACATCGTTGCCTATTTGAACATTATCGCCTATAAAACAATTGGGATATATTTTGACATTGTTGCCAATAACTACATTTTGACCCACATAACTAAAGCTTCCTAAATATAAATTAGTGCCATGCTTTGCATTATCTGAAAAAACAGAGGGTTGCTCGATGCCAGACTTGTTGAGTTTGACTTGGTTATAAAACTCTAATAATTTGGTAAAGGAACCATAAGCATCTTCTACCTTTATCAACGTGGTTTGTGTTTCGTGCTCTGGAACAAAATTTTTATTTACAATAGTTATTGAAGCCTTTGTAGAATATATAAAATTCAAATACTTTGGATTGGCCAAAAATGTAAGCGACCCCTCTGTTCCTTCTTCAATTTTGGATAGTTTGAAGACTTCAATTTTTGGATTTCCTACAATTTCCCCTTCTAAAATGCTGGCTATTTGTTCTGCTGTAAATTTCATCGATGCAAAAGTATAAAAAAATGTTTTAAATTGTATTTTTATGTCAATTGTTTGGGGTAGCAAATATAATATTTTGTTACCGCTTTTGAAATGGTTTTCAAATTTAATTGATCAGATACCGCAACAACGTCTTCAATGGTTTTGTCTTTCTTCAATATCCGAATTGGTTCTGCCAAGGAATTATAGGCCTGATTCACAATTTTGCCACTAAAAATAAAGTATTTTGCATCATGAATACTAATATTTTCTTGACTTGCAAATTGTTCGAGCAACTTTAATTTAATATCGGTTTCTATTTTTTCGGTCGTTAATCTTATTTTTAATAAATCCCGATTGACTATCATTTTACTTAATGAACCTAGCACAAAATCAGGATGAAATTGCCATGATTTTATCGCACTTATAATATCAAAATCATCCAATTGCGAAAATTTTTCTAAAACCAAAGCATCAAAACTTGCCATTGTAACTTTATTTTCCAAAAAATATAACAACGCTTTACTTCCCTCTAGCAAAATGCCTTTCTGAGTCAGTTCTTTAGCACGTTTAAGTATTTTAGTCAATATTTGCTCGGCTACTAAACTTGTTTTGTGCAAATAGGCTTGCCAATACATAAGCCTTCGAGCCATCAAAAATTTTTCGACAGAGTAAATGCCTTTCTCTTCTATAACCAAAACGTCATCTACAACGTTCATCATTTGTATCAAACGCTCAGAATTTACGTTGCCTTCTGCTACACCCGAATAAAAACTATCTCTTTTAAGATAATCCATCCTGTCCATATCCAACTGACTTGAAATCAGTTGCAACATGAATTTGCGAGGGTACTCGCCTTTAAAAACTTGAATGGCCAAATCCAATTGCCCTTCAAAAATTTGGTTGAGTTCGTTCATAAACAATAGCGAAATAGCTTCGTGGCTAATCGTTTCTACTATACTGTGTTCCATGGCATGCGAAAACGGGCCATGGCCAATATCGTGTAACAAAATAGCAACCAAAAGGGCATTTTCTTCGGCGTCCGATAGCAGAACCCCTTTATATCGAAGCACACTAATGGCTTTTTGCATCAGGTGCATACAGCCAAGGGCATGATGAAAACGAGTATGATGAGCTCCTGGATATACCAAATAGGACAATCCCATTTGCGAAATCCGACGCAGCCGCTGAAAATAGGGATGTTGTATTAAATCATAAACCAATTCATTTGGAATGGTAATAAAACCATAAATTGGGTCGTTTAGAATTTTCAATTTATTGATGGCACTCACTATTGTTACATTTACGGAGCAAATATAATACTTTTATTAATCATAATTTGAGTTTCATGTTGTGTTCTGTTCTAAAAAAAAAGTAACTGTTATGATGATCAAATAACTTTTACGCTATTAAAATTAGTAAATGATGCTAACATGATTGATGCGTCATAAATAATTTAAGGCTTTATATCAATTGGAGTACCTATTTTTACGGCATCATAAAGTTCGTCAACTTCTTGATTCGTTAATGCCACACAGCCTAATGTCCAATCAAACCAACGATGGAATTTCCCAATCAAACCAAAATGGTTTCGGATGCCATGAATTTTGATAGCACCACCAACAGGCTTTCCAAGATGCTTAGCTTTTTGAATATCTTTTGAATTTGGATACGAAATCCCTAAGTTTTTATGATAACCGCTGTTCGGATTTTTATCAAAAATGGTATAATGCCCTTCTGGAGTTTTAAGGTCGCCTTCATAAGTCTTGGCACCAATGGGCTGTTTGCCAAGCGATACTTTGTATGTTTTGATTAATTTTTCGTTAGAATAAGCCAACAATTGCCGCTTTGATTTGTAAAGAACCAAATGGTCTATCTGAATATTCTTTGAAATTTTAGGCTCTGGAAATAAATAATAACCCAATAAAACAAATAACAACAACACAAAAAGTGTTTTAAAAGTGTTAAAACGTTTTTGAAAAACAGCAAAAATAGCACCGCATCCATTGATTTTTAAGTTCATCTTTATTTAATTTTAAAAAATATTGCTTACAAAAATAAGTATTTTATTCATAGTTACACAGTTTCAGTTTATTACAAACATCATTCAAAAGCCAACAATCCATAATATCAAAAAGAAACGTACGATTATCGCAATCAAACAGCATCTACACTAATTCGAACAAAAATTGCTAACTAAAATAAACACATAAGTGATAAAATAATTCAATAACCTAACTTTTGAAGTAAAATTCCAAATAAAAAGGGCATTTTGAAAAAATATTCATAATACAAAAAAAAAACAGCTTCCCTTCGCAAAAGGTAAACCAAAACCACATTACAATGTTCATAATCTAATGTATAGAACCATTAAATCCAATAAATACCTAAACCGTTTGCTTCACAACGCGATAACTTTGCATGAACAAAACAATTTTACAAAAATTGAAATATCATATCATCAAATCTCCATTCTCTAACCTCTAACCTCAAACCTCTAATTTCTAACCTCTAACCTCATAATTCAAACCTCTATTTTCTAACCTCTAACTTATTTGAAGCCGCCACCCTTGGCATTTTCACGCAGGGCCAGTTCCCGCCTTACGCTACAATCTTTTTGTTTTTAACGAAAAAACAAAAAGGATTTCCACTCCAGTCGGGGCTAGATTGCCACTTTTGGAGGTGTTCCCAAGGACAAGTATTTTAAAAACCCTATTAGCATTTGAACGCTAACAGGGTTTGAAAAATTAAATTATTCGTAAAAAAAATTCAAATTTTTTATGAATTTTTATTTGGTTAAATTATAGTAATCGAGGGGAGCTGGGTTAATTGAATCCATAAATTGATTTTAGAGAATCTAATTTTTTTCTATTAAAGTATTTAATTTCTAACTTTTTTTTGAAATTATATGTTTTTGTTCTATAACTTAAATCATTTCCAGGGCAATAGGATATGAAATTTAAGCTATCTACATATATGTTTTTTTTAATAATTGACATATAGATATTATACTTAAACTTACAACCTTGCCCTGTGTCCCCTTGAAGAGCAAAAACATTTTTTTTAATGTTTTTTAATGTTTCATATCCACCCCAAGCGGCACTAATATCATTAGAAATTATATCAGGAAAAATAGTTGCTTTAGATTTAATATTGTTAATATTTGTAAAATTAACCAATAATCTATTCTCAACATTAATTGTATCGCATACTTCTCTTACGTTAATTGGAATAAATGAAGATGGAGATAATACTGCAATAGTATCTTGTTTACCATCATCATTAATATCAATAGAGATATAATCGATTAGTTCAAAATACCTTGGAATAACCATTCCGAATTTTTTCACAAAACCTTTTGTTCCTTTTAAACAATTAATGTTTTCAGATTTAACAGTTATTAATGTGTCCAAACTTTGATTTGTTAATTTATTTTTTTTATGATTACAACTTGAAATCAAACAAAATAATAAAATAATAATAATTGAAGTTTTCATAAATTATCGTTTATATTTAATCCAAAAAATAGTACCCCCATGTGTTCCACTTGATTTTATACCTTGGTGACTTTTAGCTTCATTGCCATTTCCTGTCCAATATGCTGAATTAAAGGTGTGTTTGTAAGGTATTTTTCCATATTCCTCGAAAACACAATCTACATCCCAATTTCCATTTATTTTATTTTTATTAGATTGATAGGAGTAAAAATCCGTAAGAGATTTTAAATGAGAAGTTGTAATTCTAACATATCCATATTCGTTAAATTTATTTGAATCGAAACTATTATGTAAAAAATCTAATCCATCCCATAAAACAGCCCCTCCTGTAGGGTCAGAGCCACCTTGTAAAACATTGATTAATCCTGCTCTTGCATTTTTAGCATTTTGAGAATTGTCATTGACACTCAAAGGAGATTTAAATTTTGGTAGAGTAGTTGAATATTGTCCATCCAATAGCTGTACAAAAACATCTTTATTACCGTTTTTCTTATAATTAATAGATTTATCTTTTTGAGCATTATTAGCCGTATGTGCTATCCATAAACTTTCTGTTGCATTACCAGATGACTCATTTTTAATTTTATTAGAGGCTCTCTGAAATTGAGTGTGATTATCTGTAAACTGTTTTAAATTTTTAAACCCTCCTTTACCATCTTTTTCTCCAGTAAATGCTAAATCTCCGCCTTTTCTGCCATCATCACCTAGATATTCTCCATTTTTTCCATATATTGGGTATGAACTCATCCCCGTAGGGTCAATCAAATTTACAGGATTCAAATTACAATACCCATAAGCACTCATGGTCTTCACTACCAACGGATCCACACTAGCCCAAATGCTTATCCTCGCATCATAATACCTTGCCCCATAATAATACAAACCACTTTCTTCATCAAGCTCCTTACCGTTAAACTTATACGGTGAGTTATGGCTATTTTTATGCTCTTCTACAAAAGTTTCCCCAAAAGCAAAGTACTCGCTGTGTTGCGAAACTTCGCCCACAAAGTTAGTAATATAATTGGAACTTCCCAAATGGTCGGGGTGAAAAAAGTATTGTTCAGTTTCGAGCCCAAGCCCCCCAGCCCCCGAAGGGGGAGTAAATGCCGCAATAGGAACAAAACTTGTGTTGCTATTAAATGTCTGCGTTGGCATATTAAACTGCGTATATACATGATTTACAGCTGTTTCTGCCGTTGTTAACCCAACTTGCCGA
>NZ_MUGT01000080.1 GCF_002217205.1 Flavobacterium branchiophilum NBRC 15030 = ATCC 35035 | reverse complement strand
ATTATTTGCGATGTACGTCGTTTTACTAAACGCTTACTCTCTTTTTTTTCTGTTTTAACATTGCTGTTAAAACGGCTGTCAATTCAATATGTCTATGAACATTTCTTCTTATTTTTCGCCCCTCTCGAAGCGGATGCAAAAATAATAATCTTTTTTGTTTCTGGCAAACTTTTTTTGATTTATTTTTAAATCTTTTTTTGCCGTGATTTCAAATTTTTTATCGCTCTTTTGCGGGGTGCAAAGGTAAACCTTTTTTTTATTCTGGCAAACTTTTTTTGACTTTTTTTTAAATCTTTTTTTTACCGCCTATTTCAAAATGCTTATCGCTTATTGCGGGTGCAAAGGTAGCACTTCTTTTGGCTTATACAAGCTTTTTTTAACCTTTTTTTTGCTTTTTTTTTATTGTACCTCGTTTTCAATATGTTACAAGGCTACTTTGCTGGGTTTTGTTGTATGTGTTCAGGTTGTAACGATAGATTTAGGGGTTTTGTGGTTTACGTTAGCGTCTATAAATCTAATTGCATTTAAAAACTTGGCATTTGTATTGGTATTAATGTGGTTGGTTTTTGCAATAACTACATCCTGTCAAGGAAAAATGATATTGCATTCCAAATTCTAGTCCTATACAAAAGTTTTTGGTATTGAAGTTTTCTGAAAAATAAGCTTTGTCTGTATCTGCCGATGTGATATCGTATTCATATTTTATGCTTGTTGAATAGGTTAGTTTTTTAGCCAATATACCTTTTATCCCTACAGAACCCACTATACCATACGTACGGTTTTTATATATCCAACCATAATTTTCTATTTTATAATAATATTCAACTGGTGTAATAAATGACTGCTTAGCAATTCCATTAATAAAATTAGGAGTTAGTGTTTCTATACCTAATTCACTATCAATTATAGTTTTATAATCGTTTAATAATGACATTTGAACCCCTTGATTGATTATCAAATAGAGGTTTTCTTTTATTTGATGTGTATATTGGATGGTAACTGGCAGTTTATAATAACTAAAGTCCATATTGACTGTGGAAGTATAAACATTTCCATTATGGAAAAAATTGTCATACTTTTGATTTTGATTGTTATATATTAGCCCTGTCTTGATACCCCAACTTGGATTCCAATTTTTTTCGATGCTTATTCCAAAACCATGACCATTAATAAGGTTTTGTTTGGCTTTTTGTGGATTGTAATCAGGATTTATCCTGCTAAAAACAAAAGTGTTTGCTGTTATACCAACTTGCCAATCTTGTAATTCTTGAGCATTGCCTATAAAGGCAATACTCAAGATTAGTACTATATATAATTTTTTCATAAATTATTTACTTAATATGATTTTTTGTGTAAAAATATATTTTTCTGTATTGATTTTAAGTATATATATTCCATTATTTAGTTTCGTATCTATTTGTATCTGAAGTTCTAATCTATTATCAAATTTATCTTCTAGTATCAATTTATTATTTATTTGATCAAAAATCTGATATGTTCCAGTTAGCACTTCTGGTAGTTCAACTTTTAGATTTCCAGTTGTTGGGTTTGGAGCAATAATGATTTTCTCATTTGATGTTGGTGCAATACTTTTATTTATATAATAATCGCAAGGGGCTGGAGGATATACTTTAAATACAGTACAAGTGGATAACCCCGTACATAAGTTTTTATTGCATACCGTAATAGGTGTAGGTTTTGATGGCTGGTAGTGAATGCTGTCTCCTGGCCCTCTTATAAAGTCGCGAGAAATTGTTGTAACTCCATTACTAAATCCATCTGTGCTAATAAAATTTAATTGAAAAACATCAGCCGTACAAATGTCTCCATTGTTTGGGACTGCTTCAAAATAACCGTTTGGAACAGGTGCATTCGTTGCATCTAGGATTTTAAATGGTATTGCAGGAGTGTTTACTGAACAGCCTCCAACAAAATTTACAGTTGCATATATATTAATAGTACTGGTTGTTGGTATAACATTTGTCGGAATTATAGTGGGGGTTAATGTATTTTGGCCTATTATAGTACAATTTGGAGCAACCCAATTTATTGAAGAAATACCACATTGTGTTGCCATTGACATTTGACGACCGCTGCCGCCTTTGCAAATATAGTTGTATGGTTGTGTATTATATGGATATTCTGGATACAAAGCCGTAAAAGATGCTGTTCGAGGGGTTCTGCTTATACTTGAACTATTAAAACGAGTATATGTACTAAGTCCAGAACTTCTTGAAACTGTACAACCCGCTGATACAGCACCATTTCCAGCAGATGGTGCGACAGTAATGCAACTAGAGCCAAAACCTGATACAATGTTACCTCCTGTTATTGACCAATTAAAAGTATTTGCATCGCAAAATCCGCTAGCACATATTTGAACATTATTTGGACAACAGGCTAAAATATTAGGACTACTTATTGAGGGAGTGCACAAAATTTTTACATCGACAGCATATCCTGAATCTCCGTTTGTTTTTTTATATTTACCGTATAAAGTTGGACCCGCATGAAAATTACCCATTGCATCTACTGTGCCATAAGAACCCGAAACTTGAAATTCTACATTGTCGGTGTCAGGGGCATTGCTGCCGTAGGTAATTGGAATATCTACTGAGGTATTATTTGACAAAGCAAGTACTTGAGATGTTGGGGTGTGGTAATAAGTATATGTGTTTTGTCCGTTTATATTGCCTTGGATTGTTCCGTTGCCAATATTTGCAATAACTAACCAGTAGTTGATTCGATAATGTGTGTTTCCAGGTGAATTTCCTGGATTTAACGTTAAGTTAAAATTTGTAGGAATACCAACTTCTGCATTAGGAGTAGTTTGATTTACAGATACTGTTTGAGACCAAATTACATTTGTAATTAGTAAACTAAAGCAATAATAGAGTAATTTTTTCATGGTTGTTTTGTTTATTATGATTGTCTTTCCATTTTGAAAAATCGGGCAGGAAAGTTCTCCTTTTTATGACTAATTAGCAATTTGATTTACTTATTTGTAATATTAAGTATTATAATAATAAAAATAATCATTTAAAATTGATATTTATTTTATTAAAATCTTGTTTTATTACATTATTGTAATTTATTTATAGATTAATTAGTATTATCTTGCAAATATAGAATTTTTTTTCTATAATAAAATTGTTTTTAAATAAAAATTTGAATAAAAGTGTTAAAATTTACTTGAATTTTTTATTGTAATTGTCCGTAACTCATTCAAATAGTCAAGGTATTTACTTTGCGTTTCTGGAGCTTTGCGTGAAATGGATCTCGCAAAGACGCAGAGCCGCAAAGAAAAGATTGAATCAAGCTTCATAAAAATAGTTGAAAACTATCTTAGCATGTATGAAATTGTATTAGTTGTATTTGCTAGTTGAATCTAGCTTTTTAATTCGCAATTGGTATTGTTAGTATGTGTTGGTATTTTTGAGTATGTCAAAATTATTTTCCTGTTTCCAATTGCTGTTTTATTTATATTTTTTTTAGAAAATTTAATTAAAAAAAATATTTTATGAGTATTTTCTTTAATAAATTTTTTATTGCCGATTTGAAAACGAGCTACTTCCTAAAATAGCCCCGATTGTAGTGGAAATCCTTTTGTTTTTTTCTTTAAAAAACAAAAGATTGTAACGGAAAGCGGGACTATGGCTCTTTGTAAACCGTAGTGCGCTGCTCCTATTGTTTAGGTTTTGCGGTTACCTATATATATATATATAGGTGGGATTTGTATTGGGGTGGTTGTTTGTTTTTTTTTGGGGGGATTGAAATGTGGATCGTATAAAATTGTTTACTTTTACGGCAAATTTTAAGTTTATGTCGAGTAACATTTTAGAAGTTGGTAACGTTATTAAAAAATATGGGGATTATACGGCATTGAATGATGTGTCGTTGCGGGTTCCGAAGGGTAGTATTTATGGGTTATTGGGTCCGAATGGAGCTGGAAAAACATCGTTGATACGAATTATTAATCAGATTACGATGCCTGATAGTGGTGAAGTGCTTTTGGATGGAGAGCCGTTGCACCCAAAGCATGTGCAGCATATTGGTTATTTGCCAGAGGAGCGTGGATTGTATAAAACGATGAAGGTGGGAGAGCAGTGCTTGTATTTGGCACAAATGAAGGGCTTGTCTAAGGCGGAGGCGACGCAGCAGCTGGAGTATTGGTTTGACAGGTTGGATATAAAAGGGTGGTGGCATAAGAAAATACAGGAATTATCGAAGGGTATGGCACAGAAAATTCAGTTTGTTGTGTGTGTGTTGCACCGTCCGAAGTTGTTGATATTTGATGAGCCGTTTTCGGGTTTTGATCCTGTGAATGCCAATATAATAAAAGACGAAATACTGGCTTTGAGAGACCATGGTGCTACGATTATATTTTCGACACACCGAATGGAAAGTGTTGAAGAGCTTTGTGATCATATTGCATTGATACACCAATCGAACAAGTTGATTGAAGGAAAAATAGACGATGTGAAGCGGGCACATAAAACGAACAGATTTGAAATTGGCATATTGACAGATAACGTGGAGGGTTTGATGTATGATTTGACACAACAATTCCAGATTTCGCCAGCCCATTTTAAATCGCTTCAAAATGAATTGAAATTGGAGGTTGCATTAGATGCTCGATTGCCAAATGACTTGTTGCAGGTATTGACACGGCGAGGGCAAGTAACCCATTTTGTAGAGAAGATACCTAGTATCAATGATATTTTTATACAGACAGTGGCCCCAAGTATGCAATTGTAAACCATTAATAGACCAAAACATTATTTTATATGAGTATATTATCGATTATAATAAGGAGAGAATTTATAGCAAAGGTTAGGAATAAGTCCTTTATTATCATGACTTTTTTGAGTCCGTTGATGATGATAGGCTTGGCGTTTTTTGTGGGTTATTTGGCCAATATGAAATCTGACAAGAAAACGATTGCTATACATGATGAAACGGGATTGTTTTATTCGGAGTTTGAGAGTGATGAGCAGTATCAGTATGTTGATTTTTCGAAGATTTCGGTTAGTTTATTGAAGGATAGAATGCTTCGGGATAGTTATGAAGGCTTGTTGCTTATTCCAAAAACGGGTTCGGAAAAAATGTCGTATATATCTAAGGACAGTCCGAGTTTGGAGTTTGTGAATACAATAGAGCAAACTATTGCTCGAAAAATTACGAATCAGAATTATGCAAAAGCCCATTTGGATTTGGAGGCGATAAAGCAAGCACAGGCAAAAGTATCGATACAATTGATAAAATCGTCTGGAGAGGCAACGGTAAAAGGGTTGAATGAATTGAAAGTTGGGATTGGAGCAGGATTTGGGTATTTGATAATGATGTTTATTATTATATATGGGAATACCGTTATGCGAAGTGTGATAGAGGAGAAAACGAATCGCATCATAGAAATCATTATTTCGTCTGTAAAACCATTTACGTTGATGATGGGAAAAATCATTGGGAATGCTTTGGCAGGTTTGCTTCAGTTTATGATTTGGGCCTTATTGGGTGGGCTATTATTTTTTGTGTTATCGGTAATTTTTCATGTGCCGTTGGGGGCTGCATCTGCCCTAGAGCCAGAAATGATAGGGAGTTCCAAATCGGAGTTGGCACTACTGATTCAGACTTATTTTTTAGAGATTTGGAAATTGCCAAAGCTTACAATTTTAAGTTGTTTTGTCATATATTTTACGGGAGGTTATTTTTTATATAGTTCTATATATGCTGCAATTGGGGCGGCAGTAGATTCAGAAACAGATTCTCAGCAATTTTTATTGCCCATCATATTGCCCTTGATGCTGGGAGTTTATGTTGGTTTTTTTAGTGTTTTGAATGATCCAAATGGCACCGTAGCCCTTGTGTTTTCGATGGTGCCGCTTACATCGCCAATAGTGATGATGATGCGAATACCCTTTGGAGTGCCTTGGTATCAAATTGTACTATCGGTAGTAATATTATATGCTACTTTTGTATTTGTAGTATGGTTTGCGGCCAAAATTTATCGTGTGGGTATTTTGATGTATGGTAAAAAACCAACATGGAAAGAGTTGTATAAATGGTTGAAATATTAGAAAAAAATTATGAGTAAAATATTAATAATAGAGGACGAAGCAGCTATTAGACGGGTGTTAGTAAAAATATTATCTGAGGAAAACGATAGTTACAAAGTAGAAGATGCATCAGACGGTATAATAGGATTGGAAAAAATAAAAAATACGGATTATGATTTGATTATATGCGACATCAAAATGCCGAAAATGGATGGAGTAGAACTATTAGAAGCCGTAAAAAAGATAAAACCCGAGATACCTGTTGTGATGATTTCTGGTCATGGCGATATGGAAACAGCCATTCAAACGATGAAGTTAGGTGCTTTTGATTATATATCGAAACCGCCCGATTTGAATCGGTTGTTGAACACCGTTAGAAATGCGTTGGACAGAAAACAACTGGTGGTAGAGAATAAAATATTGAAGAAAAAAGTAAGTAAGCATTATGAAATGATTGGACATAGCGAAGCTATCAACCACATTAAACTCATGATTGAAAAAGTAGCACAAACAGAAGCACGGGTTTTGATAACGGGCCCAAATGGAACAGGAAAAGAGCTGGTTGCCCATCAATTGCACGAAAAAAGTGATCGATCGGGATTTCCGCTGATTGAGGTAAATTGTGCGGCAATACCATCTGAACTTATTGAGAGTGAATTGTTTGGACACGTAAAAGGGGCTTTTACCTCGGCTGTAAAAGACCGAGCGGGCAAGTTTGAAGCAGCAGATGGCGGTACACTGTTTTTGGACGAAATTGGCGACATGAGCCTTGCGGCACAGGCTAAAGTATTGCGGGCTTTGCAAGAAAATTTAATTCAAAGGGTGGGTGCCGACAAGGACATTAAAGTAAATGTTAGGGTTGTTGCAGCAACAAACAAAGATTTGAAAAAAGAAATTGCCGAAGGGAGATTTAGAGAAGACTTATATCATAGACTGGCCGTAATTTTGATAAAAGTGCCGTCACTAAACGACCGTCGAGAAGATATTCCATTGTTGATTGAACATTTTTCAAAAAAAATATCGGAAGAGCAAGGTAATGTACCCAAAATATTTATGCCCAATGCCATCCAATTGTTGAAAGCATACGATTGGACGGGCAACATTAGAGAGTTACGAAATGTAGTAGAACGTTTGATCATATTGGGCGGACAAGAAATATCGGAACAAGATGTTAATCTTTTTGCGAGCAAATAAACCATAAAATGAAATTGAAAAAAATAAACGAAAAGCTGCAACAAGCCTTGATAGAAAATGGCTTAGCAACAGCCAATGATTTGCAACAAGAAACATATTCGGCCTTAAAAAGTGGCGCAGACTGTATTGTAATTGCAGATCCAGCCAGCGGCAAAACGACAACTATTGTAATTCATGTTATTCAACGATTGGTGGCCGAAGGAGAAGAATCGCCAAGAGCCTTAATCATGGTGGCCGATAAAGCCAAGGTTTTGGAAATGGAACAACTTTTTGAACAATTGGGACGCTATACCAATTTGAGGGTATATGGCGTGCATGACAAAGGCGATTTGGATTATGATAAAAATTATATTTCGGCGGGTATTGATGTGTTGATTGGTACCCCTACCCGACTCAACGACATGTTTTCGACAGCTGGATATAATGTTAATAGGCTCAAAATGTTTGTTTTAGACGATGCCGATAGTCTATTGAAAATGAGGCACGACACCAAAATTATGCGGATTTCAAATAGCATTGCCAAAACACAGCGTATCCTGTTTTCGGATTTATATACGGAGCGAATAGCTATTTTGGCCGATAAAATGATGCTAGAGCCATTGGTGTTTGAGTTTGATTCGTTGGAAGAGGAATAATACCAAAATTTGGTTTAGCGTTTGTGTTTTTATATGAAAAAAATGAAATTTGCTAGGGGATTGAAATTAGATTTTGACAACTATTTTTCAAAAAATAAGTGTCTAGTTTTTTAAGGAGCTCCTTTATAAATATATCTGATAAAATTTACTAAAGAAAATATTATTTGATTGCAAAATTTGGATTTGATTTGAAAACGGGAACACACTAGCCCAGAATGTAGTGTAAAGCCCGCAGCCCCAAAAGGGATTTTTTTGTTGCTGCAAAAGAGCGACCAGCGGAAGCTCCTTTTGTGGCAAACAAAAAACCCTTTTGGGGCGAGTACTTGAAACGGAATGCTGGATGGGCTAGAACAAAAAGCTATACATTCAAAAAAATGACACATTTGATGTTGAAAATTATATAAATATCGTGCTGAATATCAAGTATTTACAATAATATTATAAAAATTAATCTATAAAAATAAAGAAGATGGCATTTATTAAAATCTATTCGGGGAGCGAAATATTGGCTCAGGCACTTCAAACAAAAATTGAGGCTGCGGGAATTGCAACGGTGATAAAAAACAATATCCAATCGGCAAGGTTGGCGGGTTTTGGCAATACAGATTTGGCCGTTGAAGTATTTATACAAGAAACAGACTACAATAAAGCAAATCCTATCATAGAAGCTTTTAGAATGAGTTTGTAAAAAAAAGGGATTTACAAGTTTTTGTAAATCCCTTTTTTTAATAACTGGTATCTATAACGCTAGATTTTGAAGCGTCGTTGCGGATGTGCAAAAACACATCTACCTCTTGCTGCAAGTCTTCTACGTGTGATATTAGCCCTACAATTCTATTTTCTTTTTGCAATGATTTCAATGTTTCTAAAACAATTTGCAAACTATCTTTGTCCAAACTTCCAAAACCTTCGTCTAAAAAGAAAAAGTGCTGGTCGATATTGGCATTTTTCTGAATACTTTCGGACAGGGCTAAGGCCAAGCACAAGGCGGCCTGGAAAATTTGCCCCCCCGAAAGGGATTTTAACAAACGGGTTTTGCCACCGTTTAAAAAATCACGAACCAAAAAATGGCCATTTTCGTCCATTTCCAATTGGTATTTTTGTCGTACCATAATATGGAAACGGCTGTTTGCCAAGGCAATAACATTTTTTAGATAGCGTTTTGAAACAAATTCTACAAAACCATTGGCACGAAAGAGTTTTGATAAAATGTTTAAATTCTCGGCCCTGATTTCCAATTGATGGAGTTGTTGTTCTAATTTGTTTTTTTCGATTAGCTGAGATTGTAGCGTTTTGATATTATCCGCAATTTTGCCAATTTTTTGATTTGTTATATCCAAATCCGTTTTCATGGCCCTGTACTGGGTGTTTTGTTTTTCAAACAATTCATTATCAAACACTTGAGTATCAACAACTTTTTGAAGTGCTGTTATTTCGCCTTCAAGTTTATGATAAGTAGCTCGGGTTTCGGCTATTTTTTTTCGTTCTTCAACTGTGTTCCATTTTTGTTTCAAAACACGTACAACTTCTGCCCTATCCAATTGATTTTCAGCTAATTTTAGTTGTAATGTTTGGTTGTGTTTGGATTCTTCAAATTTTATTTCGGCCAAAATATGTTCCAAACTTTGCAATTGCCCTTTTAATATTAAAAGTTCGTTTTCTGCTTCATATTTTATTAAAAGTAATTGTTTTAAGTCGCTTTCGTTTTGTGCTATTTGGGCAATAATTTGATTTTTTGCTGCAATAATTTGGTTTTTATCTTGGTTTGAATAGTCATTTACGTTTAAGATACGAACTTCAGATTTTTTGATAGCCATGGTTGTTTCGGCGGCATTGATTTCCATTTTCAACTCGTTCCAACGATCGATAGCGGTGGCCAATTCCTTTTGTTGTGCCACTAAAGCACTCGTGGCTTCGTCAATTAAAGTTAGGTTTTGATTTAATTTTTTTTGATTTTGCTGAGATTCTTTTTCAATAACAATCAATTTTTCTTCATCTTCAGGCGCAAAATTGGGGTCGGGCATTTGAGTTATCAAAACTGCTTTTTGATTTTCCAAGCTACTTATTTCATTTTGAATTGTCAGCAATTTTGATTGTAGAACTGTTGTTGTTTCCCAATTTTGCCTCATTTTTTGGTTCCAAACCCATAAATCTTGGATGGCTTTTTCGTGATGGGTTATTTTTTGTTCCAAATCAAGTATTTCGTCATGGTTGTCTATTGGTTTCAACGGATTGGGATGCGAGGTGGCACCACACAACAAACAAGGTTTTCCGTGGTGTAAATGTAAAGAAAATACACTTAACTCGTGTTTGATTTGAGTTTTTGAAAGATTGTCTTTCAAAACATAAACCGCATCTTGCCATTGTTTTTGAGTAATTGCTACTATTTTTTCAAACTCATCATAAGTATAATCTTCTGAAAGTTGTGCGAAATTTGGTTCAAAAACCCCAAAGTTAGCCACTTGAAGCCACTCCTTTACAGCAACTTGCTGCTTTTGTAAGGTGTCCCATTCGGTGTTGTGCTTTTGAATATTTTGATTGATTTGCCTCAAAGCATCATACCAAATTTTTAATTGATACCACATTGATTCTGGAAAAATGGCAGTTTTGAGCTGCATATTGCTTTCCATTAATTGTTGTATAAATCCTTGTTTGTATTGGATTTCCTGTTGTAGGGCTGTTATTTTTTGTGAAAAATCGGCATTTTTAAGAGTCAAAGTCGATTGTGTTTTTAACAAATCTATAATTTCCGACATTTTATCAAGTTCAATTGCTTTTTGTTTTTCACTTTCATGCGTTTGATTCTGTGCTTCAAGTGTTTCCAATTGGGGCAAAATTTCAGCTATTTCTTGTTCCTTGCTCAAAATAGCTGCCCCAACATGATTGTAACTTTGTTGTTTACTTTCAAAATGATCCCGAACTTCTCTTAAAGACACAAAAACTTGATTGAAAATAGATTGGTATTTTTCAAACGTGTCAATCTCCTTTTCTAAGCTATCATCTTGTTTTTTTTGTATTGCATTTTTTTCAAAAACAAGTTTCAATGCAGCTAGTTTCGACCTGTTTTCTTTAAGGATAGTGTTTTGATGAATCACCTCCTCTAAAACTGACAAATCGTTTTTGAGTTTCAAAAAATGATGTTCTACACCCGATAAATCTATCTGAAGCTGGTTGATATTTGCTGTATTCACATGCAAAAACGATTGCAAATGTCCCGCAATTGTGTCTCTTTGATGGTTATTGGCCGCTTGGAGTTTGTTTGTTTTATCGGAAAAATCGTATTTATACAAACCAAAAAGTTCTTTTAGCATTTTGGTTCTTTCGCTAGGTATCAGTTCCAAAAACTCTCTAAACTTACCTTGCGGAATAATAATTGTTCGTTTAAAATTGTTATAAGAAACCCCAACTTCGTGCAATATCACCTCGTGCTCAACGGGAACTTGCTGGTTATCAATAATTTCATAAAATTGAGTTGGTTGGTTTTTTACCTCATCAAATTTTGTTTTATGCCTTTTAAAGATGCTAATCGATTGGTATGTTTTATTGGCTTTTCCTGCTACAAAGGTAAAATCTATTTTAGTTTCGTTGGATTTAAGGTTCATCATGTTGTAGTACCTATCGTCGCCCGTGGTCGAAAAACGTTCTGTTTTACCATAAATCGCAAACGAAATGGCTTCTAATATGGTAGATTTTCCAGAACCCACAGCACCAAAAATACCAAAGAGTTGGGCCTCGATAAGTTTTGAAAAATCAATGGTTTGCTCTTCTGTAAATGAATATAAGCCTTTTATTTTTAGTATCTTAGGTATCATATTGTATCGTTTTGATGGATAACTTCTTTCAATAAATCCAATAAAGCATCCGTTGGCTCGGCATTGTTGTGTTTGTATTTAAAATAATCTAAAAACAGCTGTTCCATATTTTGGGTTTCGTCTATCAAAAAAGGGTTGATGCCCGTTAAATGGTTATTGTCATTACTCCCCACAATTTGCGGAATAACATCTATAATATATGGATGGGCATCGGCCAATTGCTTTCTGTCGGCACCATCTATATAATTTTCGGTCAAAATGGTTAGTTCTACATAAGCATTTTGATGGTTCAATAACCAATCTACTGCAGCGGCAATAGCACTAAAGGTACGACGCAAAAGAGGCCGCCCTTGTTTCAAATCAACCGAAAAATAGGTGGCCTTTTGGTTGCATTCGGCTTCTATAATCACTACTTTTTTGGTTTGCCCCGCCTCAGAAAAACTATAACACAAAGGCGAAGAGCTATACAAAACAGGGGCAACGCTATCATCTACACATTGATATTGGTGCAAATGTCCAAGCGCTGTATATTGAATTTGTGGCGGAATTTGATCTGTAAACACAGGAGGTGCCCCGCCAATGTGCAAAATAGACTTTTCGCCATCGGGCTCTGCTTCCATTGGGCCATTTTTTTTCATAAAATACAAATGAGCCATCAAAAAATTTACTCCTTCGGTATCGCAATATGCAGCTGCCAACAACTGCCATTTTTGTTGCAATAAATCGCCCAACGCTTGCTCGTTAGTAGCGGTATTCAAGGCTGTTTTTAGCCTTATTTCATTGGCATAAGGCGTAAAAATCAGTCGAAAAGGCGTTGGGTTATGTGGCATTTTCAGTTCCAAAAAACCTTCGTCAGACTGTGTAACCGCCATGCCCGAATCTGTTGTAAAAGGTTGAATAACCGTATTTGGAAAACCACAAAAAAGAATTCCATTGGCTTCTGCCAAGGGGTGCGGTGCCTCTATACGCTCGGGCTTGTCGTGGTTGCCCGCAATTGCAATTACGGCCCTCGAACCATTTTTAGACAATCGATGTACCGTTTTGTAAAACAAATCCTGAGCCTCTGCCGAGGGGTTAAAAGTGTCAAACAAATCGCCCGCTATCAACACTATATCCACTTGATTGGCATCTGCAATCTGACATATTTCGTCCAAAACCAATTGCTGTTCTTCCAATCTTGAAAAATCATCCAACTTTTTTCCTAAATGCCAATCGGCGGTATGCAAAATTTTGAGTCCCATTTTGATAAATTAAAAAACAAAAATAGTATTTTAAATCTTCAAAAAACCACCATATTCAATCGAATATGTTAAAAAATACCTAAATAAACCTTTAGCTTTAAACCAAATCTTGTTTCAAACGTCTAAAAGCTATTACTAAAAATGATAAGCCATGAAACTACCCCTCCTTTGTATGCTCATTATGGGCTGCTCCACAATTGGACTTGCTCAAGAATATCAAAATCCTTCCCTAGCTGGAGACCAATTCAGCTTAGAAGGGGCTTTGGCCGTATTTAAAAACGCCCATTCACTAGAAAATTTTGAAACATTAATCAACGACCAACAACAAGGCATCAACAATTTGGATTTGAACCAAGACGGTCAAATCGATTACATCCAAGTAGATGAAATGATAGACAACAACGCACACGTTGTAGTTTTGAGCACCTACTTGTCCAACACAACCAAGCAAGATATTGCCACCATTGGCATAGAACGCACTGGAAACCAAGAAGCCATTCTTCAAATCATGGGCGACGATCAATTATATACCCCCAACACCATTATCGAACCCGTAGCAATAAACGAATCGTATAGCCCCATAGGCAAAGGTCCAAATGGATTTGACATACAAACCACTGCATTTGGCGTAAATGTTTGGTTTTGGCCATGCGTCCAAATCATGTTTGCCCCACGCTACGTCCCTTGGACATCGCCACACTACTACGGCTACTACCCCCGCTGGTGGAAACCTTGGCGCCCATTTGGATACACCATTTTTTACAACCGCTGTGCCCCTCATCGATACTATTATCAGCCTTGCCACACCCTTAGGGTGCCCTATTCCCGAAATCTATATTTGCCAAATAGACACCAAACAAATGTTTATTACAAACCACATCCAAACAACGGATATAACCACAGAGACAACAGACAAAAACAAGAAAATACATACCATTATTCAAATCAAAACAGAGGCAACAACAGACCATATAGTACAGGCAATTATGAAGGAGGACAAAGAAGACAAAAAGGACAAAGAGAACAAGGCGGAAGCCTTGGACATGGAAGAAGAAGGTAATTATTAGTTGATAAAAAAGCTACCGTACTAACAATCAATACGGTAGCTTTTTGTTTTATACAGTACTAATAAGCTTCATTCCTAAAAAAAATCAAAACAACAATTATTAGAAGCAGCTACTTTTGGCCTTTTCACCCATGGACAGTTCCAGCCGTCCGTTATATCTTTTTGTTTTTGCCCCCAAAAAAAAGCGGGGGCAAAAACAAAAAGGATGCCACTGCCGTCTGGGCTAAACCGCTGCAACAGTCTGTGTTACCAATGGTTTTGAAAAAGATTGAAAGATTCAAAAAATTGAAAGATGGAAATATGGAAAGATTGAAAGATTGAAAAAATTGAATGATTGAAAGATTGAAAGATGGAAAGATTGAAAGATGGAAAGATGGAAAGATTGAA
>NZ_MUGT01000008.1 GCF_002217205.1 Flavobacterium branchiophilum NBRC 15030 = ATCC 35035 | reverse complement strand
ATAGAAGTTTATGAGCAGGATGGTGTTTGAGTTTGGTGTGAGGGATAGCAGTGGAAATCCTTTTTTGCCCCTCTTTTTGGGGCAAAAAAGATTATTTCACAATTTTTATTTCTTTTGGAGATCAAAGAACGTTGTTTGAAACGGATAACCCGACCCGAGGTTTTACGGAGGGACACGCCCAAATTCTGAATTGGATTATTGATTGTTTAATTTAAAGTTATTTTATACCAAACACTTATATAAAATAGTCTAAAAATGCAATGCTATTTTTTTTCAAGATTTTATAAAAAAATCATTTCATAGCTGGGCTACGTAATTATTTTTTTGTGAAATATTTGGAGAAAAAGAGCTAGCAGATTGGGCTATTTTATATGAGTGTTTGGTATTATATTACGTCTTCTATGGTGTAAATCGTATTTTGGATAGAAAATTCATAACCTATTTTTTTTCCAATGATTTGTTTGCCTAAAGGCGATTGTGGGGACAATGCAATAATGGTTTGCTTGTTTATACTGATTTTTGGCATGGCACAACTCACAAATAGGTACATCCCGTTGGTTTTGATGAGACTCCCAAGGGCAGCCACTTGGTGTTTTTGGGTGGCATCTATTTGGTCTAAAATGTTTTTTTGTTGGTTGATTTCGGCCACTTTTTGATTCAATTTTTCTTGTTCAAGGTGCATCATGGATAGGGCTGTTTCGTGTTTGTCGCCCGCAGATCCTTTGGCATCATTTTGTGCGTCTAATGCCAGTTCGTGTATCATGTCCTGAAAAATATCCAGTTTGTCTTGTACTAATTGTTTGTAATGTTGTAATACTTTGTTTTTTTCCATTTTTAATAGGATATTATAGTCAAATTATATATTGAACACGGATGGTTATAAATCTAAATCAAATTGATATGAAGCTCCCAGCATGATTTGAAACCCTTGAACAGGATAATGCAACCATTTTTGATACGATTGATTGGCAATATTGTGGGCTCTAATGCCTGCAGTCCATCTTTTATTGTATTTGTAATCCAAATGGGCGTTGAGGTCGAAATAACCAGGTAATGTTTTGTGATAATCTACTGCAACCAATGTCATAACACCTAAATTTTGTTGTATATCTTCACGTTTTGATACTACAAACAAATCGGTTCCTACAAACCATTTTGGCGTAATTTCAAAATCAAAAGTGGCATTGAGGGTCAAATTGGGTCTGTTCCAAGCTTTTTCTTGTATAGTGGGTTGGTACATATTGAAAGTGCCATGACAATTAAAGGATAATCTGTTTGAAAAATCTCCTTTTATTTCAGCAAATAGTTGCATGGTTTTTAGATTGTCATAATACACCTCAAAGGCATTACCGTAATTATAATCTTTCAAATTTATAGCATTAGTATTGAAATCTTGTGCTTTGAACCCTATTTTATTTTGTTCGCTAAGCCAAGATAATTTGGCATTGTAGCCAACACTCGACGACCATTTGCCACGCAAACCACCATACAATGCTAGTTGTTGCTTGGTGGGTTGCATCAAGTGGCTTGGACTAATGTAGGGATTGATTTCTACCGCATTTTGATAGGTATTTTGGATAACATTGCCTGTTGCTCCTGCATAAAAAACCAATAAATCATCTACAATTTTAAAACTGGCTTGTATGTTTGGATAGACATAAAAATAGCCAGATTTGTTTTCGATGTCAGTTATGTAGCCCAAATTTGTTCCTACTTGAAACGTCCAATCGTTGCGATTCAATACCCAATTTGGATTGAACCCTAATTTTATAAAACCATATTTATTTGTTGTGTTTTGTTCATTAATTATTAATTGAGCTACATTTCCTCCTACATAGTCCACTATAAAAGTAGTATTTATATTTTGATCCAGCAAATGAAACACCATAGAAGGTTCAACCTGCAATCGGTTTTCGGTTGTGTTCATTCGATCCCAAAAATGTTGGGCATTGATGTCCATTTTTTTTAGGAAACTGTTGTTCATACTAAGCTGCCCACTTGCCCATACTGTATGGTAACTTTGTTTGGTATCTAACGAATGTAACAATGTTTCGCCACCATTTTCTTTGACATAATCGGGCAAACCATACCAATGGTATATTTGATTTTGATAGCCCAAATGGGTATTCCATTGGGTGTTTTTTTGTTTGCTGCTATATGTCAATTCTAGTTTTGATGTATAAAAGGCATCGGGCAACAATACTCCATTGATGCCTCCTTGCGATGACAAATGTTGTAAACTTGCCGAAACATAATCGGCAGCCGATAATTTTTTTGTAGCAAATAAATCGGCATCTATCGTACCATAATTTCCACCAAAAAGGCTTGCGTAATTATCATAAAACAAGGCTTTTGGGCTTTGTTCTACAGCGGCAGCTACACCCTTAATGGGGGTAAAAGTAGAGGCAACGGGCATCGAATGGATGGTATAGGTTAAAGGTTCTTTTTTTAATGCTTCTTCGTCTTCCAAGATAGGATTTTCTTTTATTTTAAATCCATCAATAATGGTTGGCGTGTAGGGTTTAACAACTTCGATGGTTTCAGTACCCAAGGCTTCTTCTTTTTTTTGTGCTGTTGCAGCCAATGAAAAAGGTATTAGCATAAATACGAATTTTTTTATATGTAATTTCATAAAATTTATATTAAATTTTAAATATTAATTTATGTGTTTTGTTATTTTTGAATGGACGAATTTGTTTGGCCGGCATCTAATTTTACAATTTCGAGGGTTTGCTTGGCTTCTAACATCACATCGTCAAATTGTTTGAAGTTTTGTAGCACAGCTTCTAAAATATAGGTGGCCTGAAAAGCATCTTTAAGACCATGATAGTTTTTGGCCATTACGATAAGCCCTTTGGCAGCAAAATATTTGTAACCCGAAAAATCTTTGGATAATTTTTGAATGGCTTTGTTAGAAAGCTCAAATAGTCCTTCTTTGTTTTTGAAATAGGCCTCATAATACAAGGCCTCGGCACCTAATTCACCTTTGGCAGTTGGTTGCAATTTGGCATAATATTGCTTGGCCTTGGATTCCTCTTGATTTTGAAAGGCTGCTCTGGCAATGAACACTTGGGCATTGGTTTTGTCTGCAGTGGAAATTTTTGAATTAGCCAATACTTTTTCGGCATAAACAACTGCATTTGCAAAATCTTTGTTTTCATAATATTCTTGCATTAAGTGGGATTGTGCAAAAATCAAATATGGCACTGTATTGGTTTCTTTTTCTAATCGAATTAATGTGGGAATCGATTTTTGATGTTGATTGTTTGTTAAATAAATTTGACTTAATTTAAACAATGCCTCTTCTGAAAACTCATTTTGAGATCCGCTACAAACCGCTTCATAATGAACAGCGGCTTTGGCTTGTGCTGCTTGATTAAAATACAATTGACCTAAATAAAAATGGGCATTTAAGGCATGAAAACCCTCTGGAAATGACGATAAATATTTTTCAAACCCTGCAATGGCAGCTTTAACATTGTTTTGTAAGTATTGTTTTTCTGCAACTTGGTAACTATCATGGTCTAAATCGGCATTGCTAACAGCAATAAAAGGCAAGGTTTTTACCCAATTTGCATACACATCCACTTGATTTTTATCTAAATAAATAAGTCGTGCGGTGGCCACAGCGTCTAATGATTCTGGTGCATTTGGGAATTGTGCCACCAATTTTTTGAATTGAGCCAATGCTTCATCCTCTTGGTCTTGGTTGTATAAGGCCAAACCTTTTTTGAATAACGCTTTTGGATATAATGCACTATTTGGAAATTCTAAAAGTAGTTGATCATAAGTTTTAATGGCCAATGCTGGTTTGTTTATTGTCAAATAAGTGTTTGCCATTTCAAAAAGGGCCGAGGCTCTTAAGGTTGATTGGGGATATTTTTTTAGAAAAAGAGTTAAATACTCTATTTTTTGGGTGTTTTTTGAAATAAATCCATAACAAATGGCTTTTTGAAAACTAGCATAATCTGCCTCTACACTTTGCAACTCAATGACTTTATTATAAGATTCTATTGCTAACAGGTATTGTGTTGTCATAAAAAGAGCGTCTGCTAATCGCAAATGACTGTCGGTTACTTTAAGTTTATCGGCATTTGGGGTATTGATATAAGCCTGAAATTGTGTTGCTGCCAATGCAAATTGTTTCAATTTGAAATGACAATAGCCCAAATGATAGGTCAGGTGTTTGTATTCGACCACATTTTTTGCGGAGGCATTGTTTTGAAAATCCTTAAAATCTTGCAACGCAAGGGCAAAACGGTCGAGTTGAAATGCTGATTCGGCTTTCCAAAAAGTAGCTCGAGTAGTAAAAATGAGGTCTCGGGGTGTATTGATGGCTTTTTCAAACCAAGGCAAAGCAGCGGCATAATTGTTTTCGGACACAAGTTCCAATCCACGATAAAAAGCTACTTTTTGAAAAATGGTTTTGTTTTCGGGCAAGGATGTTTTTTCTAATAACTCCAAGGCTTCTTTGTAGTTTTTTGAAGACAGATAAGAGTTGATGAGCAGTTTTTGAACCGTTGGTGTTGCAGGATTTTTGGGATATTGTGTTATGAATTTTTGTAGCAAAGTAGAAACATTTTCGTACGGATTGCCTAATTCATAACTTAGTTTGGCATAATTTAAGGCTGCGTCTTCTTTGATTTTGATGTCGAAATTCATATCTGCTGCCGATTTGAATGCCATAAAAGCTTGGTGTTGTTGGTTGGTTTTCCAATAACTTTCGGCCAAATGATAGTAGGCATTTTGAGCCACACCATCCTGACCGTCTATGATTTTGTTGAATTGTAAAATGGCTTTTTCGTAATCTTTTTGTTGATAGAAAGCATAGCCCAATTGATAGAAATCGGTGTTGTTCCATTTGCCGTTTTTGCCTTTGTATTTTTCTAAATATGGCCAGGCTTTGTCATATTGTTGGAGGTTGAAATAGCTTTCGCCTATAATTTTATGGAGTTCAGATTGTTCTGTAGGACTTGATTTTGCCAAAGCGGCTTTGCCAAGGGCAATGGCCTGATCGAATTTGCCTAATTTGAAATTCATATCTGCCTGAAAATAAGAGAGTTTTTCTTTAAAATCGAGGTCGTTTGCAATGGTTTCAAATTGTTTGTTGGCCTCTTTAAAATCATCGTTTTGATAAGCCATATAGCCCAAATAATATTTGGCTTGTGCTCCATATTGATTGGAATGTACTACTTTATTCAAATAATTATTTGCCTGTATTTTGTCTTTTGTTATAAAAAAAGCATACCCTTTTTGAAAATACAATTGGTCTCGTTCTTTTTGATCTAATTGGCTTTCGTCCATTTTTTGAAACCATTCTAACGATTTTACAAAATTGTTTTGTTGGAAATAATACGAAGCTACTTCAAAAAAAGCTTTGTTTTGATTGGCATTTGTAGGATAGTCTTCTATAAAATTTTCCATCAATAGATCGGCATGGGGCTGTTGCAAGTGCATGGCACAGGTAGCGGCATAATAAGTGCAGTCTGCTATCGTGGTAGTGTTTTGTGAATGGGATTGTAGTTTTTCAAAAATGATTTGTGCGGCAAGAAATTGCTTGGCATGAAATAGGGACAATCCTTTTTTGAAATCTTGCGATTCGTTGTTGTAAATGGCTGATTTTTGGGCAAATAGCGAAACAGAACAGCAAAAAAAGAGCAGTAACATTAGTTTTGAAAAAAGCTTCATAGTGCAATAATATTTGAAATTCAAATGTATTCAAATATATTGTAAACGGCAAATTGTAGTTCCAATTGCTTTATGGGATAAAGTTTTGAAAAAAAGTGTTGCTTTGTTGCACCTTTTGCATGAGGGATAGAGCAAGGCACCATGTGCTCGTGATAGCCCGACCCCAAAAAAAGGAAGCCCCCAATGAACAGTTATGCTGATTAGGGGCTTTCTTTTTTTTGGGGGCATGCCCTTGTTTTTTGATTTAAAAAAAATTTAAAGATTTAAAGATTAAAAGATTAAAAGATTTAAGGATTAAAAGATTTAAAAATTAAAAAATTTAAAGATTTAAAAATTAAAGATTTAAAAACAATATCGTTTAGTTGACATTAAATTAATAATAAATGCACTTCATGTTTTTATAAGTTTTAACATTTGACAAAGATGATGGATTTGAATAAATGCTTAACTAAACGACCTTGAGTTATAAAATGTAGCAAAGGATTAGTTGCCCCATTTGCCGCCACCTATATAAAAACCTAAGTGTATTCCTAAATAAGAATTGTCTGTAGATCCGACAACGGTGCCTTTTAGGTCTTGAATATTTGATTTTGGTACAAAATTGTATTCTACTCCCATTCTGAATTTGCCCCATTCAAAACCACCTCTAACCAAACCGCCTGTTTTGGAAGTGGCATCGAGCATGGTTGTAGTAGTTGTAGTACTATTAGTGTCATTAATTTCAAGATTTGCTAATTGAAATAAACCTGCACCTGCTCCAATATAGGGTACAAACGAGCTACCAGATTGGTTAAAATAATAATCGTAAGTAAGTAGATAAGAGTTGTTTACACCAATTTCGGCATCGACGTTTGCGGTAGTTGATGTAGTTGATTGGATGTTTTTGGCCATTGCTGCTGCACCAAAACGCAAACCAATATTCATATTGTCTTTGATATTGTATTTAGGTTCGATAGAAACTAAAAAGCCCCCGCCACCTTTTGCAGGAAGGGCATAACCAAGGTCTAAACCTACTCTAAATCCGCCTTGGGATTGGGCATTTGCAAGCGATGCAAGCATAATTGCTGTTGCGATAAAAAATTTTTTCATTGTAAGTGATGTGTTTAAGATGTTTGTTGGTGCAAATATATAAAAATTAAAATAATATATACAACTTTTGGATATATGTAGTTGGTATTTTTTTTGTGTTAAAATAGATTTCAAAAAAATGGTTTTGGGTTGAATAATATTGTATTTTTGTAGTCCCTAAATTTATTATAAAATGAAAAAAAATGTTATTTTGGCAGCACTATTTTGTTGTAGTGTGCCGTTGATGAATGCCCAATTATTAAAAATGGGTATCAAGGTTGGAGGAAATTATGCTAATGTGTCTGGCTCTGAAATTCAAACCCAAGCGATAACGAGTTATCATGGAGGTCTAATGGCAGAGGTAAAATTATTAAAAAAACTATTTGTTCAGCCAGAAATTTTGTACAGTACTCAAGGAACTACTTACAAAACCGCAATTGAAGATTATAGAAATGAATTGGGTTATTTGACAATTCCTGTGATGCTAAAAATAGGGTTGTCGGATACTTTTAGTTTAGACTTGGGGCCACAAGCCTCATTTCTATTGAAAGAAAAAAATAAATTTGATGTGAACAATGCCCAAACATTTGATTTTAGTGCCAATGCAGGAATGTCGGTTCGGATTACAGAACATTTAGTGGCACAGGCAAGGTATTGTGCTGGTTTGTACGAAATATCTGAAAATTCTAAAATTAAGTCTGCGGTATTTCAATTGTCGGTAGGATGTTTTTTTTAAAATTAATCTTAAAAAAACATTAAAAAAGACTATAATATAAATGGTTTTGTTAATTTTGCGGCTCAATTAAGAAAATATACACCATGAGAATCATGATTATCAATGGTCCAAATTTGAATTTGTTGGGCAAAAGAGAACCCGAAATTTATGGGTCTCAAACTTTTGAGGATTATTTTAAAATATTACAAAATAAATTTGATACTATCGAATTATACTACTTTCAAAGCAATATTGAAGGTGAAATTATAGGAAAAATTCAGGAAGTTGGTTTTAGTTTTGATGGAATTATCTTAAATGCGGGTGCTTATACCCACACGTCGATAGGAATTGGCGATGCGGTAAAGGCCGTTTCAACTCCAGTGATAGAAGTACATATTTCTAATACTTTTGGTAGAGAAGCATTTAGGCATCAATCCTATATTTCGGGTAGTGCCAAAGGTGTTATTTTAGGTTTTGGTTTACAAAGTTATGATTTAGCATTGCAATCATTTATATATAATTAATAATAATAAAGTCTTTTTTGAATAATCAAGAAAGACTTTTTTATTTAACTAAACGACAATATATTTCAATTCATACTATTTTATAAAAAAATTAACAAAATTACAATAATGAAACAAAGATTACTTTTATTGCTTTTATTGGTGGCACAATATCAATATGCTCAAATTAAAGGCATTGTAACAGACGAAAATGGTAATCCCATTCCATTTGTGGCAGTTTATGTAGAGGATACCTATATTGGAACTGCTACAAATCAAAAAGGTTTGTTTGAATTGAATTATAAAAATGTAGGAAATATCAATTTAATATTTCAAAATTTAGGTTTTAAAACTTTAAAACAAAATGTGTTGGTAGATCATTTTCCGTATATATTGAATACCGTTTTGGAAAAAGAGGATTTTATGCTACAAGAGGTTGTCATCCGAAAAAACGATAATTTAGCCAATCCTATTATTCAAAATGCCATAGCCAATAGGAAAGAAAAT
This sequence comes from Flavobacterium branchiophilum NBRC 15030 = ATCC 35035, assembly GCF_002217205.1. Taxonomy (GTDB): domain Bacteria; phylum Bacteroidota; class Bacteroidia; order Flavobacteriales; family Flavobacteriaceae; genus Flavobacterium; species Flavobacterium branchiophilum. Next base: position 12,541 of record NZ_MUGT01000008.1, on the reverse strand, counting down.
GCAGCCAAAACCGCCCATTTTTCAGCCGATTTTTATTCAAGAGGCTTATTTAAAATTAAAAATTTGCCTAAAAAAATCATGGGTATGGATGTTTCATTAGAAGACGATATAGCACACCATTTAGACTCTACAGGAAGTGGTATTATTTACCTGTCTGAAACGATTTCTAAAATAGATTTCTCGGCACCTAATCAGTTGAGGGAAAAGATATTAGCATCCAAAATTTCGGGTAATGATAATGGGTTTAGCTACAATACTGCAAAAAATTCGGATTACTTTTTTTATGAAAATTATGTTGGACATAGTGTAAAAATGGTGTCGCCAATTGCAGATAATGCTTTTCAGTATTATAAATTTAAACTTGAAGGCTCGACTTACGATGATAATAATTTTCAAATTTATAAGATAAAAGTTACACCAAAACGGGATAAAGAACCTGTTTTTGAAGGATATATTTATATTGTAGATGATTCATTTGCCATTTATGCGGTGGATTTGACCATGAAAGGGTATCGAATGAAAAATGAATTTATGGAAAACATGGTACTCAAACAAAATTATAGCTACCATGCACCCAAAAAAACGTGGTCTTTGAATGTGCAAAACCTTTCGTTTGATGCTGGTTTGATGGGTATTCATTTTTCGGGAGTGTTTAATTATGTGTTTACAAATTATGATTTTCCACAAACATTTGATAAAAAAATGTTTACAAATGAAGTGCTAAGTTTTGCTCCTAATGCCAATCAAAAAGACAATGACTATTGGAACAGCATCCGCCCCATACCGCTTACAATAGAAGAACAACATGACTACAAAACAAAAGACAGCCTGAAAACCAAAAAAAGTTGCCAAGTTTATTTGGATTCGATAGATAAAAAAACTAATAAGTTTCGTTTTTTGGATATTATTGGCGGATATACTTATAAAAATTCGTTTAAAAAACACCAATTTAACTTTTCGGGTTTGTTGAATAACACAAAAATGGCATTCAATACTGTGCAAGGGTATCATTTGACACCTTCTTTTTCATATAAAAAATGGAATGACGAAACAGGAAAAAACACCGCTGTTTTGGCCGCATTCAATTATGGTTTTGCCGAGGAAAGATTGCGAATTTTAGGACAAATAGACCATCAATTTAACAATCAAAATTATGCCCGTTTACAACTTTCAGGCGGTTCAACAACGAGCCAGTTTAATAACGAACGGCCAATAAGTCCGTTTATCAACAGTGTAAGCAGTTTGTTTTTTAGGAATAATTTCATGAAATTGTATGACAAAACATTTGCTTATTTAGCTTATAGTCAGGATGTTGCAAACGGAATCCATCTTAAAACATCGTTAGAATATGCCCATCGCAAGGCATTGTTTAACCACTCTGATGTGTCTTATTTTATGAAAAATGACAGGTATTCGTCCAATAATCCCTTAAATCCGTTCGATTTTGAAACGGCTGGTTTTGAGTCTCATCATCTTACCAAATGGGCTATGGAAGCTACGATACATTTTGGGAATACTTATTTTTCAAGACCCGATGGCAAATTTAATATCCGAAATACAAAATACCCTAAACTCACATTTGGTATAGAAAAAACCTTGACCGCAACCAACAAAAAATATGGGTACACACACTTGAATACCTCCGTTTTTTACGAACTTGGACTACAAAACAAAGGGATTCTTGCCCAACAAATGAAAGCGGGCAAATTTTTTGATGCTCAAAATATTGCTTTTATGGATTACAAACATTTTATGGGAAATCAAACCCATATTGCACAATCGAATCAATACCTCAATGTATTTCATTTGTTGCCTTATTATAGTAAAAGTACCAACGATGCTTATGTAGAATACCATGCCGAGTATAACGATAAAGGATTTATAATGAACAAGTTACCTTTGTTAAATGCCTTAAAATCAGAGTTTGTTGCAGGGTATCATGTGTTGATGCTTCCTAATCAAAAACCGTATTCTGAGTTTAATATAGGTTTAGACCGATTGGGTTTTGGGAAATTTAAGGTTTTTAGGGTTGATTATTATTCCAGTTTTCAAGAGGGTACAACCCAACATGGAATTATTTTTGGGTGTAAATTACTGAATGTATTAGAATAAATTTTAAATAAAACAGCATGAATAATTTTGATTTATTACAAAAAGAAACACAAAATATTATAGATTTGATTGCACAAAAAGCATATAAAGAAGCAAACCATGTGCTACTAGGCACCAGCGAATTATTAGACGAAATGTTTGATTTATCTGATGATGATGCAGATTTGGTAGAAATAACAAAATATCAGGTATTGTTAAATCAATTACATGTTAAAATAAAACAAAATTTACAATAATTTTATTTATTCTAAAAAAATAAATTTTTTATGGAAAAATGTCCTTGTGGGTTGCCCAATAGTTATGAAGCATGTTGTGCGGTTTTTCACAATAGTTACAAACATGCTCCAACGGCAGCCTTGTTGATGCGGTCTCGTTATGCTGCTTATGTTTTGGGTAAAATAGATTATTTATGGGAAACTACTCATGTTTCGACACGGCATTTTCATGACAAAGTGAGTATGAAACAATGGGCAGAACAATCTACTTGGTTGCAATTACAAATCTTGGAAGTTGGTACCCAAAAGGTGCGGTTTAAAGCCTTTTATTTAGATGAAAAAGGACAAAATCAAACGCATCATGAAGCCTCAAATTTTGTATATGAAGCGGGAAAATGGTATTATGTAGATGGTATATTTTTATAAAAAATCTATTTTTTTAAATATTTTCTAAAATAAATTTTCCTTTTTGTTGATCAAAAACAATATTTTTATCGTTGAATAATAAATCAAATGCACCTTGTGCTATTAAATTACAAGGTTGGTCTTGTTGTATATTTTTTGGGGTCATCAAAATCATTTGATCGCTTACTTGAATAGCCAAATCAATGTCGTGTGTAGAAAATAAAATGGCTTTTTGGTTTTCTGAAGCTAATTTTTTAAGTAATCGAAAAACCGAAACTTTGTGTTGTAAATCTAAATGTGTTGTGGGTTCGTCTAAAATAATTACAGGAGTATTTTGTGCTAATGCTCTGGCTATCAAAACCTTTTGTAGTTGGCCATCGCTTAATTCATGATGTTTTAAAGACTGTAAATGTTGTATTTGTGTGTCTTGTAACGCTTTTGTAATATGTAAAACATCAAGATCGGATAGTTTTCCTATCCAATTGGTATAAGGTTGCCTGCCCAAAGCTACTATTTCAAACACTGTCAATTGGCTGGGAGGTAGTTTTTCTGTAAGTACGACACTCATTTTTTGTGCCAAATCCAACAAATGGTATGTGTTTAAATTTTGTTGGTCCACTTCAATTTTGCCTGATAAGGGTTTTTGAATGCCTGTAAGGGTTTTCAATAGGGTTGATTTGCCAATACCGTTTGCACCTATCAAAGCAGTCAGTTCGCCTCGTTTGAGTGTCAAATTTAAGTTTGTAGCAATGATGTTTTCATGCTTTTTGGATAGATAACCAATTGTTAAATTTGTAGTTTTTAGTATCAAGTCATTCATTTGGAATAGTTATTACAAATTTATATTTTTTTTAGCAATATTAGAATTACAATTGGTGCACCTATCAGTGATGTAATGGCATTAATTGGTATGACCGTATTGGAAAGTGGGAGGTAGGCAACCAAGTCGCAAATTAACATGAATGCAGCCCCTAAAAAAAGGGTACTCCAAAAAAGTATTTGGTGCTGGCTTGTTTGAAACAACATTTTTGCTATATGCGGAACTGCAAGACCAATAAAGGCAATAGGGCCAGCAAAAGCGGTAATTACTCCTGATAAAATACTAGTAGCAATAATGATATACAGTCTTGATATTGAGATGTTTAAGCCTAAACTTCGGGCGTAGTTTTCGCCTAAAAGCAAAGTATCTAATGCTTTAATGTTTATATATGCCACAAGTAATCCAATGGATACACTGATGGTTAAAATAGTGATTGACGACCAAGGGATGTTGCCTAAATTGCCCATAGACCAAAAGGTAAATTTTTGCAATTGTTCTGATGTACTTATGTATGATAAAATACCTACAATAGCACTAGAAAAGCTACTGAACATTAAACCTACAATGAGTAAAGAGTGGGTATCTTTGAGTTTTTTGGCAACTATTAATACTGCTATGAGTACCAAAAAGCTGCCCAAACAGGAAGCCATCACTATTCCATAAGTAGATAGTAAATAATAACTTATGAAATTCGGCAAAATTCCTGAGCCTAATACTACAAAAGCAACCCCCAAGCTAGATCCTGAACTTAAGCCTAAAACATAAGGTCCTGCTAAAGGATTTCGGAATAAGGTTTGCATAAGTAACCCGCTGATAGACAGTCCAATACCTACTAATATGGCCATTATGGCTTTGGGTATTCGATAGTGTATCATGATGTATGTCCAAGTGGTTTTGGAAGCGTTTTGCCCTAAAATTACAGAAAAAACGTCTCTTTGTGGTATAGAAACGGAACCCCTACTAATGTTTAAAACAAACAAAAAAAGAATGGCTAAAAAAAGGATTACGAACCTCAAAATGTTTTTTTGTGAGACCATAAAAATGCTTTTGGTGTTTTTTTTGAGCAAAAGTAACTATTTTTTTAATAATAAACGATGTAAAATCCAATGGTTTGATTGTGTTGCATTAGAAGTTGTGGTTTTGTGTTTGTCAAATGTTTTTTGTGGGGTGTTTTATCAAATGATAAAAAAATAGTAGTGCTGTTTGATTTTGTACTGTTTTCATGGTGTGTTTTTTTAGGGAAGAATCAACTGATTTAATCAATGGTTTTTGGGCTCGAAGTAGCAAAATAGCCCCGACAGCAGCGGCATCCTTTTTGTTTTTTTCTTTAAAAACAAAAAGATATAGCGAATGGCGGGAACTGTACATGGGGGAGAAGGCCAAAAGTAGCTGCTTCTGATTATAGACAAATGGCGTTTTAATTTGATTGTTGTTGGTTTTTTATTGTGGTTTGTTGTGGTTGGCTACAAATGGTGTTTGTGTGTTAGCGTTTTATTGTTTAAATTTACAATTTTAGATTTCATAATACAGACTTCTTACCAAGTGGTTTGATGTATAATATGGAATAAAGTACTATTAGAATGTAAATAATTAACTATAAAAAATGTATGAAAGATATAATTACTGAAGTTAGGTTTAAAGCGTTTGAGGTAATGGATGAGTTGCCTGCACCTATTCGAGATTTGATGGAAAAAGCTATAGAGGCCAGACAGCGGGCTTATGCACCTTATTCAAACTTTAGGGTAGGGGCGGCTTTATTGTTGGAGAACGGCGAAATTGTACAAGGATCTAATCAAGAAAATGCGGCTTATCCGTCTGGATTGTGTGCAGAGCGGGTTGCTTTATTTTATGCGGGTGCACAATATCCTGGACAAAAAATGGTGGCTTTTGCTATATCGGCAGCTTCGGACACTAGTGTTACAGACATGCCCATTCCGCCGTGTGGAGCTTGCCGACAATCGATAGCGGAATATGAAATAGGGCAAGAAAGTCCAATACAGTTGTATTTTATGGGGGCTGTTGGGGCTATCTATCAATCTGATTCATTGCGAAATTTGTTGCCTTTTATGTTTGATAAAAAATATTTGTAGTTTATTTTAAAAACAGTTTTTTTTTCACTACATGAAAAATGGGTAGGGGTTTCATTTTTTATTTACCAAAATAAAAAACTATCTTTGCCAATCAAATTGAAACCATGTTATCAAAAGAATCACAAACAGCTATACAAAAAGGGGAGTTATTACCATTGATGGAAGCTTTTTATACCATTCAGGGCGAAGGGGCACATACAGGAACAGCAGCTTATTTTATAAGAATTGGCGGGTGCGATGTGGGGTGTCATTGGTGTGATGTTAAAGAAAGTTGGAATGCCGATTTGCATCCACCAACAGCTATAACAACTATTGTAGAGGAGGCAAAATTGTATTCGAACACTATTGTGGTAACAGGAGGGGAGCCTTTGATGTGGAATATGGACGGACTTACCCAAAAACTTAAAAGCGTTGGGATGACCATCCATATAGAAACATCTGGAGCCTATCCTTTGACAGGCATTTGGGATTGGATTTGTTTGTCGCCCAAAAAAAACAAATTGCCACTGCCCGAAGTTTACGAAAAAGCCAATGAGTTGAAAGTAATTATACACAACAAACACGATTTTGAGTTTGCTGAAGCGCAAGCCTTATTGGTAAATTCAAATGCTGTATTATTCTTGCAGGCAGAATGGAGCAAGAAGGATATGATAACGCCATTTATAGTAGATTATGTAATGAATAATCCAAAATGGAGAATATCTTTGCAAACACATAAATATTTGAATATACCTTAAAATGCTAGAAACTTGTTGATAAACCCATTAGTAATTTGCATGTAATTGGTTTAACTCATGTGTTTTTATTTTATATAGGTATTCGTTGATGATAATTCATTGCTCGGCTTTCAGTTGTAACGAAGCTATGGCTGTTGTGTGCAGGTGTTTTTTTTAGATTAATATTCGAATATTAAAGTACAAATCTTTATAGTTTATAAAATTTTCATATGTTAATCCGATTGCGATTCTATTAATTAGAAAGCTATTATTGAAATTAATCGATTTAAAAATTTCAGTTTTGTAATTTAACTGACTCTCAAATATTGAAGCACTTAATGTCGTACTTATATTGGATTTTGAAAACCATTTATTTACAAAAAGGTGCCCTCCAATTTTTTCATAATTTTTACTTAAATAGTCTAAACCTATCCCAATTCCTAAATTATTTTTGAGATTTAAACCGTACTTCATTTGATGATTTTCAAATTTGTTTTTTGTATTATCAATATTGAGAATTCTATTCTGATAATTGTATGAGATATAATCTGTTATTTTTAAATTTTTGTAAAAAATATTCCATTTGGATAATTGCAAATTTAAATGATGAAATCCATCATTATTAAAGTTATATTGTAGAGAAGTATTTCCATTTATTTTTGACTTCCCCAAATAAATTGCAGAATATGAAGAATAAAAACCTAATGGTAATTTAGATGCTCCACTATAACCTAATTCTAAAAAGTTAGAAAGATAACACATATTTGAAATTCCACCAGAATTATAACAGCCATATTTTGGTAATGTATTTTTGAATGATGCATACTCTTCATTTAGATTTAGTGTTTCAGACAGGTTTTTTACTAAATCTAAAACAATCAATGCTTCTGGAATTGAATCTTGTGAAGATGGTGTCCAGTATTTTTTTAACCAATAGATTTTCTTATCGGAATGTTCTATTATATATGTTATTCCGTCCATTCCTTGAGACCAATTTTCAATATTATTGTCCGAAGGTAATTCTAAAATTTTTGAGTTTTGAACAATATTATAAATATTTTCAACTTGTTTAGCTGGTAAAATAATTTTATTTGATAAAGTTTCTGTTTTATTATTTTTTACTTTTTTTGTATGATAAATGAAGTTTGTTATAGTTCCATAAAATTCATTATTGTTTTTTGAAATTTCAATTACTTGACCATGATTTCTAAATCTAAAATTAAATTCATCTGAAGACTTTTTAAAATTTTTTAAATCTAATTTTTTTTGAAATTCGATATTACTTTTATACCAATAAATAGTGTCTCCTTTTATTTCTTTTATTTGAGAGAATAATGGAATATTGAATAAAAGTAGAAATATGAATATTTGAAGTTTTTTCATACGCTTTCAGATAACTAGTTAATACACGAAAGTTATTACATTTTTTCAAATCGTATATCCTTCACAAACATAAAAACATTTTTTCAATCAAGCAAAATTAATTTTATTTTTATTACAAAATTTTCATGGTGAAAAAGAAGTACTAAATCCTTTTGAAAATTTAAAAAATAAAATCGATAACGCCATAAAGTGATGAAAGTTTAGAATCAGTTCTCCCGAAAAAAGGGACAAACAGTTCAACCTGAGTTGCATGGCTCGGCTTTAAGCTGCAAGGAAAGGCTAGCTGTTAGCTGTTCGGTTTTATTTCTTACTAAATAACTTTATTATTTCTAAATTTTCTTTTTCCATCTCTTTTTTATATTCTTCTTTTGTTATTTTTATTAAACTTAAACTTTCAATTTTCGAGGTAAACAACTTTTCTTTTTCAATTTCGATTGTTGCAAAATATTTTTTAATTATTTCTGTTGGTTGAAAATATATTTGGTAAATTGTTGGAATATTATCAAGTCTAGTAAAAAAAATGTTTTGGCAATTTAATTCTTTTAAAAACTCATAAACATTATTATGTTTTGGTGAGTTTGCTAATTGAATTTTATAAATTCTATCATTTATTTTTTCACCATTTCTATAATATACACCTAAAAGAAAAGATAGCTTTTTTTCATTGCTATTAAATAAACTATCGTTTAAGTTATTCTTAATATAAAATGAGTTCATTAGGTTGGACATTTCTTTCGAAATAAAACAATTTTTATCTTCAATCAAATTAATTTTAAAATCTTTTTTTACAATGCTATCTACGAATTTCATTAGTGGTTTTTCAGTTGTATAATACCTATCAAACTTGTTTTCTAAACTACCATAATTATAACTCATATAATCATTCAGAGTTCCTAAGAGTAAAAAGGTACTATTTATTTTTATTTTTGTTGTGTCAATTTGGTTTGTATTTCTAATAGTAACACCATTAATTTTCTTCTCATCTGTTTGTGAAAATATATTTGTGAATGTCAATAGAATAATAACGTAAAGTAGGTAATTTGATTTCATACGTAATAATTTTTAAAGTGAACCGAAATTTTCATTTGCTTAGTATTTGTTTTTCTGCGTTTTGCCAAACTTCTAACTAACTTTTTATTAATGTTTTGAAAATCAAATGTTTGCAAGATTTATTTTACTTATTTTACCCTCCTATTTTCCGATTTCGTACCGTTAGCTTACGGGGTCAGGGCATGAGTCTAGAGGGAATGTCTGACCAACGTCAGTCTGAGAAAAAACTGTTGTTAAATATTTTTCAAAAATAGTAAAAGACATTGAAATATAATAGCATTTATTTACTAATTTTTATAAAAAAAACTACAAAACCCTTTCTTATTTTTTGAATTTTAGAAGTTTGATACCAAAAAAATGGTTTCAGTTGTTGTTTCAACAGTGTCATTTTTTTTGTTTTATTTTACATAAAAATGGAAATCTTGACATAAATCACTTTTTTTTCTGTCTTGTCTATTTTGAATCTAATTTATTTTAACAATATAATACTTGATAATTACAATATATTAATTTAAAAAATCAACGTATAGTAAAAATCAATATTAAGCATATTGTAAATAATTTTAAATAGAATAAAGATTTTATTTATAAATTTATTGAATTAATTATATAAGGTTTATTTTGATTGGATAAAACCAAAAATATATTAATTTAGAAATAAAAATAAGTGATTAGGTTTGTTTTAATAATATATTATTCTTAATATTGTAACCTCAAAATTATATTTTTATGAAAAAATCATTACTATTATTAGTTTTTGCATTGTCTTCAGCTTATTTATCTGCACAAGATAAAACGACGTGGAAAAAACATGATGGAGGTAAAGTAATTACTTCCGACTATTCCAAAAGAGCTACTTTCCCAACAGATTATCAGTTGATGGAATTAGATCTAAATGGATTAAAAAACAAATTAATTACTGCAACTGATAGGTTTGCTGAAGTAAGTAAATATGTTACAATTGAAATTCCTAATGCAGATGGGGCAATGGAGCAATTTACTGTTTTAGAAGCTTCCAATTTTTCGCCTAGTTTGCAGGCAAAATTTCCTGAAATAAGATCTTATGTAGGTAATGGATTAACGGATAGGTATGCTAAATTGCGTATAGCCATCAACCCAAGAGGGATAAGTGCTATGATAACAAGAGCAGATAAAGCAACCGAATTTATTGAACCCTATTCATTAGACGGCAAAATACATGTAGTTTATAGCTCAAAAAATGTAAAAGGGATGTTGCCTTTCAACTGTACTTCTCCAACTGATAATAAAATTATTGGAGATCTTACAAAAGCAGTAAATTCAACTTCAAGATCTAATACAAATGTATTATTAAATTTTAGGTTGGCCATGTCTGTAACACCAGAATATACGGCATATCATCATGCGGCATTAGGACTTGCCACGGCAAAGCAAAGTGCTTTATCGGCTATAAACACCACAATGTCTAGGGTAAATGGTGTTTTTGAAACAGATTTTGCTATTCACATGAATTTAGTAGATAACATGACCATTATTTATGATGGTACTACAACAGACCCTTATGGTGCAACAGATGCTAACTATAATAGTCAATTACAGTCAACACTTACTTCAGTAGTTGGCGAAGCTAATTATGATGTTGGACATTTAATGGCAAATGTAGGGAATAATGGTAATGCAGGATGTATAGGATGTGTTTGTGAAGATGGATCAAAAGGTAGTGGATATACTACAAGTACGGTGCCTGTTGGAGATAATTTTGATATAGATTTTGTAGTTCACGAAATAGGTCACCAATTTGGAGCCAACCACACTTTTTCAAATTCAAACGAAGGTGAAGGTGTAAATGTTGAAGTAGGTTCTGGAGTTACAATTATGGGATATGCGGGTATAACAAGTTATGATACCCATTTACATTCTATTGATGTATTTCATGCTGTAAGTATTGCTCAAGTTCAGGGTAATATGGCTTCAAAAACATGTCCTACAACAACTCAAATTACGCATGCGGCACCAGTAGTAAATGCAGGACAAGATTGGACAATACCATTGAGTACTCCATTTGCACTAACAGGCTCAGCTACAGATGCTGGTGGTTCAAGTGCAATAACTTATACTTGGCAACAAATTGATGATGGTGGTTCAAATACCCAAGCTAATAGTGCCGCTAAAATAACTAAAACTAGTGGACCTAATTGGGTTAATTACCAAGATTCTGCAAGTGGTTTAAGGAATTTTCCAGTTATGAGTACAATTCTTGAAGGATCTGAAACCACATCAGGATTAGATGTTAATGCTGAAGCATTGAGTTCTGTAGCTAGAACACTTAATTTTAGACTAACCGCTAGAGATAACGTATTAGGACAAGGTCAAACTAATTTTGATGATATGGTAGTGAATGTGGTTGCTAAATCACCTTTGAAAATAACAATTGCTGCCAATACAAGTTATCCAGTAGGATCTACTCAAACAGTTGTTTGGACAGGTGCTACAGGTACAACAGGACACCAAACTATTTCTGGTGCTTCAAATGTTGATATTTTATTTTCTGCAAACGATGGCAGTACTTGGACAACGTTACTCACCGCAACTCAAAATGACGGATCAGAATCTGTTACATTGCCAGCAGGTGTTTCAGGGCCTTTTTGTAGGTTTATGGTAAAAGCAAGTGCTAATGTGTTTTTTAACATATCTCCAAAATTTGCTGTTGGATATACAATTACCAACACTTGTAATACCTATTCAAATTCGACACCATTAACTATTCCTGATGGAACAGCAGCCAATGTTAATGGAGCAGTAGTATCCAATACTATAGCAATTCCTGTTACTTATAATTTATCAGATGTAAACGTAACTTTAAATGTAACGCACACTTATCCAAATGATTTGGTTATAGCCTTAAACCATCCAGACAACACACAAGATATTTTATGGGGTAGATCTTGTTCTGGTAATGATAATTTTAATGTTACTTTAAGTGATGGTTCTCCTACATTTACTTGTGTTTCTAATATGACTGGAACATTTAAACCTTATTCACCTTTAGCTGTTTTTAATAATAAAACATCTAATGGAACTTGGAGGTTATTGGCTACCGATTATTATGATGGAGACACAGGTACTATAAATTCTTGGTCTATTGAAGTTTGTTCACAAACTATTACCTTATCAGTACCCGAAACACAGTTTTCCGATTTTGTTGTTTATCCAAATCCAAGCAGAGGTAATTTTAATGTAAAATTTAATAGCAGTACTTCAAATGCAGTGAAAATGATTATTCATGATATGAGAGGAAGAGTAATTTATAATAATGATTTTAACAATAATGGGATGTTTAATGAAAATATTCAATTGGACAATGTTCAATCTGGTGTTTACTTGTTAAGTGTTACAGATGGCGTTAAAAAAGAAGTAAAACGTATTGTTATCGAATAATTTTTTTTTTTGATTTCTATAAAAAAGGCTGTCCAATTCTAATCTGGACAGCCTTTTTTTTATGTTGCAAAATTCTACTATCAACGATTTTTTTTGAAAATTTTTTCTAAAAAATAACTACGCATCTTTGGACTATTTTATAAATATATTTGGTATTATTTATAATTTTATAAAAAACCAATTCCTCTTAAAAGCTAGATAAAAACACTAGAAGCAAGGAAGGAATTGCTTTAACTCATGTGGGTTATTTTTTATAGGTATTTGTTGATTACAATTCATTGCTCGGCTTGCAGCCGCAACGAAACTCTAGCTGTTAGCGGCTGCACTTATATC
>NZ_MUGT01000079.1 GCF_002217205.1 Flavobacterium branchiophilum NBRC 15030 = ATCC 35035 | reverse complement strand
ATTTTGATGTTGTCAAACAATAATTCACTCAGAAAACCTTCAAGCACCACAAAATTGGCTTTATTTCTCAAAAGTCTTTTGATTGCCCAATCGAATCTAATTAATGTTTTACGCATTCCTTAAAATGTTTTTGCAAAAATACAAAAAAATGGCTTTAGTTTTTTAATTCCCTTTAGAACACTCAAAAAAAAGAGGCACTAAATCCTCTTTAAATACTATCTAAAAACTTTTTGACAAATCCTTAAGAGCCGCAAATGGAATCGGTTTAACTCATTGGATTTTATTTTTTATAGGTATTCGTTGATTACAATTCATTGCTCGGCTTACAGGTACAAGGAAACTCTAGCTGTTACCTGCTGGCCTTTTTTTCGGTCTTGTTTAGAAGCCATAAATTTCTTCAAATTTTTCGTTTATTTTCTGTTCAATTCCAATGTCATATTGCCCAACAGTTGCGATACTTGTTAATATATTTTGTACCAAATTCTCAATAATTTCCCTATCTGATTTTTTTGGTTGGATAAAAGGTATTTTTTTTATGTAATTTGCTGGATTGTTTGCAGACGGATTTATTGTTCTGATAAGTTTGTTGCAAGTTGTTGAATTGAAAAAAGCTAATAGATAATAAGTTAAACTTTCTTCTTTCGGAAATATTCCAACTATAGACTGGTCAAATAATTTATTTTCAATTAATGAAGCCGTTATACTTGATGAACTTATCATAGGAACTCCTATGCCAAATTTAAAATAATATTGAGGATTTTGGAAACGTGCTTTTTTGTCTTTCTTATAATGCAAAACAGCTTCCTTGCTCCAATTCATAAACCAACCTTCTGGTTTTAAAAACTTTGTATTGCCACCTTTTACAATTGGTAGAAAATGCTTATCACTCTCAAAACCGTCAAGAATATTAATGACGTTTTTATATTCTCGATTGATTTTATTGGGGTCAACTAAATTATAATTTTTACCATTTTTTAAGTCGGGACTATTTACTTGCAAAAAAGTTTTGTCGTCACCCGAATAAAATCCTGTAACACAATTAGCAATGTCTCCAATTTTAATTTCTGCTTTATTTATAGCATTTGAAATACTTAAATTGTCTGAAATTAAAAAGGCATAATCAGGATTTGAAAATATTACTTGTTGTGAGAATGAATAAACTTTTAGTTCATTTTCATTAATTTTTGCCAACTGTTCTACAGTTGAGAAATTAGTTAATACTTTAAAAGTATTGGCTAAACATTCCTTTTGGTTACTATTTTTTTGTAACGTAATAATTGAAAGGTTAGCATATCCAAAGTTAACACCTGGAAAAAATGAAGAAGGAAATAATGCTAATTCTACAATTTTTGTTTTACTTAAAATATGCTTTCTGATTGCTTTGTGCATATGTAAATTCAAAAATGTATCGGGAATAATGAAAGATAAAATACCATCTTCTTTCAATAACTCAATGCAACGGAACAGAAACAAAGTGTAGCTTTCTTTTGCATATAATTCAGAATACATTTTTTTTAATATGACTCTTTTCTCCATATCTTGCCACGCACCATAAGGTGGATTAGCAATTATTTTGTCGTAATATCCACCAAAGTTTGAGTTGAAACTTAAATCATTGTCAAGCAAAGTATCACACTCTCTAATACTTACATTTTGAAAAGTTGAAAATTTTTCTTGCAAAACTGCAATCGAAGCTGGATTTAATTCGCAAATGTCAATATTCGCAAATTCATTTTCGTCTAATATCGCTTCAATAAATACCCCGTCTCCACCACAAGGTTCAAATATTTTGTCTGTTGGATTAAGCGAAAGTTTATGTACCATATAATCAACAATTGGTGTCGATTTGGTATAAAATGCCTGATATTTTCTTGCTTCGTTTATCATTACCAAAGTAGATATTGAAGTAAGTTTTTATCAGTAAAATGGGTAATGGTTTCATTGTTAAAATCATTTGCCCAATCAATGTTTGTGTCAGTCCATAATTTTAAATCATAGCCTGAATGCGTTTTTATTTTTTCGTATGCTTCATTTCCACAATATGCTTCCCAAATACCTGAATTTTTCAAGGTATTGAAATAGCTATTGTTTTCTTCTGCTCTAACAAATAATAAGCATTTATAATTTTCATCAAGATTTTGATAAATCGTAGCAACTAATAAAAGTCTATTTGTGTTACCTTTTTCGTTTGAACCAAATCCACTTTTAAAATCCACAACATACTTTTGGTCGTTGTGTAAAAAATGTAAGTCAAGTTCCAACTGGATTTCTCCTGAACTAACTAAACTCCAAACTTTATCGTAGTATATTTTTAGTTCTTGTTTTTCTTCAGCTGTAATGGTTAAGCTATCAATGTAATCTGCTATTTCATCAGTCATTTTCTTTTTGACTTCAGAAAAAAGTGGTGGTATAAATAGTGAAATATCGTTTATTGGATAATAAAAACAGAGTTTACAAAATGGGTCCCACAATTCTCCAACTCTTCTCGAAAAATCCATATATTCATATGGTCTTACAGAATTTCTGCTTTCAATCATTACTACAATGTTACAATAAGTAACCATTAGAATACATTCTAACTTCTCTTTGTTAGTCCATTTTTCTTTTTCTGCTTGCTGTAAGATAGTAGTAATTAAAGTCGATTTGGTTTGATTTAGGCTTTCGTTAATTGCTCTTGCTCTTTTGTCTGATTGAGTTTCAGCAAATTTAGATTTGATAACAGTCAAAGCTTCGCTTGCTCTATCTCTAAAGTAAGATAGAAGTTCAATTTTCCTGTCTTTAATTGTCTTATCAATATTCATTTATTTGTCTTAAAAATTATGTTGCAAAGATACAAAATTGAACAGGTTTTTTTTGAGTTTTATGGTTAATTTGAATGTTAAAATGTCTGCTAATTTTTGAAGGTGTCGGTTTTTTAGGCTTGCAGGTAACTAGTAGCTAAACGAAAGATATTGCGTTTTAAACATAGTGTATCTACTTTGCGAAAGTACAAACAAAAAAATATTTTGCAACTTTTTTGTAAACAAAATTACAAGAATAAAAATGAGAAGTTAGAGGTACGAAGTTTGAAGTTTGTGGTTTCATAATTTTGGTTTACATAAAGTTTCTTTTTTATACTTTTTTGTTAATAACCTAATTTTTATATTTCCTTTTTTATATTTTACTTTGTCGTGTCATTGAAAAGCGGAAGATGGTTTGTTGTGGGGACTCAAGCCATCCAGGAATATCAATTGACCAACGGAAAAAGTTGTTTTTAAGCAGTAGTTTGTTTTTGCAAATCTACTGCTTTTTTAGTTTAATTTACTAAACTTTTTTTGTTGTTATGCCTCCTCAAAGTCCCCCTAATTTCATTAGTAAAATCATATAATTTCATTTTTGGAGGATTATTGGTAGTATGAAGCCATTTTTCAAATTCCACTGGTGTTTTATAATTTAATTCCTTAACAGGTCTTTCTTCATTAAATAATCGTTTAATTTCTTTTAATTGTTTGTTTAAATCAGCTAGATTTTTAATGTCTTTTATAATGTAATCGTTTTTTAAAACACCATTTAATTGTTCTGACATACCATTTTGCAAGCAGTTCTCGGCTTTACTCATCTTTATTTGATGTTTAATCAACATATTTTTGTATTCATTTGATTTATATTGCGACCCTGCGTCGGAATGATGAATACAATTATTGATTTCAACTCCTCGCAATTTAATAGCTTGTTTTAAGGTCATTATTGCATTCATTGCCAGCATATTATCACTTCCATACAATCCAATTATTCGTTTGCTATACATATCCTTAAGTGTGAAAATATAATACGTTTTGTCTTTTAAAATAAGATAGGTAATATCCCCAGCAATTACTTGATTGATGTTGTTTAATGTTAATCCATTAATCAAATTAGTGTCGCATTTTTCATAAAAACCATCTGTTGTTATTATTCTTTTTCGCTTTTGTTGAATAGTTAATCCGTTTTTTGAAACTATTTTTTCAAATTTATTGATTCCCATATAATCTATTTTTAATTGATGATACATTGTTCTTGAACCCATTCTTCTATGTTTTTTACGAACTTCTTTGACTTTTAAAATAGTACTCTCTTCGATTTCTTCTCTTTTTATACTTGACTTTTTCTTTTTGTAAAGAAATTGTCTAGAAAACCCGTTTGCCCTAAAAAATTCTTCTTTTGAAAACCTCTCAGCAATTACATTTAATCCTCTTTCAATTGCTGAGAGTTGTACTTTTTTTCAATATCCATTCCGATTTCTTCGCTTGCACTTTGAATAACAGCTTCCTTATAAATTATTTGCAATTGTTGTTTGCCAATAACGCGTTCTAATTCAGCAACTTTCTTCATCAATTCCAAAGTTTTTGCTTCTTCACTTACTTTTTCAACGACTATGCGTTCTGTCTTTGAATAATTTTTACTATATTTTAAAAGCCATTTGCGAACAGCTGTTTGGGTTACTTCATACATTTTACAAATATCTGAAACTTTCATCTTGCCTTGCTCGATCAAGGCTACTTTCTCTTTTTTGAATTCCGTACTAAAGGTGCGTCTCATTTTACTAATTTTTTCCATAAATTTACACTTTAAAAAGTTTTCAACAAAACTTTATGTAAACTTATTTCATGAGACCACAGTTAGAAGTTTGAAGTTAGAAGTTAGAAGTTAGAAGTTAGAAGTTTGAGTTTTGAACAAGAATAAAAATGAGAAGTTAGAGGTACGAAGTTTGAAGTTTGAAGTTTGAGTTTTGAAGTAGTAATTATAAAGTTAGAAGTGAAAAACGAAAAGTAAGAAGTTTTAAAAAAAACTTTGGTGAGTGGAGACTGCTTGTTGGGGGTTGCCCGCATGAGGGATAGAGCAAGGCACCATGTGCTCGTGATAGCCCGACGGCAAAAAAAGGAAGCCCCGCCTGAAGGGTTTGGGGCGTGGGGGCTTGCTTTTTTTTGCTGGCATGCCCAAATGATGCTGTTGTTATTGTCGTTATGTTTTTATACTCAATACTGTTGTAAAATGGCTTCATTTGTTAGTTGTTGTTTGTAAAATATCTGACATCTTTTAGCCTGTATAATAATACCAAAAATACATATAAAATAGTCCA
>NZ_MUGT01000078.1 GCF_002217205.1 Flavobacterium branchiophilum NBRC 15030 = ATCC 35035 | reverse complement strand
TCATTCTTGATTGTAATATTCATTGATTGAAAACTTTTAATTGATTTCAAAAGTAAACAATAAAATGGAAATGCAAATAAAATTAGAAGTAAAATGAATTATACTTTTGATGTTTTTAATTCATATTAACAAAAATTCAAAAAAAGTTAGTTGATCCATTTTATGACTGTCCATAACGCATACCAAATAGATAAAATATTTATACCAAATATATTTATAAAATAGTCCAAAGATGCGTAGTTATTTTTTAGAAAAAATTTTCAAAAAAAATCGTTGCATAGCTGGGCTACGGAACTATTTTTTTTGACTCATTTTAGCAAAAAAGAACCAATAGATTGGACTATTTTATAGGTATATTTGGTATTATTTGCCTTCTCTGCGTTGTTTGGCTGTCCAGCTGGAATAACCAAGCACAAATACACCAAAAACAAGATAGCCAACGGCCCTAAAATAATAGCCACCCTCTGCCAATTGCAGAGCCAACGGCTTGGTATTGGTATAATACCACGTGGAAAAAACAATCATAAAAATGCCCCAAATGCCTCCAGTTTTGACTTGGTATTTCCATCTTTCGTTCATAATAATTTGGATTTTAATCTAATTTATCTGTTAATTTTTTGAATACTTTTTTGGCTTCTTTGCCTTCATACAAAATGCAATAAACGGCATCTATTATTGGAGTAGAGGCTTTGTAGGTTTGATTGAGCTTCCAAGCACTTTTAGTAGCATAATAGCCCTCTGCCACCATACTCATTTCCATCATGGCACTTTTTACGGTATAGCCTTTGCCAATCATGTTGCCAAACATTCTATTTCGCGAAAAAACGGAATAGCCTGTTACCAATAAATCGCCCAAATAAGCTGAATTATTGATGTTTCGTTTCATTTTGTGTACTTTTTTGATGAATTTTTTCATTTCACGAATGGCATTACTCATCAAAACCGACTGAAAATTGTCGCCATAACCAAGCCCGTGAGCCATACCAGCGGCAATGGCATAAATATTTTTGAGCATGGCAGCATATTCTGTACCTACAATGTCGTCAGAAATTTTTGTTTTGATGTAATTGCTACTCAAGTATTTGGCCATTATTTTGGCCTTATTAGCATCGCCACATGCAATTGTAAGATAGGACAACCGCTCTAGTGCCACCTCTTCTGCATGACAAGGCCCTGTTATAACACCAATATTTTGATAATCAATATGATATGTTTCATGAAAGTGTTCGCCTACAATCAAACTTGTTTCGGGAACAATGCCTTTGATGGCCGAAAAAACGACTTTGTTGTCAAAACTTTCGGTCAAATGAGACAACTCTGCACTTAAAAAAGCAGACGGTATGGCAAAAATGATATAGTCTGCATAGGCAATTGCCTCGTTAATATTGGTTGTCAATCGCAGTTTTTTAGTATCAAATTCTACAGAACTCAAATAATTAGGGTTGTGGTAGTAATTGGTAAGATGTTCTATAGCCGAGGCATTACGCATATACCAAGCAATTTCGGGCAAATTTACGCACAACATCTTGGCAATTGCTGTTGCCCAGCTACCGCCTCCAATTACTGCAAATTTTGGATTCTCTGTCATCATTTATCACTTGTTTAAGAAATATTTTATTTTTTTATCAAAATGAAAATCAAACTTAGTGTTTTGTATGCTACTATCAAAATAATTAATTCATTTTCTGTTTTTTTTATTCAAAAAGCACCTTTTTTTTAATAAAACCCCTTTTCTACCTCAAATCTTTCAATCGAAGTTGTACATTGATGCTGCCATTATAGTCATTTTCATCAATATTATATACGGCTTCAAAGGGTTGTTGGTTTTGGGTTTTGTTTAATTTGTTTCCCAAATTAAAACCAATTGCTCCAAAGCTGTTGCCATAATTTTGCTTGACATAAAGTTTCAAATGTTCGTCATTTTTGCCCATGGTTTTGCCATATCCTGTGTCTTTTATGTTTTTTGAATAGAATACAGGCGACATATTTTCTGGACCAAAAGGTTCAAATTGTTTTAAAATCCTAATGAATTTGGGTGTTATTTCATCAAATTCAAGTGCTGCATCTACCAAAATTTCTGGAATTAATAGCTCGGGCAAAATGGTATCTCGAACTGTTTTTTCAAAAGCAGCTTTAAAATTTTGATAATTTTCTGGTTTCAACGTCATTCCAGCTGCATATTTGTGTCCGCCAAATTGCTCTAAATGTTCGGCACATTTTTCCAAAGCATCATACACATCAAAATCCTTGACAGACCTAGCCGAAGCGGCATATTTATTGGCGTTTTTTGTAAAAACAATAGTGGGTCTGTAATACGTTTCGGTAAGTCTCGAAGCCACAATTCCAATAACACCTTTGTGCCAATTGTCCTGAAAAACGACTGTTGTAAAACGGTTTTGTTCGTCGTTTTCTTCTATTTGCAATAAGGCTTCTTGGGTCATGATTTTGTCCAAATCTTTTCTATCGGTATTGTATTGTTCTATTTCCGATGCAAATTTTTCGGCTTCATTCAAATCAAATTCTGTAAGTAGTGCTACTGCTTCATTGCCATGTTTGATGCGGCCTGCGGCATTGATTCTGGGAGCAATGATAAATACTACATCGGTTATAGTGAGTTCTTTTTTCTTAATATTTTGAATCATTGCCAAAATACCAGCCCTTGGCTGACTGTTGATGACTTCTAATCCAAATTTTGCCAAAATTCTATTTTCGCCCGTCATAGGCACAATGTCTGCCGCAATTGCAGTGGCTACTAAATCCAGATAAGGCACCAAATCTTCTATGGTTTGTTGCCTGTTTTGTGCCAATGCCTGTATCAGTTTGAACCCAATACCGCAGCCACACAACTCGTCATAAGGATACCTACAATCCGATCTTTTGGGGTCCAATACGGCAACTGCTTTGGGCAATTCGTCGCCAGGCCGGTGGTGGTCGCAAATGATAAAATCTATATTTTTTTCAGTTGCATAAGCCACATGATTCACGGATTTTATCCCGCAATCTAGTGCAATGATCAGCGAAAAACCATTATCGTCTGCAAAATCGATGCCTTGAAACGAAACACCGTAGCCTTCGGTATATCGGTCTGGAATATACGTTGCTACGTTTGGATAGTAACTTCTCAAGTAGCTCGACACCAAGGATACTGCCGTTGTACCATCTACATCATAATCGCCAAAAACCAATATATTTTCTTGATTTTCAATAGCTTTTTCTATTCGGGCTACCGCCAAATGCATATCGGTCATTAAATATGGATTGTGCAAGTCTGAAAGTTGAGGTCTGAAAAACTGACGGGCTTGTTCAAATGTGCTAACGCCCCGTTGTAATAACAGGGTTGCAATAATTGGACTCACTTGCAATTGCGAAACCAATACTGCAATACTTGCTTCCGAAGGTTTGGGTTTGATTGTCCAACGCATAACTTATGGGAATTTGCCCCTACAAAAAGGGTGCTGTTGATTAGGGTTTTAATGTTAATGCAATGCCTTCAAAAGCAATACCTTTCCAGCCGGTTTGCATAAAATTTCTAATATTTTGGTGGTTGTTCCCCGTAGGATTATTCAATACGTCGTCAAAGTAATAAGCACCAAAACAGGCCAATGTTTCGGATTCATTCAATTGCTGAATTTTTGCAAAGGCAAACAATTGGCACGATCCAGAGTTTTCGCCTGCGGCATTGTGCTGTTGGCCATTGACAAAAGCAGTTGGTGAAAAGTTGTAATATTTTTCAATAATTGCAATAGTATCTGCAAAAGTAACTGATGTGGGGTTGTGTTTTATTTTTTCTAAAAATGCTATTAGTGTCATGTTATTTTGAATTGAAAAAGGTTTAGGAATTATTTATTGGATTTACCTGCAACTACTGCTACAATTTCACCTTTTGGTGCTTTGTTTTCAAAATGTTGCCACACTTCTTGGGCGGTACCTCTAATGGTTTCTTCGTGAAGTTTGGATATTTCTCGAGATACCGTTAGGGGTCTGTCTGGACCAAAATAAGTAATAAATTCCAGCAAAGTTTTTACCAGCTTGTGGGGCGATACATAAAAAATCATGGTTCTGGATTCGTCTGCCAAGGCTAAAAAACGGGTTTGTCTTCCTTTTTTTTCGGGCAAAAATCCTTCAAAAACAAATTTATCATTAGGCAACCCACTATTGACTAATGCTGGCACAAAAGCCGTAGCACCTGGCAAACATTCTACGGGTATTTGATGAGCAATGCAGGCCCGAGTGAGTAAAAATCCGGGGTCGGATATGGCGGGTGTTCCCGCATCGGAAATCAAAGCTATATTTTCTCCTGCTTGCAATCGGGCTATAATATTTTCAACGGTTTTGTGTTCGTTGTGCATGTGGTGGCTGTGCATGTGGGTTGCAATGTCAAAATGTTTCAACAATTTGCCACTGGTGCGGGTGTCTTCGGCCAAAATCAAATCAACTTCTTTCAAAACTTTGATGGCTCTAAAAGTCATGTCGTCTAAATTGCCAATGGGGGTGGGTACTATATATAATTTTGACATTTATTGTGAATTAAAATTTTTGAAACGGGTTATCCAAAGAGTTCGCTGGCAATATCCTCAATTTTGGCTACCAATCTGATGCTGATGGCCGTATTTTTGAGAGCTATTTTATTGTATTTTGAAACAAAAATGGTCGAAAAACCTAACTTTTCTGCTTCTTGAATGCGTTGATCTACACGATTTACGGGTCTTATTTCGCCAGAAAGCCCCACTTCGCCCGCAAAACAAAAATCTTTCCCAACGGGAATATCCTCGTTAGACGATAAAATGGCGGCTACAACAGACAAGTCTAATGCGGGGTCGTCTATAGAAATGCCTCCTGTTACATTCAAAAAAACATCTTTTGCTCCGAGTCTAAATCCTGCTCTTTTTTCTAAAACGGCCAATATCATGTTGAGTCTTTTGGCATTGTATCCCGTTGTACTTCGCTGTGGGGTTCCATAGACGGCGGTGCTTACGAGTGCCTGAATTTCTATCATCAAAGGTCTCATTCCTTCTAGTGTAGAGGCAATTGCGGTTCCAGAGAGTTCTTCGTTTTTGTGAGATATTAAGATCTCCGAGGGGTTGGTTACCTCTCGCAATCCGCTGCCCATCATTTCATAAATGCCCAACTCGGCCGTAGAGCCAAACCTGTTTTTGAGCGATCGCAATATCCGATACACATGGTTTCTGTCGCCTTCAAATTGCAAAACAGTATCTACCATGTGTTCTAAAATTTTGGGCCCAGCAATACTACCGTCTTTGGTAATATGGCCAATTAAAATTACAGGAACATTGGTTTCTTTGGCAAATTTTATGAGCTCTGCCGTACATTCTCTGATTTGAGAAATGCTGCCTGGCGACGATTCAATATATTCGGTATGAAGGGTTTGAATAGAATCGATAATGACAATTTCTGGGGCTATATTTTCAATTTGTTTAAAAATATTTTGGGTTTTGGTTTCCGTTAGTATAAAACAATTTTCGCCCGAATGGGTTATGCGTTCGGCCCTCATTTTGATTTGTTTTTGGCTTTCTTCTCCAGAAACATACAGTGTTTTGTAAGGCAATTTTAGCGAAATTTGCAATAAAAGGGTGCTTTTTCCAATGCCTGGTTCGCCGCCTAACAAAATTAAAGAGCCAGGTACTATGCCTCCGCCCAAAACCCTATTGAGTTCCTCGTCGGTGGTGTTCATACGAACTTCTTGTGTAGCATCTATTTCGTTGATTCGTAGTGGTTTAGATGCTTTTACTATTTCGGGCGAGGCCATTTTCCAGGCTACTTTGGTTTCTTTTTGAATGATTTCTTCAACAATGGTATTCCATTCTTTGCAGGCATTACATTGTCCTTGCCATTTTGAATACTGATTTCCACAGGATTGACAATAAAAAGCAGTTTTGATTTTGGCCATAAGTTTGATGTTTAGGCAAAGATAACAAAGTATAAAAGAAGAATCAAATATTGTGGTTATTTCTTGTTTTTGGTTGGATGTTATTATTTACCAGAGTTTGCGTTAAGGATAGTAGTGGAAATCCTTTTAGAAGCCCCCCAGCCTCCAAAAGGCGTGTGTTATTTTGCACGAATATAGTTTCTGTATGTGATTATCAAAAAAAAATTATTTCACAATATTATAATTCTTTTGGTGTTCAATGAACGTTGTTTGAAACAGATAGCCCGACCCTTGTGAAAACACTCAAAAAATGTTTGTATAAATTGTTGTTTTATATAGGATTTGCTTTGTTTTCTAAAATTTTCATAAACACGTCTCTTTCGATTTCTATACAACCCAAACGAGCCAAATGATCGTTATATACTTGGGCATCTAATAACTGGTATTGATTGGCTTTTAGATGATTGACCAAAAAATCAAAAGCTATTTTACTGGCATTTGCTACCACAGAAAACATGCTTTCGCCACAAAAAATGTGGCCTAAATCAATACCATACAAGCCCCCAACAAGTTGATCATCTTGCCAGACTTCTACAGATTTGGCAAAACCTATGTCGTGTAGTTGGCAATAGGCTTTTATCATTTCATTGGAAATCCAAGTGTCCGACTGCCCATAGCGTTTGATTTGCTGGCAATGGGTCATAACGGCCTTAAAATTTTGATTGAATGTTACCCTAAATAGCTTTTTTTTCAATAGGTTTCGCATACTTTTTGAGGGTTGATAGTCGTCTAAAAAAAGTACCATTCTCGGATTAGGAGCCCACCAAATGATGGGTTCATCGTCATTAAACCAAGGAAAAATGCCACTCCGATAGGCAAGTTGCAACCGCTCTACAGACAAATCGCCACCAATGGCCAATATACCCTCTGGATTGGCCTGGTTTACATTTGGGAAATAATTAGAATCGTCTAAAAAAAACATAGCCTGTTTTGTTTGCGGCAAAGATATTGAGAATTTCATTAAAATACTAATTGTTTTATTTGTAACAAAATGTTTTTTTTTATATTTTTGCCGTGTTTTTAAAACAATTGAATTTATGAGAACTGTTTCGTCGATAGTAGAAAATTATATCAAAACCAAACCTTTTTTGTTGCAAGCCCTTTCTGAAGGGATTATCAACCTTACGTCGTTGTCTAGGAATATGATGACCGATTTGAAGCAAGAATTTTCCAGCGATGTCAAACAAGGAGCTATTGTGATGGCATTAAAACGGTTGTCGGTAGATTTGGATTTTAGGATTAATCATAGTATTCTTAAAGTTTTAAAAAACATTGGCGAAATCACGGTACGTTCGTCCTTAACGGATTATACTTTTATGGTTTCTGAAAGTATTTTAAACAAACAAGCCGATTTGATATCAGAAATCAACACCCATTCGGATTTGTTTTATACCTCTTCTCGGGGTGTAAACGAAACCAATATTGTAGTTTCTCAAAGCATCAATCATTTGGTAGATAAACATTTTGCCAATGAAAAAATGATTCAAAAACTCGAAAATTTATCCTCAATTACAGTAAAATTACCTAAAGAAAACATAGTGATACCAGGTATTTATTACTACATTTTTCAGCGATTGGCTTGGGAAGGCATTATTATCAATGAAGTTATTTCTACTTCAAATGAATTTACCATACTAGTAAATGACAAACAAGTAGATGTAGCCTTTAAGATTATTAAAGATTTGAAAAATGCCTAACGTATCAGTTTGATAGAAAACTAAAACTATAACTTTCTACCAAAAATAGGATTTCCACTACTATCCCTAACGCAAAATGTGGTAATAAATAATATTCAGCCATTCATTGCTCGGCTTGCGGTTGCAAGGAAAGGCTAGTTGTAGTATGATTGCCTTTATTTTATAGAGATATTTAGTTTTATGCTTTTATAAAGCAAGCTATTTTGTGTTTTTTTATTTTATCTTGGGCTTTTATGTCCTAAATCCTATTCTTGGGATGTCTTTATTATTCTTGTTTTCACCCTCCATTTTTGCCTTTATCTCAATATAACTGTTTAATTCCGTAATCGAAATGGAAGGTTTATTTGTGTTTATTGTAGCAAATAGAATTTCATTTGAAATCCTAGAATTAGCTTGTAAAGCCTTTCTTGAAGCTTCGTCAGAAAGAAATTTAATGTCGCTCGAAACGTAGTTTGCTGTTAATCTAGATAGTTCATCATAATTTAAACCAATTTCTGTTGGACGTTGCTTTAAGTACAATTCAAACATCAATTTACGTGCTTCAAAGTCGGGCGGTGGCAAATAAATATGTTTGTCTAATCTTCCTGAACGTAATATTGCGGGGTCAATTGCATTTGGTCTGTTGGTTGCACCAACTATAAAAATACCGTCATCGCCACAATTATTCATTTGTGCCAAAAATTCATTAACGGCACTTATATTCATGTGATTTACTGATGAATTATCTCGATTTGGAACTAAGGCATCTAATTCGTCAATAAAAATGATACTTGGGGCGTTTTGTCTTGCTTCATCAAAAAGATTTTTGATGTTTTCTTGAGATGCATTAACAAATTTACTTTGAATGTCTGAAGGCTTTATTTGGTAAAAGTTAAACCCAATTTCTTCTGCCATTTTCTCTGCAAAAAATGTTTTTCCGCAACCTGGTGGCCCATATAAGAGCATGCCATTAGGAATTGTTAAACCATATTCTGCATACTTTTCTTTTTCGTTTAAAGCATCAATAACATCTAACTGAATGGTGTTTTTCAACTCTTGCATTCCAGCAATGGCTGAAAATCCTTTTCCTTTTTTGTTTTCTTTTGGTTGAATTTTGCTCACTTTTTCTTCAGGAATTGAAAGTTCAACTTCTAATGCTCCATTCAAAGTTTGGATAAATTCTTTTACTGATTTAAAACGATTTTCTGCTTTTGGTTGTAATGCTTTGCGGATTATATTTTGTGTTTGCTCGTCTATTTTTTCTGAAAACTTTAAAGGCTTTTTTCTTTCATCTAAAATGACATCTTCTAATTGTATTTTATCGGATTTGTATTTGGAAATTTCAATAAAATGGGGTGGTAAACCTGTCAGTAAATGATAATACAAAGCACCAACAGAAAAAATATCACTTTGGAATGAAAAAACTTTATTAAAAGTTTCATTAGCCGTATAGAATAAATTCAAACCCTCTTTTAAAAAATCTTTGTTGGTTTGACTTAAAAATCGAGCATAACCGAAATCAATTATTTTCGGAATGGTAATCTTACCAGACAAATCTAACATTACATTTTGAATAGTAATATCATTATGAATTATTTGTTTACTGTGAAGGTAATTTAAACCATTTAAAACACTCAAAAGGATATTTTT
The DNA here is from genome assembly GCF_002217205.1 of Flavobacterium branchiophilum NBRC 15030 = ATCC 35035. Lineage (GTDB taxonomy): Bacteria > Bacteroidota > Bacteroidia > Flavobacteriales > Flavobacteriaceae > Flavobacterium > Flavobacterium branchiophilum. Next base: position 193 of record NZ_MUGT01000078.1, on the reverse strand, counting down.
TGCTTCATACAAATTCAACGTGTTTTCTCGTTTCATTTTGTCTGCTAAAGTTTCGCCACTTATAAAATCCAAAACTACATAAGCCCATTTTTGATTGTCAATTACAAGTGTTCCACTATCTGTGAAATGAACCAAATTTGGATGCTTGATTTGTTTTAGCATTCAATGTCGTTTAGTTAACCCAACTTGCCGA
>NZ_MUGT01000077.1 GCF_002217205.1 Flavobacterium branchiophilum NBRC 15030 = ATCC 35035 | reverse complement strand
CGGCAAGTTGGGTTAAATAATTTACTAATTCTTTGTGCCTTGGATGGTCTTTTGGAAAAAAATCCAAAACATCAACTAAAGCCATCATGTACCACCCCATGGATCTAGACCAGAAATTTGGCGAACACCCAGTTGTTTTATTTGCCCACAGCATTTGCTTGCTTTCGTCCCATCCATGATACAATAAACCCGTAGTGGCATCAGTTGCATTTGCTTGTATTATTTTGAATTGATTGGCAACATCATCTAAATTCTTTCCATTTTCAAATTGAGTTGTATAATGCGTATAAAAAGGTGTGCCCATATACAAGCCATCCAGCCACATTTGATTTGGATATATTTTTTTATGCCAAAAACCACCACTTTGTGTTCGTGGTTGATTTTTTAATTGATTTCTCAATTGTTGCATTACCTTTAAATACCTTTCATCTGTTGTTGTTTCATACAAATCAAAAAGGATGTTTCCTGCTGCAATCATATCGATATTAAAATTGTCATATTGATACGATTTTACAATTCCTAGACTATCAATGGTTGCATCTGCATAATTTTTTACATAGTCAAAATATTTTTTATCATTTGTTTTTTGATATAATTTTTGAAAAGAATTCAAAACCAAACCGTGCACATAATCCCATTTGGGCGTAATTTTATCATCAATTTGATAGGCTTCAGGATGTCGTTTCATGATCGACAAAGCCATTTTTTCAGACCATTTTATTGTATTCGGAATTTGATATATTTGAGCAACTACATTCGTAAAAACAAACAAAAGAAAAAATAGGCAATAACTGTTTTTTTTATACATAATTATGATATGAAAATGAGAGGTTAATTTTACAAATATACCTCTCATTTTTTATTAATAAAAACAAATCAAACTACTAATAACCATAATCATTGGTTAGTTGTCCATTACTAGATTGAATGAACACCAACCAAATTGGCCAAAATTGTCTATTATCTGGATTTACTCCAGCTTTGTATAATGAATTTATTTTTGTATCCACCAAGCTATTCCATGCAAAAGAAGTGTAGCCAGCCCCAGGATTTGTAAGCTCCCCATGATTTAAACCATAAATGGTTAAGGTAACATTGTCCGCATTATATTTAAAATATAAAGTTGAAGCTACATCAGCATATTCACCTGTATGTTGTTGAAGTCTAGACATTTTACTTTTTGCATCGTCTAATTTTGTTTTTAATAAATTCCAACGAATCAATGCTTGTTTACGTTCCATTTCGCCAGTAAACTCAAATTTATGTTCGTCAACAATAGCATTAAACATAGCACTTTTGGTAGTCAAAGCATTAACATAACCATCTACTTTTACAGCATGTTGTGCAGGTGCAAAAGCTCTTCTACGAATTTGTTTCAAATAATCTGCAGCTGCAGCTGGCCCTTGTAATTCGTTTGCAGCTTCGGCAGCCATTAATAAAACCTCAGCATATCGCATATAAATTTTATTTACACCATCGTCATTGGTAGAAGTTACTCTACGGTTCATCCATTCGTATCGGTATTTACCAAAATACCATTTATTCAAAGCGCCTAATTGTTGTTTGGCAGTTGGGTAGCCGTTTGTTAATACAGTATTACTTGCTGTTCCATATCTATAAGGCACACAAGTTACATCTCTTCTAGTATCTGCAACATCATAATCATAAAACACGTGAGGAAGAGGGCCTGCAACTCCGCCTTTATTGGTTCCATTGGCTTGAAATTGATCTATGGAGGCATGTGCAACAGCAAATGTGAATAACATTCTGCCTCTTCCTTCTGCAAATGGAATTTCCCACAAAGATTCACCACCAGCTGCAATATTTTCTTGATTGTATTTTTTCCAAAAAGTTTCAAAAGAAGATTCTAAATGAGCTGAACCACTTTGAATGATAGCAGTACACTCGTTTAAAGCCAATGAATACATAGCAGCCACAGATAATTCGGTATCGTTACTTCTTCTAATGCCATCAGGATATTGTTGAAAACCACTTGCTACCATTGCTAATCGAGCACGCAAGCCTTTTACAAAAGCCTTGTTAATTCGTTCAACGCTAGAAGTAGCGGCACTTTGACCAGGCCAAGGAACTAAAGTAGCAGCTTCGCCTAAATCTGCAATAAGTTGTTTGTATATTACATCTCTGCTGGTTTTTGGCAAATAAATTGTTTCAGTATCAATTGGTTCAAAACGAGCAGGCACATCGCCCCAAGTTTTTAATAAATCTGCATAATAAATAGCTCTCAAAGTTAAAGCTTCGCCCAATAAATATCCCATTTCATTACTAGTTGTTGGGTTTCCATATTTACGAATGCCACGAATACAAATATTGGCACGTTCAATTCCGGCATACATTTGAGCCCAAACGTTGTTTGACGTATTCATTTGACTGTTATTCGATTTGGTATCATACGTACACAAATCGGCCTTATCATCTGCAGTTGATTCAGAAGTATTATACCATTCCGAGTCGGTATTGAGTCCATACCAAGGCAAAAAACGTCCTCTGTATGAGTTGGTTTCTCCTAATGGAATTTTGATGCCATCCACAGCACCTTTTGCTAAATCTGGATTAGAAAAAATAACTGATTCATCTAAAGTAGATTCAGACGGAGCGTCTAAATATTCATTACAGGAAGTAAATAATCCTGATATCAATAGGGTTGTTATTAATAATATCTTTTTCATAATTAAATTATTTTATTTATTAAAAATTTAGATTTAATCCAAATACAAACTGTCTGCTTCTTGGGTAAGGAGATGAATCTACACCTGGTGTTAAAGGCGTGTCTCGTCTTGTTGATACTTCTGGATCTAAACCAGAATATTTGGTTAATACAAATATATTGTTGCCGGTTAAATAGAATCGGAATTTTGAAACTCCCAATTTATCGATTAATGATTTTGGTAATGAATAACCCAAGGTTAAAGTATTTAATCTTAAGAAAGAACCATCTTCTACAGCCCAGTCAGAAAAAACAAAACGGTTCATATTGGGTGACCATAATGTGGTATTGGCATTAAGAGCCGCTAACGCTGTTGGGTCTGTTACCAATTGTCCTGCCGCATTAATATTGGTCCATCGAACGCCACCTGCAGCTTGCGTGCTTAAATTTCTATATTGACCGTTTACATTTGAAGTTGTGTACTCAATTTTATCTGCATTATAAATATCATTTCCATAGCTATAATTAAAAGCGGCAGACAAATCAAATGATTTCAAATTGGCATTAATTACAAATCCACCGGTGTGTTTTGGATTGGCATTTCCAATAACGGTTTGATCCTGAATATTCACTACACCATCACCATTAATATCTTTCAATTTCATACTTCCAGGAACTACAGTACCTACAACTGAAGAAGCATTTGCAACTTCCGGTTTCAAAGTATATACACCACCTGAATAATTGAAATCGGACACTTCATAACGGCCATCATTTTGGTACCCATACATCAACCCAATTGGTTCTCCAACATTTACAACGAAATCATTTCCTATAGCCGTTGACGCCCAGTTTGTAGCTTGTCCAAAATTAGCTAATTCGCCTAATGAATTGATTCTGTTTTTATTAAAACTTACATTAAATCCAAAACTCAATCCGTAATCTTTTTTGTCTAATGCAATAAGGTTTAATGAAGCTTCAATACCTGAGTTTTGAATTTCTCCCACGTTTCTAAATTGGTAATCATATCCTGTTCCTGGAACTGGGAATCGAACTAATAAATCTTGAGTTAAATTTTTATAAACTTCTACAGTACCACTCAATTTTCCACCAAATAAGTCATAATCAAGACCAACATTTTGAGTTATGGTTGTTTCCCATTTTAAATTGGGATTTGCTAAAACTTTTGCCGCCGACCAATAATTTGTTACGCCATTAATCCATGCCGATGACGTAGATTGAAAGGTTTGCAAGGTTTGCCCTGTTGGAATATTATTATTTCCTGCCTCACCATAACTTACTCTTAATTTAAGAGCTTTTACCCATGAAACGTTTTTCAAGAAATCCTCTTCCGAAATTTTCCATGCGGCCGCTGCAGAAGGGAAGAAACCCCATTTGTAGTTTCCTAAAAATTTACTAGATCCATCAGCACGATAGGTTGCTGTGAATAAATATTTATTATTAATATCATAATTTACTCTACCAAAAAATGACACTAATTTATCGTCTGGATTTACAAAATTATTAACCGACTGCGGTTTTCCTTGTGAGGTTAGATTCATTGCGTCTTCAAAATCAAATAATTTTGGTAAAGCATGAATTGTTTCTGTTTTTGTTGTCGATTTATAATTAATGTTTTCTTGACCAACAAGTAATTTTAATTTGTGTTTGCTACCTAATAAATCTTTGAAATCATAATTTAATGTGTTTGCAAATCTAAATTTATTATCCACTCTGTCGCTTGTTACAAGAGCAGACAACCCTTGATTTTCTGCTAAAGGAATATTGTCCACATAATAGGTTGAACGGCCATAAAATCTATTATCAGAATAAAAATAATTATCAAATCCAAAGTCAGATTTAAAATCTAAATTTTTGGCTAAGCTCCATGAAATTGCTCCAAGTAAATTGTAGTTTTTTCTGGTTTGCAAACGATCATTATCGGCAACAGCCACAAATGGATTCACTAAATAAGAAGAAATTGCTTCATCCGTATTGTCAGTTGTTACACCAGGCAGTGAAATTGGGGCATACCCAACAACATGTCTTAATCTTGAATCGGAAGACGATACTTCATTTTTTTCATTTGCTCCACCACCTCTAATTTCTGTATCAGAATAACGCAAAGTAAACGACAAATCTATTTTATCACTTGCTTTATTTTTTAAATTTAATGAGATATTATTTCTCGTAAAATCAGAACCAAGCATGATCGCTTTTTCATTATATCTTGTATAATTGAAATTATAATTGACTTTTTCGTTACCACCTCTAATTCCTAAATCATTGCTTTGAGAAGTTCCCGTTCTGCCATAAATTTCTTTTTGCCAGTTGGTTGTTGCTGCGTTTGTAAATTTATTTGGTTGCCAAGCCCCAAACGCACTCACATAAGAAGGCAAAATATTATTTAGTAATGCATATTCGTATTGCCAATTGGAATAATCTTGAGCATCTAAAACATCAATTGTTTTAGCCATTTTTTTATTTCCATAAAATGAATTAAAACTTACAGACACTTTACCGTTTTTGCTTCCTTTTTTGGTAGTGATAATGATTACCCCGTTGGCTCCTCTTGAACCATAAATTGCAGTAGAAGAAGCGTCTTTTAAAACGGTCAGGTTATCAATATCTGAAGGAGAAACATCATTAATACTATTTACAGGAAAACCATCCACAATATACAATGGTGCCGCATCTTGAGTTAAGGAACCACCACCTCTTATTCTTATACTAATTTCTGAATCTGGCGACCCTTCTGCAGAGGTTACTCTTACACCTGCAATACGTCCTGTTAAAGTTTCTGCAACGCTTGGCATAGTGATTTTTTTCAAATCATCGCCAGAAACTACTGATACAGACCCTGTTAAATCTGATTTTTTTCGGGTTCCATACCCAATAACAACCTCATCGAGTTTGGCTGCGGTACTTTTCAAAACAATACTTAACGTTTTTTTGTTATCTACGACTTGAGACAATTCTTGAAATCCTATATAGGAAAATACCAGTACACTTTTTGAACTTGATACTTGTATTTTAAATTTACCATCCAAATCTGTGCTTACAGCATTTTTTGTTCCTTTTTCGACTACGTTAACGCCAATTAATGTCAATCCAGTATCGTCAAATACGGTGCCGCTAACATCTATTTTTTGAGAGAATGCACTTTGCCCATAAAGCAAGAACATCAAAACCAAAAACGAAAAAAAACTTTCAGTTCTTTTTTTAAATAAAATTCTAATACTCATAATTTTCTTTTTTTTGTTATTTAATAGGTGATTATTGTTTTTTTGGACTTTCCATCAAGGATCCATTGATATAGGTGTTTATAAATTTTAAATTTTCAACATTTTCTATAGCATAATCTGTTTCCACTTTTTCTATTTTAACATTATTAAAACGGATGTTGTTTATCGGATATCCTTGATGTCCTTTGGCTAAGATTCCATATAAACCGCCGTTTTTTATGGTACTATTTTCTATAAATATATTTCTAACAATGGGCATAAAAGTACCCGTTTGATTGCCATGAACACCATAGTGCAAATCGATACCCAAAACCGATTCTTTGACTTCACCAACGGTTATGTTTCTTACATAAATATTTTCGATGAGACCACCGCGTCGGGTATTGGATTTTATTCTAATGGCCCTATCCAGTTCTGGACTGTCCATGATGCAATTTTCTACAAAAACATTGCTAACTCCGGCTGAAATTTCGCTTCCAATGGTTACACCACCATGACCATCAAACATTTTACAATTTTGAATTAAAATGTTTTCACTTTTTATGGCAACCCTTCTGCCGTCTGAATCCCTACCTGCTTTGATGGCGATGCAATCATCTCCCGTATCAAAAGTACAATTGCGAATAATGACATTTTTTGAATATTCCGGATCGCACCCATCGTTGTTGGGACCATGACTTTCAACATGAATTCCATCAATAATAACATGATTTGATTTTATGGGATGAATGATCCAGAAAGGGGCATTTACAATTTTAACGTCTTTGAGGTGTACATTTTTACATTCAAAAAACTCAATGAAATTGGGTCTCAAATAATTTCCATCGCCAAAAACACGATCCTTAACAGCCATTCCTTTTTCGGCAGACTCCATTAATTGTTTCACGTTTTGTATTGGATCCCCTTTTTTCCAGCCATAAATACTTTTGCCACACCAAGGCCACCAGTTATCCTTACTGGCTTTACCATTTAAAATTCCTTTTCCTGTAATTGCCACATTTGTTTTATTGTATGCGTAAATCAATGGCGAATAATTCATGAGTTCTGTTCCTTCAAAAGAGGTATGAACTAAAGGATAATCTTTTGGATTGGTACTAAACACTATTTCTGCTCCTTCGTTTAGATGAAGATTTACATTGTTGTCTAAATGAATTGGTCCAGTAAAATAGGTTCCTTTTGGAATTAAAACCATGCCGCCACCTTTTTCTGAACATGTTTTGATTGTTTTGTTGAAAACATCCGAATTATCAAAAACCCCGTCTGAAACAGCGCCATAATCCATTACGTTGAAGGTTTTATTAGGAAAAACAGGAGGTTGAACGTCTTTAAAAATAGTGTTGAGTTGGTCCCAATTGGAGTTTGATTTTTTTTCACTTGACAATTTTGAAGCACACGAAATCAAGAGCAACATGATAAGTATCGAAAAAGAAACTTTAAAGGATGTATTTGAAAACTTCATAATTAAAAAATTAGTACTATTATTGTCCTATTGCAGGGCATTATTTCATTTAATGCAATCGATTGCGCAAACATAAAAATTATATTTTGTTTTACCAAATAAAAAATGATATTTATAAAGAAAATAGTTTTTTTTTATTCGTATTTCAAAAAAGTAAACAAATTGTTGCATGGATGAAAAATAAATTAAAGATTCAAAATCTACATTTATTATTTTTGCTACATTTACCAGAAAAAAAGGACTTAGACAATGAGTGAAAAGAAAACAATTTATGATATAGCGCAAGTACTTAATATTTCTGCAGCCACTGTATCTAGAGCGTTAAATAATAATCCGAGAATAAGTAAAGTTACTTGCGACCTTGTTAAAGAAACTGCCGCAAAACTTAATTATAAACACAATAAATTGGCCGCAGCATTAAGAAGCGGTAAAAGCAACAATATTGGCGTTATTGTTCCAAGAATTGACAGTAATTTTTTTGCCTCTGTCATTCGGGGAATTGAAGAAGAATTATACCCTCATAAATATAATGTCATCATTTGTCAAACTCATGAAAATAGCAAACGAGAAATTGAAAACATCAATACCTTATTAAACGCACAAGTTGATGGGGTATTTATATCCATCTCCAATGTGAGTCCAGAAAATGAGCAAGTGATTAAACGGGTATTAAAAAGCAACGTCCCTTTGGTTTTTTTTGATAGAAAAATGAATGTAGATGGCGTGAGTTCGGTAACAATTGATGATTTTGAGGGAGGTTATATAGCTACAAAACATTTAATTGATGAAGGTTGTACTAAAATAGCACATCTTTCTGGCGATCAATCTCTTGAGATTTTTCAGAATCGTTTTAAGGGATACCAACAAGCATTGCTTGATCATGGAATTATTTTTGAGGAAGACTATGTAATAAGAACTAAAAGTAGTGTTGATGCAGGAATTAATGCAACCAAAACATTGTTAGCACTAGATAATCCGCCTGATTCTATTTTTTCTTCGAGTGATTTTGCAGGATTAGGTGCCATTCAAGAATTAAAAGAGCAAGGCATTTCTATACCAAAAGACTTTTGTGTTGTGGGTTTTGGGAACGAACCTTTTACAAAATTTATGGAGTTATCTATCTCATCTATAGACCAATCGCCCATGATGATGGGTAAAATGGCAGCCAAAGTTTTTTTGGAACAAATTAATAATAAAGAAAATATAAAAATAGAAAAGAAAGTTGTTCTTGTGCCTGAGCTACTCACGCGAAAATCTTCCAAAAGGCTTAATATATAAAAAGGTATAGCTTTGAAACTACACCTTTTCTTTTATTGACAAATGTCTTTTGAAACCGTATGTTGCGTTAGGGATAGTAGTGGAAATCCTTTTTTGGTTATTGGTTATTGGTTGGTAGTTGGTGGTGTTTTACATTGTATTTCTTATGAAAATAAAAACCAAAAAAGATTGCAACGGATAGCCCGACCCTTGGGGAACGCCCAAATATTCTAATTCTGAATTTTCATTTTTTATAAAGAAACCCCTCGTTTCCATGGGATAAAATCATTTTGATTTAAAATTGCTGCTTTCGTTTTTATGTTTCCGCTGGCAACTTGAATGACAAATTCTAATAATTCATCTGCCATTTCATCAATTGATTTTTCGCCTTTGATGATGCCTCCCGTGTCAATGTCAATAATATCCGGCATCTTAGCGGCTAACTCGGAATTGGAAGATACTTTAATTACTGGTGCTACTGGATTTCCGGTTGGTGTACCTAGACCTGTTGTGAACAAAACGACATTTGCACCCGAGCCTACCATTGCCGTGGTACATTCTACATCATTTCCGGGAGTACATAATAAATTTAAACCTGGTTTTGAAATGTATTCGCCATAATCTGAAACGCCAACAATTGGAGAAGTCCCACCTTTTTTTGCTGCTCCTGCCGATTTCATTGCATCGGTAATTAATCCATCTTTAATATTTCCTGGCGATGGATTCATGTCAAATCCTGAACCCGCATCAACTACAGATTTTTCATACCATTGCATCAATTCTAAGAATCGTTTTCCGTCTTTTTCATCTTGACAACGATTCACTAATTCTTGTTCTACGCCACATAATTCTGGGAACTCAGAAAGGATGGTTGAACCTCCTAAAGCCGCAATTAAATCGGACATTTGACCTAAAGTTGGATTGGCAGAAATTCCCGAAAAACCATCCGAACCTCCACATTCTAAACCAATATTCAGTTTCGATAAAGGCGCTGGTTTTCTTTCTTGTTGATTGGCTTTTTTAATCGCTTCAAAAGAATCTTTTACTACACTACTCAACATGGCTTCGATGGTTCCAATAGATTGTTGGTCGTAAATCAGAACAGGTTTTGTTGCGTTTGGATTAATTTCGTTTAAGGCATCTTTGAAAATTTGGATTTGCAAATTTTGGCAGCCCAAACTCAAAACGGTAGCCCCTGCAACATTAGGATTGTTTACATAGCCCGCCAATAATTTTGCCAAACTATGTGAATCTTGCCTTATTCCACCGCAACCACCTTGATGAGTAATGAATTTAACTTGTATATTCTGAAACAGATCTGGCTCTTTTGATTTGGTTTGATTGGCATCACCTCCATTTTCAGCATTGACTAATGAACGAAGTAACAGTTGATAATCGTTTTCTTTAGGTTTCATCAATTCTTTTTCGAAAATATCTTTTAAGATTTCGATGTTTCTGTTTTCGCAAAAAACCAATGGAAAAAACAACCACACATTTTCAGTGCCTACTTGCCCGTCTTCTCTATGATATCCAAGAAAAGTTCTATGTTTCCATTTATCAATATTAGGGGCAGTCCAACCGATGGTTTCGGTTTTACCAGTTACTTTATCACTTTCGTGTTTTACATTTATAGTCGAAAGCAAATCCCCTTTGGCAATAAGCTGACTCGCTTTTCCAACTAAAACGCCATACATGATAATTCGGTCGCCAATATTCAAATCGACTAAGGCAATTTTATGTTTGGCTTTTACATCAGAAAGAATACTTAGATTTTCTCCTTCAAACAAAATATTTTCTCCCGAAACAAGAGGCACTAATGCTACCGCTACATTATCGGTTGGGTTGACTTTGATTAATTTTTTTTGCATGCTATTCTCTTTTTATTGATTATTGAACCAACTTAATTATTATTTACTAAAATTTTCAAAACCTTGCTGAATTCCATTGGCTTCAATTTCATTTAAAGCTTGCACTAAAGCTTGTGAAAGTCCTTCAACCTTGTTTAAATCTTCATCCCAGAAATCGGTATTTGCTAAAACTGCTGCAACAACTGATTCTTTATTTACTAATTCCCAAGCTTTTTTTAATGCTTCAACTAATTCCGGAGTATCTTTTACCGGTAAAGCTTCATTATTCCAAGTTCCTTTATAAAATTGGATCAAACAAGCTAATGAAAAAGTCAAACTGGTAGGTAATTTTTTAGTAATAGAATAATACCCTAACAAACTTGGTAAAACTCTTACTTTGAATTTTGAAATTGAATTTAAAGCAATATCCGCTAATGCATGTTTGATAAATGGATTTCTAAATCGATCCATAACCTCTTCCGCATAAGCCGTAATTTCATTTTTATCCATCGGTAGCGTTTCGCTAATTTCAGCGATTACCTTATCGACAAACGGTCCTGTAAAATCTCCATTAACGGTTTCCATAACTAATTCATTTCCAAATAAAAGAGAAACAGGCACCATTGCTGTATGAGCGCCATTCAAAATACGAACTTTAATCATTTTGAAAGGACGAATATCGTCAACAATCTTCACGTTTAAATCGGTTTTATCGAATGGCAATTTTGCTTTCAAATCTGCTCCTCCTTCAATAGCCCATAGGAAAAAGGGTTCAGCAGCTACAATTAAGCTGTCTTGATACGCTAATTTGCTGTTGTACTCTTCAATTTCAGCTCTTGGGTATCCCGGAACGATTCTGTCAACCAAAGTACTGTGATAGGTACAATCTTCTGAAACCCATTTAACAAATGCAGCGTCTAAATTCCATAAATCACAGTATTGTAAGATGCATTTTTTTAATGTCTCAGCGTTGTAATCTATCAATTCACAAGGAATAATAGTTACTGCTTTTGAAGTAGCTCCATTGAAATGTTTGAATCTTTCGAGCAATAAAACGGTTAATTTAGCAGGAAACGCTGCTGGTGGCTGCATATCTGGAGTATCTGAATCCAAAAATTCAATTCCAGCTTCGGTTGTGTTTGAAACAATAAACTGAAGCTCCTCTTCTTTAGCTAATGCCAAATAATCTGCAAAATCACTATAGGGGTTAATCGCTTTTACGATATTGGAAATCAACTGGATGTCTTGAATTTTTTCTCCTTTTTTGATGCCGTTCATAAACAGCGTATATAAACCATCCTGATCGTTAATTAGATTTACCATACCCTCCTTCAATGGCTGAACAACTGCGATACCCGCATTGAAATCCACTTCATTGTTTAATCTTTGAAAAGCGTAATCCACAAAGGCTCTCAAAAAATTACCTTCTCCAAATTGAACCACTTTAATGGGCAATCGATTGTCTAAACCTGTACTTTTTCTGTTTAATTTTTCCATTTTTATATCTTTAATTCAACATTTTATGTATTAATCAATTTTTATTTTAAAATATTTAAAAAGTCAAAAGTTGTTTATTAAAATTCATTTTTTTACTTCTAAATTTGATTTAACGGATTGAACTAAATGCAATACTTTTTTTGTTTCTGATTCAATAGTGGCATAGTCTTGATCATCCATTAATTTTTTGCTGATTAAATTGCTGCCCATCCCCACTGCTGAAACTCCGGCTTTGAACCAAGATTCGATATTTTCGTGTGTAGTATCTACTCCTCCTGTTGGCATAAACACCAATTTTGGAAAAATAGCCTTAATACTACTCAAATAATCAGGACCTAACTTATTACCAGGGAATAATTTTATAAAAGTTACTCCCGCATTTTCAGCCGCAATAATTTCTGTTGGCGTCATACAACCTGGGCTGTATAAAGCGCCTTTTCCAATCAAAAATGAAGCAACTTCAGTAACAAATCCCGGACTGATAAAAAAATCAGCGCCAACATTATAATAAGCAGTGGCTTGTTGCACGTTTTTAATGGTTCCTATTCCTAATAATAAATCGGGCATTTCTGCATTTCGAACTTCAATCATTTTGGTGAAATTTCGCAAAGCTGCCTCACCTCTACTCGTGTATTCTACCGCTTTGATTCCACCTCTATAAATGGCTCTTAACACTTCAATTGTAACATTCTCATCTTCATTGTAATACAATGGAAGCATGCCTTGTTGAATGATAGCGTCTGTTATTTTTTGTATTGTACTCATATTCTATTTTATCTTGAAACTAGCGCCGATCCGTCGCCATCTATCATGTTTTCAACTTCCTTAAGGGTAACCAAATTATAATCCCCAGCGATACTGTGTTTTAATGAGCAAGCTGCTACAGAAAAATCAACTATACGTTGTTTGTTGTCAGGCAGTGAAATCAATCCGTATATCAAGGCGCCCATAAAAGCGTCTCCACTTCCAACACGATCCACCACTGGAGTAGCCTCTCTAACCACGGAATTATAAATTGCTTTTTTATCATACAAGATTCCGCCTATTCTTTGGTGTGAAGCACTTACCGAATAGCGTAAGGTTGTTGCCACTGTTTTTAAATTGGGACACCAATCAAATAACCTATCGTAAACAACAGGCAATGAATTCGTATCCTGATAATCTGGATTTACCTTGGCTTGACCTAACATAAAAAAAGCCGTGTCAATATCTCCTAATATCACATTGGTATAGTGTAATAATTCAGGCATTACCTCAGCAGGAGTTTTTCCATACTGCCATAATTTTGATCTGTAATTCAAATCGCAAGAAATGGTCAAACCCAACTCATGAGCTACTTTTACAGCTTCCAAACAGGCTTTAGCAGCTGAATCTGAAATAGCCGGTGTAATGCCGCTCCAATGAAACCAAGTCACTCCTTTGAAAATTTTCTTCCAATCAATCATTCCTTTTTCGAGCGATGCCATGGCGCTATGAGCACGGTCATACACCACATTACTGGCTCTACTTCCAGCACCAGTTTCCAAGTAATAGATTCCTAAACGGTCGCCCCCAAAAAGTACATTTTGAGAAGCCACATTCATTTTTCGCATTTCTTTTACTGCGCACATGCCAATTTCATTGTTGGGAACGCGAGTTACAAACTCGGCATCAATTCCATAATTTGCTAATGAAACCGCTACATTAAATTCACCACCACCATAAGTAGCGGTAAACCCCTTTGCTTGTTCAAAACGCAAATGACTCTCTGTGGAAAGGCGCAACATGATTTCGCCAAAAGTGACTACTTTGTTCATAATCTATAGTTTAAAAAGAGTTTTCAAAATTTAAGTAATGTACCAATTAAAATTTGAAGTATTCTTTTGCATTATTGTAACTGATATCAGCTACCATTTTACCAATCCATTCCATATCATTTGGCAATTCCCCTCTTTGGATTTCGTCTCCTAAAAGATTACACAAAATACGTCTGAAATATTCATGTCTTGGGAAGGATAAAAAGCTTCGGGAATCGGTTAACATTCCGATGAAACAGCTAATTAAACCCATGTTTGATAAGGCATTCAATTGTTTGGTCATTCCGTCTTTTTGATCTAAAAACCACCATCCAGAACCAAATTGCACTTTCCCTTTCACGCTACCGTCATTGAAATTTCCAATCATCGTTGCCATCACTTCGTTATCGGCTGGATTCAAATTGTAAATGATAGTTTTAGCCAATTTATCTTTGCTATCTAAGGCGTTTAAAAATCCTGATAGTTTTTGTGCTTGTGGATAATCTCCAATAGAATCCCAACCTGTGTCAGGACCTAATATGCGGTGCATACGTGCATTGTTATTTCGTAAAGCTCCCAAATGCAATTGTTGTACCCAACCCAACTCATGATAGGTTTCAAATAAGAAAAATAAAATCGCACTTTGGAATTTCAATGCTTCTTCAGTAGTTAGTGCAGCGTTTTCCCTTTTCTTTTTGAAAATCGCGTTGACTTCACTTTCGGTATAATTCTCAAAATAGACTTGATCCAAACCATGATCACATAATTTGCATCCGTTTTTGTCGAAATAGTCAATTCTGTTTCGAAGTGCGGTACACAAATCCGCATACGAATTGATAGAAACACCAGCTACTTCTCCTAAAGTATTGATGTAGTCATTATAACCCTCCGCAGTAATTAAAATCGCTTTGTCTGGTCTAAATGCCGTACTTACTTTTACTTCAAAAGTACTTTTACTTAATTGTTGGTGGTACTCCAAATTGTCAATCGGATCTTCGGTAGTACACACCAATTCAGCATTCACTTTGCGAAGTAAATTTTGTGTGCTGTATTGTGGCGAATTGATTTTGGCAGAAGCGGCTTCGTATATTTTCTCTGCTGATTTTTCATTCAACAAATCGTAGATATCAAAATAACGAGCCAATTCTAAATGCGTCCAATGATACAAAGGATTACGCATGGTGTAAGGAACTGTTTTAGCCCAATTCAAAAATTTATCTTTATCAGAACCATTACCAGTAATAAATTGTTCGTTCACCCCTAAAGTACGCATCGCACGCCATTTATAATGATCGCCATTGATCCAAACTTTTGTTACATTGTCAAAAATTTTATCCTCAGCAATAAACTGCGGCGACAAATGATTATGGTAATCAATGATAGGCTGATTTTTAGAATAATTATGGTATAATTCTTCTGCGTATTTATTCTCTAATAAAAAATTGTCGTGAATGAATGTTGTGCTCATGCTATTTTTAAAAATAATTAATTTTCGTTTGAAGGTTTACCAATGGTGGCCAAAATACCACCATCTACATAAACAATTTGTCCGTTTACAAAATCACTGGCTTTGGATGCCAAAAATACCGCTGCACCAGCTAAATCTTCTGGGTTTCCCCAACGAGCGGCAGGTGTTCTGTTGATGATGAATTCGTTAAATGGATGCCCATCCACTCGAATAGGTTCGGTTTGCGAAGTAGCAAAATACCCTGGGCCAATACCGTTTACTTGAATGTTATGTTTTGCCCATTCGGTAGCTAAATTTCGAGTTAACATTTTTAGACCGCCTTTAGCAGCGGCATAAGCCGAAACGCTATTTCTTCCCAATTCACTCATCATTGAGCAAATGTTGATTATTTTGCCTTCTTGTCTTTCGATCATTTGATTAACAACCAATTGCGACATGATAAAAGGACCCACTAAATCCACATCGATTACTTGTCTGAAATCAGCAACCGACATGGTTGTAGCCAATTCTCTTTTGATGATTCCGGCGTTATTCACTAAAATATGAATATCTCCTAATTCTTTGGAAATCAATTCGATGTTCTCAGCAGCCGCTTTTTCATTGGTTACATCAAATAAATAGCCTGAAGCTTTGTATCCTTTATTGCTATAATTGTGTAAAGCGTCTTCCATTTTAGAAGGCGTTGTTCCAGTAATTACCAATTCAGCACCGGCTTGCGCCAATCCTTCTGCCATTGCCATACCCAAACCATGAGTTCCACCAGTAATCAAGGCTCTTTTGCCTGTTAAATCAAATAATTTCATCGCTTATCGTAATTCGTTAGGTGCCACAATATCCATATCGCCATAATCTAAATTCTCACCTGCCATTCCCCAAATAAAAGAATAGTTAGATGTTCCTGCACCAGAATGTATGGACCATTCTGGAGACAATACCGCTTGGTTATTTTGCATGAAAATATGACGTGTATTTTGAGGTTCGCCCATAAAATGACTAATGGTTTGTCCTTCTTCTAAATCAAAATAGAAATAAGCTTCCATACGTCGGTTATGCGTGTGTGATGGCATCGTATTCCAAATATTTCCTGGTAACAATTCGGTCAAACCCATTTGTAATTGACAAGTTTCAACCACACTATTTACAATCAACTTATTGATAATTCTTTTGTTTGCAAATTTTTCTTCTCCTAAATGCACAATCTCGGCATTTTCCTTAGTCACTTTTTTGTTTGGAAATTTGTGATGTGCTGGTGCCGAATTAATATAAAACAAAGGTTGTTCTCCATTAGTGGCAGAAAAAAGCACTTCTTTACATCCTTGTCCTACATACAAAGCCTCTTTTTTCTCTAAGAAATAATCCACACCATCCACAGTTACTTTTCCGCTTCCACCTACATTGATAATTCCTAATTCTCTTCGGTCAAGGAAATTTTCTGACTTCAAGTATGGAATGGTTTCTAATTTTAAACTTTTATCAACAGGCATTATTCCACCCACAATATATCTATCGTACATTGAATAAACAAGTTGGATTTGATTGGCAACAAAAAGCGTTTCAATTAAGAAATGTTCTCTCAATTCGCTTGTATTATATGTATTCGCATCTTTTGGATGAGATGCGTATCTGAATTCAAAATTGGTCATTTTCTTTTAATTTAGTTGGACTAAAAATTTTCATTTAATAATTATAAATCTGTAATCGGACTGTATTTTGGTACCAAGGTTTTCATTACTGACCAGCCAATTAAATAACAAACCGCACAGATTGAAAAGATAATGAAGTAACCTGCTTCGATTCCTTCAAAGCCCATAAATGCCATATTCGTTTCTTTGGTATAATCGAATAAAACTCCTGAACCTTTATTGATTAAGGTAGAACCTAATCCACCCGCCAATCCGCCAATTCCTGTTACGGTAGCAATGGCTTTTTTAGGAAACATATCTCCAACAGTAGTGAAAATATTAGCCGACCACGATTGATGTGCCGCTCCTGCAATCCCAATTATAATTACTGGTAACCAATAGGTGTAATGTCCTAAAGGCTGGGCTACCAAGGCCAACAAAGGAAAAAAGGCAAAAATCAACATCGCTTTCATTCTTCCATCATACGGATTCATTCCTTTCTTTTCTACAAAATAAGTAGGCAACCAACCTCCAATAATAGATAGCAAGGTAATCATATACAATACAAATAATGGCAAGGCTGCTTCTGTTGCATCCATGTCATATACCGAACTCAAATAAGCTGGTGTCCAAAATAAAAAAAACCACCAAACTCCGTCTGTCATGAATTTTCCAAAGGCAAAAGCCCAGGTTTGTTTGTATCGAAAACAGTCTTTTAAACTTACTTTAGTAGCCGTTTCAGCAACATAGCCTACTAATTTGCTGTCGGCAATTGCATCTTGTTGAATGTATTCTAATTCTTCAGGATTAACTTTGGGATGTTTTTCGGGTTTGTCATATAAAAAAATCCAGAATCCCATCCATACAAAACCTAAAGCTCCTATGATAATAAAAGCCATTTCCCATCCAAAAGCTTTTGCAATAAATGGAATTGTAATTGGTGCTGCCAAAGCGCCAATAGTGGCTCCCGAATTAAAAATACTGGTAGCAAAAGCCCGATCTTTCTTAGGGAAATATTCTGCAGTAGTTTTGATTGCTGCTGGAAAATTGCCCGCTTCGCCCACTGCTAAAACAAAACGGGCAAAGATAAACAAAGTTACACTGGTCGAAATTACCATTCCGGTGTCATTCACGTCTTCAATTATGTCCTTAGCTGCTTCAAAACCTACGAACCAATTTCCGGTTAAAATTCCTGAAGTGGCAATTCCTGCAAAAGTATGCAAACAAGCCCCAACAGACCAAACTCCAATAGCCCAAAGAAATCCTTTTTTGGTATCCAAAATATCCACAAAACGACCTGCAAACAATAAAGATACCGCATAAAAAATAGAAAACAAAGCCGTTATGTTACCATAATCATTATTCGTCCAATGAAATTCTGGTGCAATAAAATCACTCCAAGTTAAGGAAAGCACTTGCCTGTCTAAATAATTGATTGTTGTGGCAAAGAAAAGTAAACTGCAAATGGTCCAGCGGAAATTTCCTTTTATGTTTTTTTCTTCTTTCATTTTGAATAGGTTGATTTAGTAAATACGATTTAATTTGTTATCAACACAATAAAGTGCAATCGATTGCGCAAATATATATTTAATATTTTAAAAAACAAAGAATATTTAAAATAACTTCAATTTAACTTGTGATTTACCAACAATTTTCTAAATTAATTAACATCTAAAAACAAGTGCTAATAAAAAAAGTAAAAATAAAATATTGATAATTTAACAGTTATAAACCAAATGGAGTAGCTTTTTGGTGTTCTAAATAAATCACATTTGAAAAACAAAAAAAATAGTTTCATAGCTAAACTACAAAACTATTTTATTCACTCTATAAATTTTTAAATTTTTAAATCTCACTTCACAAAAATCTCCTTCAATTGCCCAATAAGATTGCCACTTCCCGAAACCGTAATCTCGCCTATTTTATCCGAAATTTTCTCCACATATTCCATTTCTTTCAACTTCCACAACATCTCATTTTCTTCCATCAATTTGGCGGTATTCAACATGTTTCGCATGGCAGCGGTTTCTTCTCTTCGCATGATGCTGTTGGCTTGTGCCTTTTTTTCAGCCATAAGCACCTGATTCATAATGTCTTTCATCTCGCCAGGCAAAATCACATCTCGAATTCCAGCATCCGAAACCACCAATCCCAAACTTTCCATTTTGGCGGCAACTTCCTCCAAAACAATGTTGGCAATATCATCTTTTTTGCTCAATAATTCGTCCAAAGTGTAAGTGCCAACAAACGCCCGAAGTGCCAATTGCAACATCACATACAACTGTTTTTCAAAGTCTTTGTTCTCCACAATCGCCTTCATAATGTCCGTCACTTGGTAGCGAGCAAAAAAGTTCATTCGTAAGGTGGCTTTGTCTTTGGTAAGCAATTCTTGACCTAAAATTTCGATTTGCTGCTGCCTAACATCCACTTTTTTCACCTCAACCGGAATGGCATTGTTCCAAAAATAATACACACCCGATTCCAATTTTTGCTGAAAAACATCATTCACAAACAACAAACCTTGCTCAAAACTCATGATTTGAAATTTTCTAACATAACTTTTCACTTTCATGTTTTCCAAAATCGTCTTTGAAATTGGTTCCGAAATCTCCACTTTAGATAAATCTACTTTGGTAAAACTATTTTCCTGATATCCTTTCCAAAAAGCATAACGCCCCGTGCCCAACACTTCCCGAAACAAACCGTTTGCAAAAAACAAAACAATCTCGTGTTCCTTCACTTCAACCACTTCAAGCATGGCTGCCAATGTGCTGTTTTTCAATGCAATAGTCAATTCAATTGGCGACACAAACGATTGTTTCATGTCATACAATTTTACCTCATTAGTGCCCCACAACCAATGATTTCCTTGATTTAAAACTTCGTCCAATGCTCCATTTTTCATTACCAAACCCACTTGGTACGCCTCAATTTTTACTCTTTTTATCATCTTTTTAATTTTTTTAAATTCTTTTAATTTTTTAGATTTTTTTTTAAAAACACTTAACGAAAATCCAAGCTCCAAAGCGGAAATCAGTGCGTTAGCAACGGCATTGAAAGGTTTCTTTATCGAATCAAACCCAAAATAAACCGGGTCTTTTCCAATAAAAATAAATCCCAACGGCATGGAAAACGAAGCTGTCTTCAGGCTTTATCACCTGTGTTTTTAAACCCACATTTTGCAGGTCAAAAACCGACTTTCGTTCAAGTGATTTTTATTGATTTTTAGTTTATTAAGCGACTAAAAACGCTACAGAGAAAGATCTGTTACTCGGCCAATCGAGCAATCACCAGTTACGGCGGGGATTCGAACCCTAAATAAGCTATTATTCTAACCTGACTGAATTATTTATCCCGTAAGATAAAATGGGACTCGAACCCATGACACATAGCGTGGTGAGATTTTTTGGAAAACCTCGAAACCATCAAATCAAGTTGCATAAGAAACCGAGATACAAAACTGCATCAGTTCTCACAATAGTGCCTTTCTGAAACACCCAACTGGACTTGTTTGATATTTTTATTTAATTAATTGTTTTTCAAAGAACGTTTTCATTTCAACAATGCAAAGATGCAATCGTTAGTACGTAACTATTTTGCGTAGAAGAAAAATAAAATACAACAAATAAATAAAAATTAATTTTTTTAAATTTGAATATTAATACAATAAAATAAATCTGTATATTTCATTATTTTTTATATATTTGCATCGAAAATGAATAACATTACAAAAAAGTGAAATGGAAGTTAAATTAAAAGATATTGCAACTATTCAGTTTGGTTACTATGGACAGACTAGTAAAAAAGGCACAATTCCTTATTTACAAGCTAAACATTTTAATGAATTTGGTCAATATATCAATGAAGATGATAATTTTTTAGAAGAAGATGCTAAAGTTGCTGCCAACTTTCTTCAAAATGATGATATTCTTTTCGTAGCAAAAGGATTTCGCTTTTTTGCAACACTATACAAACAAGAATTTGGAAATGCAGTTGCATCTTCAATATTTTTTATAATTAGAGTAGATACAACTAAAATTATTCCTGCCTATTTGGTTTCGGTTTTAAATCTTCCTAAAAACGTATTGTATTTCCAACAATCAGCTTCAGGCAGTTCTATTCCGTCTATTCGTAAAAGTGAATTGGCTGATTTTAGTTTCAATCTAATTCCAATAGCAGAACAATTAAAAGTTGTTCAATTACAAGAACTTTATCTCAAGGATATTCAAATTACAAATGATATAATCAAAGAAAAACAAAAATTATTTCAATCAACAATAGCTAAATTGGTAATTGAAAATTGAAAATTATGAAACAAGAAAATATTATAAAAACGAAAACATTTCTGTTTGCTATTAGAATTGTAAAATTATATCAACATCTAAACCAAGAAAAGAAAGAATTTATATTGAGTAAGCAATTAGTGAGAAGTGGCACTTCTATTGGTGCAAATGTTCGAGAAGCGGAGCAAGCGGAAAGCACGGCTGATTTTATTCATAAATTATCTATTTCTTTAAAAGAAGCAAATGAAAGTGAATATTGGTTAGAATTATTAAATGAAACGGGGTATTTCAAACAAGAAGAATTTCATTCTATATATAATGATTTAATAGAATTGAAAAAGCTACTTATTTCAATTATAAAAACATCAAAGCTAAATAAAAAATAACATTCAATTATCAATTAACAATTATCAATTACAATGATTACACAAAGAGAAATCAATAATATAGTTTGGAAAGCTTGTGATAGCTTACGTCCGGTTATGGGAAGTGAGCAATACAAAGATTATATTCTAACACTTTTGTTTATAAAATACCTTTCAGATGTTTGGAAAGACAAGGTAGAACAATACCGAATCAAGTATCCTGATAACGAAGAAATGGTACAACGTCAGTTACAAAGAGAACGTTTTATTTTACCCGAAGTTAGTAATTTCGATTATCTTTTTCAAAATCGTAACGAAGCCAATATTGGTGAAATTATCGACATTGGATTAACAGCCTTAGAGGATGCCAACCGTTCTAAATTAGCAATGGTGTTTCGTAGCATTTCTTTTAATTCAGAAACTGTTTTTGGTCAAACTAAACAGCGTAATGCCATTATGAAAAATCTTTTAGTTGATTTTTCTGAACTAGATTTACAACCCTCTCACCTTGAAGGTAATGATGTAATTGGTGATAGCTACGAATTTCTAATCTCCAAATTTGCAGGAGAAAGTGGCAAGAAGTCTGGCGAATTCTACACTCCAAGTGAAATCAGTACTCTTCTTGCAAAGTTAGTAGATCCACAAGCCGGAAACAGAATATGTGATCCAACTTGCGGTTCTGGATCATTATTAATTAAAGTAGCCAATGAAGTAAACGGTAAAAATTATTCGCTTTATGGTCAAGAAAACAATGGTAGCACATGGGCTTTATGTAGAATGAATATGTTTTTGCACGAACAAGATAGTGCAACAATCGAATGGGGTGATACTATCAACAACCCAAAACTTTTAGAGAAAGACAATTTAATGAAGTTTCATATTGTGGTTGCCAATCCTCCTTTCAGCTTAGACAAATGGGGTGCAGATACAGCAACAACAGACCAGTTCAACCGTTTTCATAGAGGAGTTCCTCCAAAGAGTAAAGGCGATTATGCTTTTATCAGTCACATGATTGAAACCACTTATGAGGATGTGGGTAAAGTTGGTGTTATTGTACCACACGGTGTTTTATTTAGAGGCAGTAGCGAAGGTCAAATTCGTAAAAAATTAATCGATGAAAACTTGTTGGAAGCCGTTATTGGTTTACCTGCTAATTTGTTTTTTGGTACTGGAATTCCAGCTGCGATATTAATTTTCAATCGAGGAAAAGGAGCTAACAAAGACATTCTTTTCATTGATGCCAGTCGTGAGTTTGAAAGTGGTAAAAATCAAAACAAATTTAGAGCATCTGATATAGAACATATTGTTTCAACTTTCAAATCCTTTAAAAAAGCCTCCCCTATTGGGGGAGGTTTGGAGGGGGCTAAAGGTGCTGTAATTGAAGATAAATACAGTTACCGTGCAACAATTGCTGATATTATTGAAAACGACTATAATCTAAATATTCCTAGATATGTGGACACATTTGAGGAAGAAGAAGAAGTGGATATTAAAGCAACGCACACTAAAATTACTGAACTGAAAAAACAACTTTCTGAAGTAGAAATTCAAATGGAAAACTATTTGAAAGAGTTGGATTTAATTTAGTTCAAAATAAAGGATAATCACCAAGTATAAATCAAAACAGAAATTCTCTAAAACAATAATAAGATGAGTTATATAGATAGTAAAGCTGGAATAGACACTATAAAATCTAAAGTTAAAGATTTTGGAGAATTGACTATTGACCAAAAAAAGAAAATCAATTACAAATTCAGACTAGAATGGAATTTCAATTCCAATAGTATGGAAGGTAACACACTTACCATTGAAGAAACACGTAGTGTTATGGTTGGTAATCTTACAGTTAATGACAAGCCGTTAAAGGACATTTTAGAAATGCAAGGTCATGATAAAATCATTACCGAAATCTTACGTATTGGTAAAGGTGAATTAAGACTTTCTGAAAAACGTATTTGCGAAATTCATAAAGCAATCATGCACGAAGATGATAAAGCTAAAATAGATAAAATTGGTAAATGGAAACAAGAACCTAATATGATTTACAACCATAAAGGTGAAAGATATGATTTTGTAGCTCCAGAAGAAGTGCCTGAAAGAATTCACAAACTTTTAGACAAAACCAATGCTGCTATTGATGCCATTTTAGCAAATAAAAAGAATGCACCACATCCTATTGATGTAGCAATGGATTTTCATTTAGAGTATCTTGACATTCATCCATTTTATGATGGTAATGGTAGAACGGCTAGAATTTTAACCAATCTAATATTAATTTCATTAGGCTACAATCCGTTTTGGATAAACGAGAAAGACCGTAAAATTTATTACAACTACATCAGCGACATTCAAGGATATGGTGGCGATAAAGAAGTGTTCTTTGACTATTGTACAGGTTTAATTTTACGTTCAGAACAAATTGTTTTAGATGCCATTCAAGACATTGATATTACAGATGAAGAAGACTTAACAAAAGAAATTTCTTTATGGAAAAAGCAATTGATTAAAAAAGACGAAGTAGTACCATCTTCCAACGAACTTATTGCTGAACTGTATAAAAAATATTTCAAAAAATTGTTTGAAAAATTCTTAGCCCAAACCAATGTGTTTGATGAACTTTTCGCAAAAAAAGTAATAACTAATTACATCAATAATCATAATCCAAAGGTTAATAAATTAGAGTTTTTTGATGAAAAAATGCAATACATAGCAACTTATTCAAAACTAACAAGTGATGAAAGGTCTAACCAAAAGTTAAGTCCTTTTGAAGGTATTAGCTCTATTGCATTAAGGTTGTATTACAGTGGTTTTAAAAATGATGGTTTGAATACTTTTGATGCTTATTCTAACATACACATAGAGTTTAACCAATATTATTATTTCATTAATGATACACGTAATAATAGACAAGACGAATATTTGCTCAAAAAACTTTATACCGAAACGATAACCGATAAAGAAATTAACGACATTGTAAAAACTGCAGTTTCTAAATTGTTTGAACAAATAAAAGCATCAGTTAAAAATCAATAAAATAACGCACAACAATACTACTGTTATTATAAAAAAACTTACTAAAGTAGAAATCCAAATGGAAGACTATTTGAAAGAGTTGGATTTAATTTGATAATCAATATAATAAAGTAGATTTTGCATAATAAAGTTGGTTACTTTATCATCAAATTTTAACTTTATCTTACCTTGTAAAAAATGAAAAAAATAACGAATACAAATAAAACCATTTTTGAGCAAATAAAAGAAATTGACGATAATGGTAACGAATATTGGGGGGCTAGAAAATTGTCTAAAGTACTAGAATATTCCGATTTTAGAAACTTTCAAGGTGTTATCAACAAGGCAAAAGAGGCTTGCGAAAATAGTGGAGAATTAATAGAAAACCATCTCGTTGATTTCAACGAGATGGTTAGTATCGGTTCTGGAGCAAAAAGAGAAATGGAAAGTACTAAACTTTCTAGATATGCTTGTTATTTAATTGTTCAGAATGCCGACCCATCAAAAGAAGTTGTGGCACAAGGACAAACTTATTTTGCAGTTCAAACTAGGTTGCAAGAAATTCGTCAGATGGATGATTATAATCAATTATCATCTGATGAAGAAAAGCGATTGTTCTTGAGAAACGAACTCAAAAAACACAATTCAAACCTTGCCGAAGCAGCCAAAAATGCGGGAGTTATAGAAAATATTGATTATGCCATTTTTCAAAACCACGGGTATATGGGTTTATATGGTGGATTAGATACTAAAAAAATACATACTAAAAAAGGGCTAAAAAAATCGCAACATATTTTAGATCACATGGGTAGTACCGAATTAGCGGCTAACCTTTTTCGAGCTACACAAACAGAGGAAAAACTCAAAAGAGATAACATCAAAGGAAAAACAAATGCCAACAAAACACATCTTGAAGTTGGTAAAAAAGTGCGGCAAACCATCAAAGAACTTGGAGGCACAATGCCCGAAAATTTACCTGTTGAAGACAGCATAAAAAAAATTGAAACCAAAGAAAAAAAGCAAATTAAAAGCCAGAATAATGCAACAGACAATGAATAACACCACATATAAAAACACTGCAATTGGTTTAATTCCTAGTGATTGGGAGATTGAACGATTTGACAATGTATTTGAATTATTTTCAACAAATTCATTCTCAAGAGATAATTTGGTTTATGAAAAAAGTAAAAATGAAATTCAAAATATCCATTATGGTGATATTCATTCTAAATTTAAGTTCGAAATATTAGACTGTGAAACCGAAAAGCTTCCTTATATAAAAGATGAACTTATCCTAAAACAGAAATTCAATTTTATAAAGGATGGTGATTTAATCATTACGGATGCTTCCGAAGATTATGATGGCGTTGGTCAAAGTGTAGAAGTAAAAAATATTGGTACAAAAAAGGTTGTATCAGGTTTACACACTTTTTTAGCTAGAGATAATTCGAATAAAACAGTTCAAGGTTTCAGAACTTATACTTTTAAAAATCCAAAAGTTGCTATTGAATTAAAAAAAATAGCGACAGGAATTTCAGTTTACAGTATTTCAAAATCAGAATTACAAAAACTAAAAATCCCAATTCCACCACTACCAGAACAACAAAAAATAGCATCAATTCTATCCACTTGGGATAAAGCTATTGATAATTGCAAAGGTATTATTGAAGAGCTGAAGGTTAGAAATAAAGGATTAACTCAAAAATTACTTACAGGTAAAATGAGAGTAAAAGGGTTTGATGAAAAATGGAAAGTTAAAGCGATAAGCGAATGTGTTACTTTCACTCCAAGACCAATAACAAAACCAACTGAAAACTATTTAGCACTTGGATTAAGAAGTCATGGTAAAGGAGTTTTTCATAAAACTGATTTTGATCCAGCTTCTATTGCTATGGAAACTATGTATGAGGTAAAAGAAAATGATTTAATCATAAACATAACATTTGCTTGGGAACAAGCTGTTGCAATAGTGAGCAAAAAAGATGAAGGTGGTTTGGTTTCACATCGTTTTCCAACTTATACTTTCAATGATAAAAATGCAACACCTGATTTTTTTAGACATTATATTTTACAAAAAAGGTTTAAATTTTTATTAGAATCTATTTCACCAGGTGGAGCAGGTAGAAACCGAGTTATGAGTAAAACTGATTTTTTAAAGCTGGACATAAAGTTGCCAAATGTAGATGAACAAAAAGCAATTGCAACCATTTTAGATAAAGCAACCGAAGAACTCAACCAATACCAACAAAAACTAGAAACCTTACAATTGCAGAAAAAAGGATTAATGCAGCAGTTGTTAATGGGGAAAACGAGAGTGAAAATTTAACCACCAAAATAAAAACTATTATAAAATGTCAAAAGACGAAATCAAAATTTCATTAACAGAGTTTATGAACTTTGTAAACAAATCAGGGAGTGCAAAATCAACAGTTGTATCAACAGCTAAAAGAAAAAGAGAGGAAGAGTACAAACACTTTGAAGACTATTGGAATCCATTAAAAATAAAAATTAAATCAGTCCATAAAAAGAAAGGAAATCATGATGATTTAAAGGAGATTTTAGATGATATTAAGCCAGAAAAAAAAGAAAATTATAGCAAAACAATAGATGGCTATTGTTCTTTTTGGAAGAAAAGAAAAATAGAATGGTTTAACCCACCTAGAAAAACTTGGATTGATGGCGATGTTAAAATTGAATTAAATCCAGAACTAGGTTTACAAATAAAAGATGTTTTATATGTTATTAAACTTCATACTTCTGCAAATGACTCAATAGATAAACGTCATGCTGACTTAATTTTAAACATAATGGAAAATGAATTAAGAAGTAAGGTAGTAGGTGATGAAGTGATTTTTGCTGTTTTAGATGTAAAAAAAGGTAAGTTATTTGAGAATAAAACCAAAGATGTTTCGCTTATACCATTGTTAAAAGGTGAAGTAAGGAGTTTTGAAACTATTTGGAAAAATCTAACTTAAACACATATTAATCGTAACAGTTGATGATGAAAAATATAGTGCAAAATTTAGAAATATATAATAATGTCTTGGTATTAAATTTAATTATCTTTCATTAATAAAATTGCTTAATAAACAAAACACTAGCTCATTTATTTTTACATAATAATAAAAAAAACAAAATGGAATTATCAAAAAAAATATCAAAAATTGAATCTCTTTCAAAAAAATTAATTATCGATTTAATTATTAATCTTGTTACTAAAATGGGTTATGAAAATATTTATGAAAACAACTCAACTTTTATAGCTAGTATAAAAGGACCTATTTCATATGATAATCATGGGTTTATATATTTTGATGAGCATTTAACGGGAAATGTTGATTTGTCAAAAATTATTGAAAAAATAAAAAAAACAAAAAGTGAAAAAATATTTTCAACAACATTCATAATTTCAAATTTTAATATTTCAAAGGGCTTTAGAGATTCTATAAATCTTAAATTAAAAAATGAAACTTTAATTTATTTAGGTAGGGATGAAATTATTGATTTGATTGAACAATATAATAATGATTATTGGAAACATGATAATTTAGAATTACTAGATTATGAAAAAAATTATTGTACCTCTATATTACAGGAGTCAGAATTAAAGTCCTTAAAAATATTTAGTGATAAGTATCAAAAGCTGTTAGATATTTTTATTGAACCTAAAATTATTCATTTTTATGAAGATAAGGAAACCCAGACACCTACAAAGAAAGCAATCTCTGTTGAAAATATCATTAAGGATAAGAAACCTTTAATTATATCAGGAGAAGCTGGTATGGGGAAATCTACTTTGCTAAAGAGAATAGGCGAACTTATAATTCAAAGTAATGAAACTGTTGTAAAAAAAAATCTGCCTTTATTTGTTTCTGCAACTGAATTATTTGATTCAAATTATGATTTAGAAAAAGTAATAGAATTAAAATTACTTCCATTTTTTGGTACAGGTTTAAATGAATTATTTGAGGAGTATTACATAACATTGTTAATTGATAGTATAGATGAATTTGAATTAGAACATCAAGAAAGTGTAATTAAACAAGTAAATGATTTGTATAATTCAAATTCAATTCGTTTTATTTTAGCAACTAGAATTACTGAAAAATCTGTTACTATTGATTGTCTAAAATCATATAATACATATTCTATTGAAAGGTTTAATAATAAACAAATAGAAATGTTTGTAAATAAATTTTTTTATAATCAGAATTCAAGAGCTGAAAAGTTACTTGAAGCTTTGAGAGAAAACAGAATAATCGAAAAATTGCCTGTTACACCACTATCACTTTCATTAATATCAATACTTTTCGAAGAAAATGATTTAGAAATCCCTGCTACAATAACTGACATTTATGAAAATTTTAATTATCTATTGCTTGGGAGAGCAATGGTTACAAGTCGTATAGAATTTATTGACATTTCATTTAAAGAAAGAATATTGTCAATATATGCGTTAGAAATATTGAAAAGGAAAGAGCATAATCCAATGACATTAAAGGAATTTGTAAAATTCTTTAGTGATTATTATCAATCTAAAACTCTTCCTTTAAAAAAGGGAACGTTAGAAGATGTACTATTTTATCTAGTAAATAATACAGGAATTGTTTATTTAAAAAACAATACTTACGTATGTTTTAATCATGATTCATTTATGGAGTATTATGCTTCTGTCGAAATTTTTAAGCATCAAAGACTGGAGCAGGATCTATATGTGAATAATTTTTTTGATATTAACTGGCAAAATTCAGCTGTATTTTATGCAGGTCGTTCAAAGGATATGCCTGATTTTTTAAAATCAATAAATCAAAAACTAAAAGATTC
Source organism: Flavobacterium branchiophilum NBRC 15030 = ATCC 35035 (assembly GCF_002217205.1). Lineage (GTDB taxonomy): Bacteria > Bacteroidota > Bacteroidia > Flavobacteriales > Flavobacteriaceae > Flavobacterium > Flavobacterium branchiophilum. Next base: position 7,766 of record NZ_MUGT01000077.1, on the reverse strand, counting down.
GTATAAACTTAATGATTATTTTTCAGGCATTAGTGGAGCTGGATATATTTTGCAGGCTTTATTTCAAACAGATAACATGTTGAGAAAAGATACAGTTGATGTTGCTTTAGAATTAAACATTAGAGCATTAGAGCTGTTTATTAAACTTTCATCAGATGAACAATTGTTGTTTAAATCTTTTCGATTACCTATAATTTGGCTGATTAACTTAATGTTTTTCTTTGAGAATTTTAATTCTGGAACTTTAAAAGAACCTTTGAAATTATCATTTAATTCAGTTATTAAAAAATATCTAGAAGAAGGTGAGAAAACAACTGAAGGATATAAAGCTTTAATGTTGGCATTAACGCTTCATTCAAATAGGATTAATGAAGAAAAAGAACTTGACCAATTAATTTTTCATTCACCATTATTGAATGATAATATTTTGATAATAATTTCAGAGATATCAATAAATATGATTTCAAATGGTTCTATGAATGAAATTAAAAAAGAGATAAAAAAAGAATTCAAAAAGATTAAAACTCCATTAAAACATCTTTTAGATACACCAGCTAGTAAATTGAGATTTTCTGAATATGATACGATAAGTTCTTCAAAAAAGATTAAAATTGTTACAGAAGGTAAAACAGATGCGGAAATAATTGAGCATGCTTATATAGTTTTAGCAGATGGCGAAGTACCATATTGGAAAATTAAACCTGCTGGAAATAGTAGCGGGGGTTCACATGAAGTAAATAAAACATTAATTTCATCATTAGCAACTTGGCATGAAGACGAAATTATTATTGGTGTTTTTGATCATGACGAAGCAGGTTTAGGTGATTTTAATAGACTACCAAAATTCTTTAACTCAATTAAAAACAATACAATTAAGAAACATGAAAATGCGAATATTTATGCTTTAGTCTTGCCTATTCCAGGTGAAAAAGAAATTTATTTTAATGAGGAACAAAAATATAATTATTTTGAGATTGAGCATTATTTTTCTAATGAATTTTTATCTAATCATAACGCGATAAAAAATACTCCTTTTGAAAATGTTTTTTCAATTATTGATAATAAGAAGCCAACTATTTCAAAAGAAATTAGAAAAATATCAGATGTCAATTTTTTTAAAGATTTTTTATTATTATTCGAATTAATTGATGAAATTACAGGATTTAAGGTTAATTATTTACTTTAAATCAACTGATTAATTTAAATGAACACACCATCCTACATAGAAGACCACATTAGTCAAATACCGGCATTGCAATTACTCATAAAAATGAGGTATCATTATATTGCTCCAGAGGAAGCTTTAGAGCTTCTTGGTGGTAGAACCAGCAATGAAACCTGTTGTAAAAAAACATTTAGATTTGGTATGAAAAGTGAGAGTGAAAACTTAAAATAAAAGAAATATGAATAAATTAATATACATAGACGAAAGCTGCCATCTCGAAAATGATCAATTACCTTTAATGTGTATTGGTTATACAAAAATTGATGCTGAAAATTATGAACAATACAAAGAAGAGTTAAAAGCAATAAAACGCAAGCACCATTCTCCAAAGGAAATAAAATGGAATAAAGTTTCTTTTTCTCGTTTGGATATGTATAAAGATTTAATTGATTATTTTTTTGAAAAAGACATACAGTTTAGAGCGATTTTGGTAAAAAACAAATCACAACTCAATCACGAAAAATATAATAGAGGAGACCATAATTCATTTTACTACAAACTTGTTTTTTTATTGTTAAGAAATCCTTGGGTGAATTACAATAAAGACGCCTTTAAAGTTATATTAGATATAAAAGATACACGAGGAAAAGAACGCTTACTTAATTTAGATAAGAGATTAAATGAAGAGTATAATAAAAGATTTTCAATAAAATCTCCCTTTTATTTTTTTCAACATATACGATCAGAAGAGAATGAATTTTTACAATTAACAGATTTATTTATCGGAGCCATTACATACAAAGCACGAAAAGAGCACAAAAAAAATAATGCAAGTAAAGTAAAAATTGAAATTATCAATTATTTAGAGCAAAAATCGGGATATGTTTTACACGATGGTACAGATCCATTAGAAGAAAAGTTTAATATTTTTGATTTTCAAATTCAGACAAATTATAGATAATATGGAAGAACACGAATTAGATTTATTGGAAGATTTGTTTGAATTCATAAATATAGATGGACCAAATGCAGTCCAAATGTATCAATTGTATGGTGTTTTTGTTAAGGACATGATAAAAAATCCAATTTTTATTGATAAAAAAATAGTGGGATACAATAAACAAATATCTAAACATCCTTTATTTAGAGGAAAACCTGAAGGTTTTGAACATATTTGCACGCGAGAAAGTAAACATTCAAGAAGAAGAAATTTTGACCCAGAACGAACCAATAAAATACATTGGATAAAACCAATAATCAATTTTAAACAAGACAACAGAATTAAATATTTTGAACGATTACATTTTAATGGTCAAAACCAAAGATACTTTTGGTATTCTGATAAAAGTTATGTGGTAATAGTGAGAGAAATAACAAATAGTTTGCAGTTAGTTACGGCTTTTAAAGTAGATAAAATAGAGCAAAACAGATATAATAAATGGTATGAAGAATATAAATTTGGATAAAAAAAAACCCCACTTCGTGAGTGAGGAACGTATCTTAAGGCAATACGAATGATACAAATATTTGCTAAGCCAAGTCTTTTACCCTTTGAGTAATGACTTTGCAAAATTAAATAAAAATATTCAATTACATAATTTAAAATGTTAATTTTTTTTTTCGAAATTAAAAAGAGTGAAATTTACACAAAATGAAATTACCTAATTGGATGATAGAAAAACAAAAGAAAACCAAAGTAAATCACTTATTATCTGAACTAAGAAGAAATAACCTAATTAAAAACAACGGTTCTTTAGGCAAACCAATTTGGATAGTAGTTAAATAAATTGGTTAGAAAGTGTTAGAGAAAATGTTAGAGATTTTGTTAGAGGAATATTAGAGAAAATGTTAGACTCCTTGTGCTTTATCTAGTATTGACAAGGGTTTTAAATTGTATTAAATACAATTCAATAAAAAATATTTTTATAGTTATGTTAGAGTTTCTGTTAATCAATAATAGTAAAAAAAGTAAGTACCCATAATAGAGACACATCTATTAATTCATTATTTTAAATCATTAAAGTAGTTATGAACCCAAGTTATATAGAAGACCACATCAGTCAAATTCCAGCATTGCAATTACTCATAAAAATGGGGTATCAATATATTGCTCCAGACGAAGCTTTAGAGCTTCGTGGTGGAAGAACCAGCAATGTATTATTGGAACCAATTTTAAAAAAACAACTCGAAAAAATAAATTCTATACAATACAAAAATAAAGAGTTTTCTTTTTCAGAAAGTAATATTAATTCTGCTATAATTGCGTTGCGAGAACTACCCATTCAGGATGGTTTTATTAAAGCCAATCAAGTATTTTTTGATTTAATTACATTGGGTAAAAGTTTAGAGCAAACCATTCTAAACGATAAAAAAAGTTTCTCTTTTCAATACATCGATTGGAAAAATATAGAAAACAACACCTTCCATGTTACTGAAGAATACGCTGTTTTACGAAGCGATAGAAACGACACCTATCGTCCAGATATTGTGTTGTTCATCAATGGTATTCCAATGGTGGTAATAGAATGTAAAAGCAATGTGATAAAAAAACCAGTGGACGAAGCCATTTCCCAGCATTTAAGAAACCAACAAGAAGACGGGATAAGAGGATTGTACCAATATTCCAACATGGTTTTATCTTTAGCAGTCAACGAAGCAAGATATGCAACCACAGCTACTCAAAAGGAGTTTTGGAGCGTTTGGAAAGAAGTGTTCCGTACCAAAGAAGAAGGGATAATGTATGGTGATGCCATTCGTGAATTAAAAAATAGTGAGTTACCAAAAACGGAACGAACAGCAATATTCAATCAACGTTTCAAAAACGTATTACAATTTTTCAATCAATTAGAAAAAGAAGAAGTAATAGTAACCGAACAAGACAAACTACTATTCAGTTTATGCCAAAAATCACGCATTTTAGACCTTATTTTCAATTATATAGTCTATGATGATGGAGTTAAGAAAATAACAAGGTATCAGCAATATTTTGCCATTAAAGAAACACTTAAAAAAATTAGTGTTGCCGATGCCAATGGTAAACGAACAGGTGGTGTAATTTGGCACACACAAGGAAGCGGAAAATCATTAACAATGGTCATGTTGGCGCAAATGATTGCCACCCAAAAAGACATTAAAAATCCAAAAATAATATTGGTTACCGATAGAATAGATTTAAATACACAAATTACCGATACATTCCAAAAATGTCACGTTGAAGTAGAAGAAGCCCAAACGGGTAAACATTTAGTTGATTTAATCAACAGTCCATCTGATGCTGTAATAACCACTTTAATTCACAAATTTGAGGCAGCAATAAACCAAGAAAAAAACGGTTTTGCTTCGCCAAATATTTTTGTTCTGATCGATGAAGGACATAGAAGCCAATACGGCACATTCAATGTAAAAATGAGAAAGGTATTTCCTAATGCTTGTTTTGTAGCATTTACAGGAACGCCTTTAATGAAAAAAGAAAAAAGTACAGCCAATAAATTTGGTGGCTTAATTGATGTATATTCTATAACTGATGCTGTTGATGATAAAGCAGTTGTGCCTTTGTTGTATGAAGGAAGGCATAATATTATTGAGGTAAATGATAAACCTTTAGATTCTTATTTTGATAAAGTTTCTGAACCTGCTACACCCTATGGCAAAGTAGCATTAAAAAGAAAATTTAGTACTACCAATCAAATCAATAAAGCCGACCAAGTGGTATATGCACGAGCATGGGATATTAGTGAACATTTTGAAGCCAATATTCAAGGTACAGGATTTAAAGGACAATTAGTAGCACCAAACAAAACTACAGCTATTAAATACCGTGAATACCTAAAAGAAATCGGAAAATTGAGTTGCGAAGTAGTAATTTCTGCTCCAGATACTAGAGAAAATCACGAGGATGCTTTTGAAGAAAATGAAGATGTAGTGCAAAAGTTTTACAAAGCCATGATGAGTAAATACGGCAAACAATCCGACTACGAGAAATCAGTAATTAGTGCTTTCAAAAAACAAGAACATCCAGAAATTATAATTGTGGTAGATAAATTACTAACAGGTTTTGACGCACCTAACAATCAAGTTTTATACATCACTAGGTCATTAAAAGAACATACATTACTTCAAGCTATTGCGAGGGTAAATCGTGTAGCACCAGGAAAAGAATACGGATTTATTATTGACTATTTCGGGAATTTAGAAAACTTAGATAGTGCATTAAATACATACAGTGGTTTAAATGATTTTGAAGAAGAAGAATTATCAGGAACAATCATAAACATCAATAAAGAAATAGAAAAATTACCCCAAGCGCATAGTGAATTATGGGATTTATTTAAAACCATAAAAAACAAATACGATGCTGAAGCTTATTCTGAACTATTAAACGATGATAGCATAAGGCATCCGTTTTATGAAAAACTTTCTGCATTTGTACGTTTGTTTAAATTAGCCATGGCATCCATTGAATTTAATGATATTAAAAACGAAAAAACCATAGATAAATACAAAAAAGACAGTAAGTTTTTCTTGCAATTAAGAGTAGATGTAAAAAGAAGGTATTTTGATGATTTTGATATTTCTACATTTGAACCTCAAATCCAAAAATTAATTGACAAACACATTACAACAGAAGGAGAAGTATTAAAAATCACAGAACTAGTAAATATTTTTGATAAAGACAAAAGAGAAGCGGAAGTTGAAAAAGTAGTTGGAAAAGCAGCGAAAGCTGACCATATTGCAACTCGAACTATCAAAGCAATTAATGTAAAAATGAATGAGGACCCAATCTTCTATAAAAATCTATCTACATTAATTAGAGAATCAATAAATGATTACCATCAACATCGTATTGATGAAGCATTATTTTTACAAAAAGCCAAAGATTACGAAAACCAATTCTTAACAGGCAAACAAAACGATGTACCTAATTCAATAATAGAAAAGCCAAACGCTATTGCATTTTATAATCTTATAAATGCGGTTTTAGAGAATAGTTTTAGCAACACTCCCGAACCAAAAGAAGTGCAAGCCAATACAGCTTTAGAAATAGAAGATTGTATTAAAAATATCGTTTACGAAAATGATACATTAATTATCGATTGGCAAACCAATACCGAAATTGAAAAAGAATTAAAGAATAACCTCGATGATTTACTTTTCGAGAAACAACAACAATACGACACACAATTCTCTTTTGATAAAATTGATGAACTGATTGAAGAAGTAATAAAAATCGCTAAACTAAAATACATTTAATGTTAACCACTATCCAGCAAATAAACTATGGTAGTAAACGCATTGAATATACTTTGTCTTTTGCTACTAGAAAATCATTAGGTATAAAAGTGATGCCAAATGGTTTAGTCTCTGTTACTGCTCCAAATGATGCAAATATTAGTGATATTAATAAAAAAGTAAAATCCAAAGCCAATTGGATTTTAAAACAACAAGCTTTTTTTTGTAGCTACCAACCATTTACACCACAACGCAAATACGTTAATGGAGAGACGCATCTGTATTTAGGACGACAATACAAGTTACAAATCATTGAAGATTCTATAAACGAAATCAAACTTTATAGAGGTATGATGATAATGAAAACAAAAAAAAACAATCCTGAATATTTGGAAAAAATTTTGAATAAATGGTACAAAGAAAAGGCAATCTTCTATTTTGAAGCACTTCTAAATAATTCTTTAGAAAAATTCATTAAATATAAAATTGAAAAACCCGTTTTGGATATAAGATTAATGCAAAAACGCTGGGGTAGCTGTACTAAATCTGGCAAAATAATCCTCAATACCGAATTAATAAAAGCGCCAAAAGGAAGTATAGAATATGTAATCATTCATGAATTATGCCATTTAGTCCATCACAATCACAACAACGATTTTTATAATTTGCAACAAAAAATAATGCCAGACTGGAAAAAATGGAAGGAAAAACTTGAAAGAAGTTTAGTATAATTAAAAAAAACAAATGAAAATCCAAAATATATACCCCAATTTAATGCTCAAAATTGGGTTTGAAACCCATCAAATTTCACTACTTTGGGAAGCATTGGCACAAAAATACAGCTCAAAATCAAGGCATTATCACAATTTGACCCATTTGGAAGAAATGATTACTTGCTTTGAACACTATCAAACAGAATTGAAACAGCCTCTGGAAGTGTTGTTTAGTCTATTTTATCACGATTATATATATAGTGCAACCAAAAAAGACAATGAACTCAAAAGTGCTGAATTTGCTTGTAATTTATTGAAAAACAATACTTTATTAGATAAAAATTTGGTATTTGAACTCATTATGGCTACTAAATTGCACCAACACAATTCGATTTCAGATGTGAATTGGCTCATCGATTTTGATTTGAAAATTCTGTCCAAAGATTGGGAGCAATATCAGATTTATTGCAACCAAGTACGAAAAGAATACCGCATTTATCCTGATTTTCTATACAAACCAGGTCGGAAAAAAGCCTTGGAACATTTTCTGGAACAGCCATTTATTTATCAAACAACAGCTTTCAGAGATCTATATGAAAAAACAGCTCGAACCAATATTGAAAAAGAAATTCAAATGCTTTCTTAACCCAACTTGCCGA
>NZ_MUGT01000076.1 GCF_002217205.1 Flavobacterium branchiophilum NBRC 15030 = ATCC 35035 | reverse complement strand
ACAATGTTGATTGGAGCTTTGTTCAAAAACAAAAGCTGTCGGGTATTTGCAGCCCCTTTCGACGTGCGTTTGCCAATTGCTTCCGCAAAAAAAGACGCAACGGTAGTGCAACCTGATTTGTGCATCATTTGCGACGAAAGCAAACTAGACGATTATGGTTGCAACGGTGCACCCGATTTGATTGTTGAAATCGTTTCGCCCAACAACAGCAAATATGATGTAGATACCAAATTCAAGCTGTATCAAGAAGCGGGTGTTATGGAATATTGGATTGTACAAACGGAGATGAAAACCGTGTTGGTGTACCGCCTGCAAAATGGCATTTATGTAGGCTCGAAACCTTATGCCGAAGGCGAAATTATTGAAAGTCCGTTGTTTCCAGAAATGACAATTGCGGTGGATGAGGTTTTTTATAGAGTTTAAAATAAAAAAAATATGGCAGTAATCACCCATTTTTCAGATTTAGATTTGACCAAAGAATATACATTTTCGGATTATTTGCAATGGCAATTTACCGAAAGGGTAGAATTGCTCAAAGGTTTTATCAAACAAATGAGCCCTGCACCAAGTAGAAAACACCAGACGGTTTCAAGAAATTTATCAGGAATATTTTATAATTTTTTATATAAAAAACCGTGTAATTTTTTTTCAGCTCCTTTCGACGTACGTTTGCCATTTGCTTCCGCAAAAAAAGACACAACGGTAGTGCAACCCGACTTGTGCATCATTTGCGACGAAAGCAAGCTAGACGATTATGGCTGCAACGGTGCTCCCGATTTGATTGTTGAAATCGTTTCACCTAACAACAGCAAATATGATGTAGATACCAAATTCAAGCTGTATCAAGAAGCGGGTGTTATGGAGTATTGGATTGTACAAACGGAGATGAAAACCGTGTTGGTGTACCGCCTGCAAAATGGCATTTATGTAGGCTCGAAACCTTTTGCCGAAGGCGAAATTATTGAAAGTCCGTTGTTTCCAGAAATGACAATTGCGGTGGATGAGGTTTTTTATAGGGTGTGAAAACTATCTAAGTTTAAATTCATTTCATTTTCAATTACTGTTATAAAACTTAATTCTTCGGGATGTTTTTTAAAATAGGTCAAATAAAAAGTATCGTCAAAGTTTTCAAAAAGATCATATAATCTATCTAAATGTTTTTTTCTTTGATTATACAAACTAGGATGGTTTAAACCTAAAAAGGCGATAAAATCAATAGCTTCCTGATCGTTTTCATCTATGGCTTCAAAGATATATTCGCCTTTGATGTATTGAATTCGTTTATTTAATTCTTCACTATTTTGATAAAATTTAGTTTCAAAAAAGCGATTATTTCTATATTTTTCATCTTTTTTATATAAGTTAGGTTTTGATAAAACGGCATAATAATTATAATAATCATCTTGATATTTTTTGGAACTATCAAAATGTTCAACTACAACACTATCCAAATCCATAAAATATTTTTCGGTATAAGCACAGAAGTTGTGCTGTTCTTGTATTAAAATTGCTCTGATAATAGCATTGTTTTTAGGGTTGGATTTTTTATAAACCAATCCTTTACATACAATTTCAGATAGATGGTTTTTAGAGAAAAATTTCATGGTTTAAAAATTGTATGAGGTACCAATAGCGGTTATTTTGTCGCTCAACTCCATTTTTTCATCCTCATTTGTGGACTTTCTTAAAGCTTGTTTGAGTGCTAATTATTTCTCCCAAAACTCCATTCCTTTTTTACCCATCAAATTTGGTAATTTGAAATCTCTTTCCAAAATATCGTTGGGATCATCGCCTGCAGGAGTTATTCCTTTGGAAGCTTTTACAGTTCCATTTTCGTCCCAATCTAAAATAATCCGTTCATAAGGTTCAAATTGTGCTGCAATTATTGGATTATGGGTAGTCATGAAAATTTGGGTATTGTTCTCGCCATTTTTATCATTAACAATTTCTTGATAGGTTTCAATAAGTTCACTCATCTTACGCAAAAAT
>NZ_MUGT01000075.1:880-4529 GCF_002217205.1 Flavobacterium branchiophilum NBRC 15030 = ATCC 35035 | reverse complement strand
AAATATATTTGGTATAAAACAACGATTTTTGAATTAATTATTGTAAACCATTTGATACACATACTTTAATGATATGCAATAAAATATTTAAATATAAAATATATATTAGTGTATTACTGATATTATTATCTGTTTTTTATGTGCCATCACCTTACCATGTGGACTATTATGCGGAACCTTCTTATTTTATATATTTTAAAATAAATTTTCTTATTTTATTTTTTAATATTTATTTTACAAATAAATTAATTTTAGTTGAAAAAATTTTATATGCAGCCTTAATTTCGTGTATTGTATTGATAGTAGTTGGTTATTTACTTGAAAAATTTTTAGGCTATATTTATGGATATGATACCAATTGGGACGAACTGAAATCGCCCGAATTATTGGACAATGCACTTTTCTTTTTGATATCCAACTTTATTGGAATGGGTTTTATTGCCTTTTGGTTAAAATATAAAAAACCTATTTACTAATACTTATTTTTATGATTTGATTTCAATATAATACCATTTAGACATATAAAAATAGTATAATACCATTTAGAATTATTTGAAATAAAAAAATATTTATACCTCAAATATATAAAACACGTCAATACCTACTATAAAAACGAGGTGTTGCCAATGTGCACAAGTTTTGCACCCCGACCTGAGTGGAGCTCTTTTTTTCTTGCCGCTGAACGGCTAGATTGGTTTGCGGCAAGAAAAAAAAGCGGGAACGGAGGGCGGAAAAGGTGCCCAAATAAAAACAATTTTCTTTTTTATTCGTATCGCAAGGATTCTATTGGATCGAGTTTTGCTGCTTTTAGGGCGGGTATTAAACCAGAAATGATGGCTACTAAAAAGCTGATACCAAAGGCCCCGAAGATGGCTTTCCAGGGGGTTACGAAGGTAAAATCGAGGGCTTTTGCAAAGGCAAAGCCAATGAGGATTCCAAGAATAGTGCCTAAAATGCCTCCGAGCTGTCCGATGATGATGGTTTCCATAAAAAATTGAGTGGCAATGGTGGAACGTTTGGCACCAAGTGCTTTTCTTACACCTATTTCGCGGGTGCGTTCGGTTACAGAAACGAACATGATGTTCATTAGGGCGATAGAGGAACCAAAAATGGTGATTAATCCGATAACGATGGCTGCTACATTGAGATATCCTGTCATGTCGGCAATTTTGTGTAATAAATCGTCGCTGCGAGAAATGGCAAAATTATTGTCTTGGGTTGGGTTGAGACCACGTACTTTTCGCATGGTGATGGTGGCATTATCTACGGCTTGGTCTAAAATTTCGTGTTTTTGAACCATCGAACTTACGGAGTAGTTGATGTTGGGTTTTGTAAACAAGGAGCGGGCTAATTGGATGGGGATGAAAACTCTCAAATCTTGACTGCGTCCAAAAGTAGAACCTTTTTCTTTCAATATTCCAATTACTTTAAATTTTGCCCCACGTATGGCTATAATTTTATCGAGAGGATTGGGTACGTCTTTGAAAATTCCTTTCAAAAAATCGGAGCCAATTACTACAGAATAGGTATTATTTTGAATGTCGAAAGGAGCAAAATTACGTCCTTTATCGACAATAAGTCCTGAATTTTGCATGTAATTTTCATCAACTCCTAGTACGGCTATTTCTGGATCTGTTTTTTGTGATTCAAATTTTACTTCGGCATTTGTAGTTGCTGTAAAATAAATGGCGGTTTGTGTAAGGGGATAGTTGTATTTTCGTTTAAATTCTACCACATCTGAATAGCTGATGATGGGGTTGATGGTTTCGGTTTCGTTGGAGCCTCTGTTGCGTTGTGCAAAATCGTATTGTGTAAAATTGAAAGTATTAGAACCCATTGAGGCAAAATTTGTAGAAATTTTGTTTTCGAGAGCGGCTACTACAGTAAGAATTCCTACTAGAGCCATAATTCCAATGGCAATAATAAATACCGTTAGTACGGTACGTAATACTTGAGTTCGAATGGAACCCAAGGCGATTTTGATATTTTCTTTGAATAATTTTAGCATCATACTAGATTTGTCACGAAAATAAACAAATTGTTACAAGATAACAATTAAAATTTGATTTTTTTATTTTAAAAATTTAGATATTTGCATTTTAAAAACAGAAAAATAAATTTTAGTAAAATGGCAACAAAACCGAGCATTCCAAAAGGCACAAGAGATTTTTCGCCGTCGGAAGTTTTGAAACGGCAATATATTATTTCAAAAATCAAAGCCCAATTTGAGCGTTTTGGTTTTCAACCTATAGAAACTCCTTCGTTTGAAAATTCAGACACGTTGATGGGGAAATATGGGGAAGAAGGCGACAGATTGATTTTTAAGATTTTGGATAGTGGTGATTATTTGAGTAAAATAGATGCCGCAACGTTGCCAACCATGAATGCCAAACAACTGACGCCTAAAATTTCTGAAAAAGCCCTTCGATATGATTTGACTGTTCCTTTTGCAAGGTATGTGGTGCAACACCAAAATGATATTGAATTTCCGTTTAAAAGGTATCAAATTCAGCCAGTTTGGCGGGCAGATCGACCTCAAAAAGGACGGTTCAGAGAGTTTTTTCAGTGTGATGCCGATGTTGTTGGTTCCAATTCGCTTTGGCAAGAAGTAGAATTGATCCAGCTATATGATCAAGTATTTGCTGATTTGGGGCTACATGGTGTTACAATTAAGATGAATAACCGAAAAATTTTGTCGGGCATTGCAGAAGTAATTGGAGCCTCGGAGAAATTGATTGATTTTACTGTTGCATTGGACAAATTAGACAAAATTGGCGAAGAGGGTGTAAAAAAAGAGATGCTTGAAAAAGGCATAGAACCCAAAAGCCTAGACAAAGTGCAACCATTGTTTGCTTTTTCGGGAAATTTTAATGAAAAAGTGGCCCAACTTTCCTCACTTTTGCAAGAATCTGAAATTGGAATGAAAGGAATTGACGAATTGACTTTTATTGGCAATCAAATAGCTGCTCTTGGATTATCGGCCGCTACATTAGAGTTGGACGTTACTTTGGCAAGAGGTTTAAACTATTATACGGGTGCCATTTTTGAAGTTGCGGCTCCAAAAACGGTTTCGATGGGCTCTATTGGAGGTGGTGGCAGATATGACGATTTGACGGGTATTTTTGGTTTAAAAAACGTTGGTGGCGTTGGAATTTCATTTGGTTTAGACCGTATTTATTTGGTTTTAGATGAGTTGCAATTGTTTCCAGAAACGGTTACCTCGTCTGTTGTGGCTTTGTTTGTAAATTATGGCGAAACAGAAGCTTTGTATGCCATGAAAGCCATTAAAGCCTTGAGAGCTAAGGGTATAAAAGTAGATTTGTATCCAGATAAAGTAAAAGTGGGCAAGCAATTTATGTATGCCGACAAACGACAAATACCGTATGTGGTAATTGTGGGCGAAAGCGAAATGACTCATAATCAATATGCTTTGAAAAATTTAATTACAGGCGATCAAGTTTTGGTTGATTTAGAAACCTTGATACAATACTTGGAAAAAGCATCTTGACACATCCCAAATTACAAAATATTAGGATTAATACCGAATATACTTATGAAATATATTTGGTATAAAAAAACTCAAAAGTATATCTTTTGAGTTTTTTTTGGCTTTATAACTTATACCAAATATACATATAAAATAGTCCAA
>NZ_MUGT01000075.1:0-799 GCF_002217205.1 Flavobacterium branchiophilum NBRC 15030 = ATCC 35035 | reverse complement strand
ATATTTGGTATTATTTTTTTTCGTGGCTCAATAGCCAATCATACATCTCCGATCGATGAAAAATACGTTCGACGCTGCCGTGTGTGCCACCTGGAACGACTATAAATTTTAATTCGGCCTCTGGATTGCATTTTTTGATAGCATTGACTACTTTTTGCGATTCAGAAAGTGGCACCGCCCTATCATTGGTGCCGTGTTCTATCCAAAGGGGTACTTTGGACAATCTACATCCATCTGGCACATTGCCCCCACCACAAATGGCTACTCCTGCCGTGATTTTATCTGGATATTTGCCCGCAAAATGCAACGTGCCATAACCCCCAAGGCTCATGCCACAAACATATACTTTGTTTTCGTTGATGTCGTAATTTTTTTTGATGTAATTGATCAATTCCAAAACCTTGTCGGGATTCCACGAGCCAGAAGCTACTTGTGGTGCAATAACGATGGCAGGAATTTGAAGCCCTTTTTCGATAGCATTTAGCACTCCATATCTTTTTACCCGATTCAAATTTGTTCCAGAAAGGCTACGCCCATGCAAAAAAACCAACAACGGTGGCTTGTTGTTTACAACTTCTGCAGCTGGCAAATGGATCCAAAACGGATATTGTGTTTGCCCTATAACAGATTTCATTTGGGCTGATAATAAATGTGTTAGCAATAAAAAAAGGAAAAGCACTTTGAATTTCATCATGGATTTTTAAATAGTGAATAATTTTTTGGCAAGGTACATCTAAAAAATTAAAATTCAAAACTTGATGAAGGTTTGAAGTTTGAAGTATGAAGTATGAAGTATGAA
>NZ_MUGT01000074.1:741-23754 GCF_002217205.1 Flavobacterium branchiophilum NBRC 15030 = ATCC 35035 | reverse complement strand
TGTAAATAACTCGATAAATATATTTGGTATAAATTAAATTTCAATTAAAAATGATGATACAATGTTGTAAAAAAAATAACAATTTGAAAGTATTTGTTTTAAAAAACTGTTTTGTAAAAAAAATATGAATCTATTTAAATTAAATTAATATAAAAATAAAATTATGAAAAATGGCTTTAGAAAACGGTTTTGAACCCATTGTATGTTATTCAAAACCTCATTTTGAAAAAAAAGATGTTTTATATAGTATCGTCAAATGGTGATGGTGGCAAAAAAATCTAAATTATGAAAAACAGTCGTCATTTTTTTTAAATTTGTAAAACCAAAAGTTGCATTTGTTTGTTGAATCTAGCAATTTAAACTTAGTGTTTTTAAATAATAACTTACAATATTGAAATGTGTTTATTGTTAAATAATTAAAATTTTATGAAAAAACACACAAATGACCTAAAAACTATGGTTGAGGTTATAATTTTTGCATTGTTATGGTTTATAGGCACAACATTGGATAGCCCAATTGTTACCATTATTAGTTTTTTATTTTTTATTTGTTATATCAACTTTATGAGCAGTATTGTTACAAAAAGGGGAGGGTGTATTATGTCCTTTATCCTACTAAAAATGATTGCTATTCAAAAATAACTTTATTGATATTAGGAAGCATACTTTTGGTTTCATCTATTGTTATTGTTGTAACAAAAAATAGCCATCAATATGCAATAATTAGTTTTGTATTTGGCTTGCTTTTATTTTTAAATGGTCTATTTGATTTACCAAAAGGGGTAGCTGATAATCTGTAACGGCATATTGATAATATCTGGGATAAATGAAAAAATAAACCTTCAAAACCTTAAAGAAATTAACATTTTCAAGGATAGAATCCTTCTTTCTGATGACAATGACAGCGTCAAACGGGTAGATAATGTAGCCATAGATTTTGTATCGTCAAAGGTAATGGAAAAGTATATTTTAGAAAACACTCAGAATTTTGATTTAATGGTTATTAACAATCTTCTGTAGTAGCATTTTGATTATTTAACGTAAAGTCGTTTATATATGGGACGATTTGTTGTCCAAAAATTACTACTTTGACCAAGATTTGATACAAGTGAGTCTGTTTTTCGTTTAATGAAATATTATTGCAATGATAATTTATAAAAAAAACACAGTGATTACTGTGTTTTTTAATATCGGTTTTTTAAAATAATTAATCTTATATTTATAAATTATACATTTTTTTCAGTATTGTATGCGTATAAATAAAAAGTTGAGAAAGGTAAATATGGTACAACTGTTTTTTATCAACTTCCTTTTTTGGCTTTGATCATGGCTTCGAGCATGTCCCACATTTCAGCAGGAATTTGTTCCAAAATATTAAACTGCCCCGCTCCTTGTAGCCATTCGCCTCCATCAATAACCACAACTTCGCCATTAATATAAGCTGAAAAATCAGATACCAAATAAGCTGCAAGGTTGGCTAACTCTTGATGGTCGCCCACCCTACGGAGAGGAACTTTTTTCGACATATCAAATTTTTCTGCTAAATCACCTGGAAGCAATCTGTCCCAAGCCCCTTTTGTTGGAAATGGGCCTGGTGCTATGGCATTGGATCGAATACCATATTTGGCCCACTCTACGGCCAAACTTTTTGTCATGGCTAATACACCTGCTTTTGCGGTAGCACTTGGCACTACATAGCCCGATCCAGTAAAAGCATAGGTAGTAACGATATTTAGGATGCTCACATTGGTTTGTTTGGCTTGTATCCAATGTTTGCCAAAAGCAAGCGTACAATTTTTGGAGCCTTTCAACACGATGTCTATAATGGTATCAAAGGCATTGGCCGAAAGCCTTTCGGTAGGCGATATAAAATTTCCTGCAGCATTATTTAAAAGCACATCTACTTTGCCAAAGGTTTTTAGCACTTCTTGCAACATGTTTTCTACTTGGTCATAGTGGCGTACGTCGCAAGCAATTGCCAAACATTTGCCAGCAGTTTTACTTTCAAGTTCTTGAGCTGTTTTTTGAAGTTTTTCAATATCTCTGGAAGTAATGGCTACAGCAGCACCAAGTTCTAAAAAATATTGTGTCATGGCTTTGCCAAGTCCGCTGCCACCACCCGTAACTACTATAACTTTGCCTGAAAACGCATCGTCTCTAAGCATTTTTGCTGAATAATTAATCATCTTATTGGATTTAGTATTTCAACAAAATTAGGTCTTTTTTTTTAAATATTATTAAATTAAGGCATTATTTCTTCAGCATCTGAAATCACAAAGTGTTTTTTAAAATAAGCATCAAAACAATCTAGGTTTGCAAAATTTTTGGGTGTGTTTATAAATGAGGTGTTTTTACCCCTTTTCAAAACAAAATCTTCCAAATGGTTATTGGTGTTGTTATCGCCTTCGCTTTCAAATACAATATCACTTACTTCAACAGTATAGCTGCCGTTTTGGGTTGTTACTTTAAAATTAAAATCAAAATATTGTTCCGTATAAAAACTACTGCCTTTGCAAGTACAATTTACTTTGTTTGATTTGCCAGCATTTTCGTTTTTACGAATAAAATACCGAGGATTGTTTTTGGCAATGGCCGTTAGCACTTGCTGTTCTGCTGTTTTAAAGGTTGTTTTCCAAGTTAATCGGCCTTCATTTACAGTAAAATGTTTGTTTTGAGCCTGACTATTTTCAATGACAAATAGTGAAATTACAAGTATAAAGTATTTCATTTTCAATTATTTAGCGGATTGCGTTAGTTGTTTTGCAATGGCAGTTGTAGCCTCATCAAGTAGTTGGAATACCTTTTCAAAACCGTGCATTCCATCATAATAAGGGTCTGGCACTTCGTGGTTTTGATTGGGGTAAATGGCATTCAAAATCAACGAAACCTTTTGTTGATAGGTTTTGTTTGTAGTAAGGCCTAAAATGTTTGTCAAATTGGTTTTGTCCATTACAAAAATATGGTCAAATGTTTCAAAATCGGCCTCTTGAAATTGTCTTGCGCTTTGTTGGCTAATGTCTATGTTGTATTTTGCAGCCACTTCTATAGATCGTTTGTCGGGTTTTTGTCCTGTATGCCAATGTCCAGTACCAGCCGAATCTACTTCAAATACTTCGGATGGTAACTTGGATTTTAATAGGCCTTCTGCCAATGGCGACCGGCAAATATTGCCTAAACAGATCATCAATACGTTGGTTTTCATAGTGTTAATTATGCTATTTTAATACATAAAGGATAAAATAGGTATTGGAACATTTTTATAAAGACAATTTTTTATTGATTTCATCTACATATTTTTTAAACTCTTTGTCTGTAGAGAGTAAGTTGTCCACCGTTTTGCAAGCATGTAACACTGTTGCATGATCCCTATCGCCAATTTGTGAACCAATATTGGCTAACGATGACTTGGTATATTTTTTTGCAAAAAACATGGCCAATTGTCTTGCTTGTACAACATGACGTTTTCTGGTTTTGGATTGTAATGTAGGTAAATCGATTTGAAAATATTCTGTAATGGTTTTTTGAATAAAATCAATTGAAATTTCTTTTTTTACATTTTTAACAAATTTTTCAACTACATTTTTAGCCAAATCTAAATTGACTTCTTTCTTGTTGAGTGTAGATTGTGCTATCAATTGAATTAATGCACCTTCTAGTTCTCTTACGTTTACTTTGATGTTTTTTGCTAAAAATTCAATAATATCTTTTGGAATTTCTACGCCATCTCGGTATAACAAATAGTTTAAAATGGCTACTCTGGTTTCAAAATCGGGTTGGTGAATTTCTGCAGACAAACCCCATTTGAATCGAGAGAGCAATCGTTGTTCAATGTCTTGTAAATCAACGGGTGCTTTGTCTGAAGTTAAAATAACTTGTTTGTGGTTTTGATGCAAATAATTAAAAATATGGAAAAACACATCTTGTGTACCAGATTTTCCCGAAAAATACTGTACATCGTCAATAATCAATACATCTATCAATTGGTAAAAATGTATAAAATCATTACGATTATTTTTACGAACTGCATCAATATATTGTTGCGTAAAAATTTCGGCCGAAATGTACAATACGGTTTTTTCTGGAAATTTTTCTTTAATTTCAACCCCAATTGCATGAGCCAAATGCGTTTTTCCTAAACCATTTCCGCCAAAAAACAACAACGGATTGAATGAAGTACCGCCAGGTTTATTGGCAACTGCCAATCCTGCGGAGCGAGCCAAGCGGTTGGATTCTCCCTCCATAAAATTATCAAAAGTATAATTGATATTGAGTTGCGACTCTATTTTAAGGTTTCTAATGCCTGGAATTACAAATGGGTTTTTAAGTTCGGGATTCAAACTTTTTGTTGGGGTGTCCACTTCTTGAGCCTTGAGGGCTGCCCTGTTCATACTTGGCAATTGTTCCGTAAATGGTTTTTTGTTTCCCAAAGTTTGCTCCATCTTGATTTTATAGAGTAACTTTGCGTTTTTTCCGAGTTCTTTGGTAAGGGCAACTTTTAACAATTCAACATAATGTCCTTCTAGCCATTCGTAAAAAAATTTACTTGGCACTTGAATGTACAATGCGTTGTCAGTTAATTCTACTGCGTTAATTGGTTCAAACCAAGTTTTAAATGCTTGATCTGGAATGTTGTCTTTTATAAATACCAGACAATTTTCCCATACCGATTGAGCAGTTTTGTTCATAATAGATAGATTGAATTATTATTTTATTTTTTTTAAAATCGTTAATAAATAGGCTAATTTTTTGGTTATTTTTGGGGTAACAAATATGTGAACAATTTTCTGTTTAAAAAAATAAATAGGGATTGTTTTTTTAAAAAAAATGTTGTAAAGAATCATTAAAATTAATGTTGAATTTAAAAATAAATTTATGCCAGTACACGAAGTACAAGTTAGAGTTAGATACTCCGAAACCGACCAAATGGGGGTTGTTTATCACGGTAATTATATACCATATTTTGAAATTGGAAGAGTAGAATGGCTTAGAAATCAGGGGGTTTCGTATAAAAGTCTAGAAGAAAGCGGTATTGCATTGCCAATTGTATCCATGACACTCAATTATAAAAAACCTGCCCGATATGACGACTTGCTAACCATCAAAACCAAGTTCAAAAGTCAGTCGTCTGTTAAGATAGAATTTGATTGTGAAATTTGGAGCGAAGCCCATGAGTTATTAACAACGGCACAGTTTATTTTGGTATTTGTCGATCTAAAAACTGGTCGTCCAACAGCTCCTCCCGATGCTATTGCTCATATTTTAGCCCAATATAACAACCTTTAATTCGGGTCTGTTGAACGAATGTCTATTTCAAACAGTTGATTAAAAATGTCGAATATTGCTTCGGCATTTTTTTTTCGGGTAGCTATTTCTATCTCACAACTCATGTCCATTTTTTGAGCTATTACATCTAAGTTTTTTTCTTTGATTATCCGCATTACCCGATTCATGTTTTTGTAATCAAACGAAATGATATAATGTATATTTATGGTTTTTTCAACTATTTCAGCCGATTCAAGGCTCATTTGTGCCGCTGTTTTATAAGCAGCCATAAGCCCCCCAACGCCTAATTTTATTCCGCCAAAAATGCGTACTATCACTATCAATATATTGGTTAATTGGTGCGATTGTATTTGTCCATATATAGGCAAACCCGCACTATTACTAGGCTCGCCATCATCATGAGCCCTAAAATAGGGCACTGCTGTTCCTATTTGAAAAGCATAACAAAAATGAACCGCATGAGGGTGTTTTTTTCGCAATGGTGCTATGTGTTTTTTTACATCGTCTTCATTTTGTATGGGAAAAGCATAGCCATAAAACTTACTGTTTTTTTCCTTAAATAATACCTCTTGCGATGGATTTGTAATTGTTTTATAGGTATCTGAAGTCATTATTGTAAATTTTTTTCAAATAATGATACCACATCTTCTTGCCCTACTTGCAAGTTCCAAACGCTAATACCCAACTGGGCTGCTGCATCGGTATTGGCTTTTTTGTCATCTATAAATAACGTTTTTTTGGGATTCAAACCATTGTCTTGTAATACATGTTGGTATATTTCCAAATCGGGTTTTCTCATTTTAAGGTCAAAAGAAAAATAAATTTTTTTAAAACATTGGTAAAATTCTTTTACAAATGTTGCGGGTGTTTGGCTTTCAAAATAGGCAATATGTATGGCATCGGTATTGGATAATAAGTACAAATCATAGTTTTGACTTAATTTTTTTAAAAAATCCAATCGATAGGTTGGGAAATCGCCCAAAATGGTATTCCATGCTGCTTTAATGTCGGATAAACTTGCATTTGGAATGTGTTTTTGAAATGTTTCTAAAAATGTTAGCTCGTCTATAGTGCCTTTTTCAAAAGCATCGTTGGCCGATGTTATGATGTTTTCATAATTTTGTAAACCTAATTTTTCAAAGGCAAGTTGGGTTTGTCTTCTATTCAAATTGATGAGTACATCGCCAAAATCAAAAATGATTGCTGTCATGATTATAACCAATTAAAAGTTCGTCTTCTAAAATATATTGTTTTTCAAAATGAATAGTGTTCAAATAAGGTGCTTTTGTGCCTTTGCCAAAAATTGTAGTCCCTTTAAAAATTCGGGCTTCGTCCCACAAATTGGCTTCAATAAAGGTGTTCAACGTTTGTAATCCGCCTTCTATAATTACGGATTGGATGTTTTTTTGATATAAAAAATGGGCCATCTGCGGTGCAATAGATTGACTAAAATCCAAGTCGTTTGCTGTAATTATTATTGTTGGTGCGGCTCCATCCATAATGTTTGAAGTAGCTGGAATACGCTGTTTTTGGTCTAATGCAATTCTAATGGGTTGATTTCCAGTCCAGTCTCGAGCCGTAAGTTGCGGATTGTCCATCAACACTGTTTGAGTTCCCACTAATATACTTTGCTCCTCGGTTCGCCATTTATGCACCCATTGTCGGGACATTTCATTGGTTATCCACACGGGTTGCCCCAACTCTTGGTGTGCAGGTGCTAAAAAACCGTCTCGACTCTCGGCCCATTTCAATATAATGTATGGTCGATGCCGTTTATGAAACAAAAAAAAACGTTTGTTGAGGGCATTGCAAGCTTTTTCTAATACACCAACTGTAACATTTCTACCTGCTTCAACCAATTTTTTTATGCCATTGCCCGACACTTTTGCAAATGGATCTACGGTGCCAATAACAATATTGGGAATCTTTTTAGCAATAATCAAATCAGCACAAGGAGGTGTTTTTCCAAAATGACTACAAGGCTCCAAACTAACATAAATAGTAGCTTTTGATAATAATTCAGTGTTTTTTACAGATTGGATAGCCATCACTTCTGCATGTGCTTCGCCCGCTTTTTGATGCCAACCTTCGCCAATTATCCGATCTTCAAAAACAATGACACTACCAACCAATGGATTAGGATATGTTGTTCCTAAACCCCTTTGGGCTAGTTGAACGCACCTATTCATATATTTTTCGTGTGTTTTCATTCGTATAAAATGTATTGTTTTGCAACCATCAATAAGTAATCGTTTTTTAATAAAATGGTGTTTGCTTGTGCAAACTTGTTGCTGATGGCGTTTTCTTTTGGCAAAATTAGTTATTTTTGTCAAAAAATGGAAGCTAATTTTAAGAATTAAAAAACATGATACAGCTTAGAGCTATTTTGCCAAAAGACAATCCAGAAGTTAAAGCCATTGTTCAACAGGTACTCATGGAAATGGGAGCACCCAAAGTGGGAACTGCTTATGCCGACCCCTTTTTAGGATCGATGTATGAAAACTACAACAAACCACGCCATGCTTATTTTGTGATAGAAAGCAACAGTCAAATTATTGGTTGTGCGGGTGTTGGCCAGCTAGAAGGGGCTATTGAAACAGTATGTGAATTGCAAAAAATGTACTTTTTGCCACAAGCCAGAGGCAAAGGTTTGGGTACTCAAATGATGCAACTTTGTTTGGAGCAAGCAAAAGCTTTTGGATACGAAAAATGTTATTTGGAAACCATGCCCTATATGCAAGATGCTCAAAAATTGTATTTAAAATCGGGATTTACCTATTTGGACCAACCCATGGGCTGCACGGGTCACACCTCTTGCCCCGTTTGGATGATCAAAGCGTTATAATTTTTTGAACAATATGAAAATAAAAGAATATCAATCGTTTTTTCATGAGTCATTAAAAGGGCTATATGATGCAATGGAAATAGAGCATTTTTTTTACTTGATTTTAGAACAAAAACGACAGCTCCGCAGGGTCGATTTGGCACTAGAACCACATTTGACTTTTTCTGCTATTGAAATTAAGGAGTGGCATATCATTTTGGACCAACTCTTACAACAAAAACCCATTCAATATATTTTGGGAACTACTTCCTTTTATGGCATGGATTTTTTGGTTAATGAAAATGTTTTGATTCCAAGGCCAGAAACGGAAGAATTGGTAGATTTAATTTTGAAAAAGAATCCTTCAAAAGCATCCTTCAAAATATTAGATGTTGGTACAGGATCGGGGTGTATTGCTATTGCACTTGCAAAGAATAGACTTCATTATCAGGTTACAGCCCTTGATGTTTCTGAAAAAGCTTTGACAATAGCACAACAAAATGCGACTTCAAATGGGGTGTCCATTCAGTTTTGGCATCAAAATATTTTAGATTGTGATGATTTGGGGCAAAATTTTGACATCATTGTATCAAATCCCCCTTATGTAAGACAACTTGAAAAAGCCGAAATGCACCAAAATGTTTTAGGCTACGAACCCGCTTTAGCCTTATTTGTTTCAGATGAAAAACCATTAGTATTTTATGAAAAAATAACGCAATTGGCACAAAAAAACCTTACACCTGAAGGTCAGTTGTTTTTTGAAATTAACCAATATTTAGGGCCTGAAATGGTGGTTTTATTGGAACAGTATCATTTTCAAAACGTAACGCTCTTAAAAGATATTTATGGAAATGAAAGAATCATTTATGGCACTAAATAATATGTAACTATGTATATACCAGAAATTTACAAAAACGAGAATCAACAAGAAATTGCCCAGTTTATAGCTGACAACGGATTTGCAATTTTAATTAATCAAACCAATGGCAAACCATGGGCAACGCACGTTCCGCTTTTGCAAACCGAAAACGAACAAGGGGAACCGGTATTGGTAGGGCACTTGTCTAAAGGGAACCCTCAAGCCAAACAATTTAAAGAGGATGAATTGGTTTTGGCTGTTTTTTCAGGGTCTCACTGTTATATTTCCTCTTCGTGGTACGACCACGAAAATGTGCCAACATGGAATTATGAAGCCGTGCATGTATATGGAAAAGTTAGGGTTTTGGACGATAAAAAAGGATTGGAAATCCTGAAAAAACTAGTTGATAAATACGAAAAAAACAGCGAAAACCCTATTCGAGTTGAAAATTTATCGCCAAGAACCATGATGGAAGCTCGGGGCATAACCAGTTTTGAAATAGCCATTACGGCAATAGAAGCAGTTCATAAAATGTCGCAAAACCGGGATGCAGCAAATAAAAAACGAATTATTCAAGAATTAGAAAAAACCAACGATCCACAAGCCCATTTGGTGGCACAAAAAATAAAGCAATGCCCTTTTTAATTTTTTTAAAAAAACAGCTTAAATGAAGCCTAATAATGAGTAATTTTGTATTTTTGCCCTGCTTTTTCAAAAGTTTATAAAACTATTATGGATGTAATTTTTTTCTTGTTTATAGCGGTTATTGTTATTCAGTTTTCATATTATGTTATCGTATTTGGAAAATTTGTATTTGCCAAAAAAACAACACTTTCGCCCAAAAAAGTTGCCGTTTCGGTGCTTGTATGTGCCAAAAATGAAGCTGAAAATGTCAAAAAATTCATTCCTTTATTAATCAATCAGGATTACCCTGATTACGAAATTGTATTGATAGACGATGATTCAAATGACGACACCCTCGATATTTTTGAAGGTTTTGAAAAGGAAAATCCTAAAATTAAACTCGTAAAAGTTGCCAATGTAGAAGCCTTTTGGGGCAACAAAAAATATGCCCTAACCTTAGGCATCAAAGCAGCCAAGAATGATTATTTGTTATTTACAGATGCCGATTGCTACCCAAAAACAACCCATTGGATTACTGAAATGACAGCACATTTTGAGCCTGAAAAAACTATAGTTTTAGGCTATGGAGGTTATGAAACAATGGAAGGATCGTTTTTAAATAAAATCATCCGATTGGAAACTGTATTAACAGCCACCCAATATTTTTCGTGGGCCAAATGGGGCAAACCCTATATGGGAGTGGGGCGGAATATGGCCTACCATCGGTCGGAATTTTTCAATCAAAATGGGTTTATTAATCATATCAAATTGCGTTCGGGCGATGATGATTTGTTTATAAACGAAGCAGCTACTGCCAACAACACTGCAATATGTTGTACAGAAGGCAGTTTTACATATTCAAAACCCAAAAACTCCTTTGCATCCTGGATTTTTCAAAAACGAAGACATTTGACCACCGCTACCTATTACAAACCGTTTGACAAATTGCAATTGGGCTTATTTTATTGCTCGCAATTGCTGTTTTTTATTTTGTCGATCATTTTGTTAGCTGTATCATTTCAATGGCAAATAGTATTAGGATTGATCACTTTTAGGTATTTATCAGCTTGGTTATCAATAGGTTATGCTACAAAAAAACTCAAAGAAAAAGAAATAATATTATGGTTTCCCATACTTGAAGTGGCATTGATAGTAGCACAATTGCATATTTTTTTATCAAATTTAATTTCAAAACCCATCCGTTGGAAATAAAAACCCACATCGAAAAAGCTCAAAATGGCGATCAAGTAAGTTTTACTTTTTTGCTAGATCATTATTGGAACGAAGTATATGGTTTTATGCTAAAACGTACAGAAAATGAAACCGATGCCGAAGATATAGCCATTGAAACATTTTCAAAAGCATTTGATAAAATAGCGACATATAATACAGAATATCAATTTAATACATGGTTAATTGCCATTGCAAAAAATGTGCATATTGATATGCTTCGCAAAAAAAAATCAGCCCATTTTATCGAAATTTCAGAACACGAAAACCAACAAGCTTACAATGTGGCCGATACCACACCCTCTGCCGAAGATGAATTGATTACGGAACAAAATTTATCAAGATTGTTACAGTTTATTAAAGAATTGAAACCTCATTATCAGGAGGTGATTCAATTACGGTATTTTCAAGAAATGAGTTATCAAGAAATTGCAGATCAACTCAATGAACCCCTTAATAATGTGAAAATCAAAATTTTGAGAGCAAAAAAATTATTATTGGAAGTAATTGAAAATAAAAAATAGATTTTTAATGTCGAAATAACAAAAATGTTAATAGAAGTGTCATGATACCTTGAATGATTTTGTCATTACAGGTTTCATATAAAGGGGCATTACAACATCAACTACTGATTTTATAACTAAAAAAAAATGCTATGAATTGGGAACAATTACTTTCTTTAAAACGCTTTGGCGATACTACCAAACGCTTGAGGATAGAACAAGACGATACACGAAATGGATTTGAAGTGGACTATGACCGCATCATTTTTTCGGCTGCCTTTAGAAGTTTGCAAGACAAAACACAAGTAATACCATTATCTAAAACAGATTTTGTTCATACACGACTTACACATAGTTTAGAAGTATCTGTTGTTGGAAGGTCGATTGGTCGATTGGTAGGTAAAAAAATTATTGAAAAACATCCTTATTTACAAAAAGTTTATGGCTATCAACCAGACGATTTTGGAGCCATAGTTGCTGCTGCCTCATTAGCACATGATATTGGAAATCCTCCATTTGGACATTCGGGAGAAAAAGCCATAGGCGAATATTTTTCTATTGGCAATGGGCAACAATTTAAAAAACAGTTGGATGACAAACAATGGCAAGATTTGATTGATTTTGAAGGAAATGCCAACGGTTTTTCGGTGCTTACGGCTAGTAGGCCTGGAATTTCAGGAAGTTTACGACTTACGTATGCCGTTTTGGGGGCTTTTATGAAATATCCAAAAGAGAGTTTACCCAAAAAACCTACACCACATATTGCCGACAAAAAATATGGTTTTTTTCAAAATGATAAAGCTTTTTTTAAAGAAATAGCTCAGGAGTTAGGCCTTATGGCTAACAAAACAGGTCGAGATATTGGATTTGAGCGGCATCCGTTGGCTTATTTGGTTGAAGCTGCAGACGATATTTGCTATACCATTATTGACTTTGAAGACGGTATCAATTTAGGCGTTATATCTGAAGATTATGCTTTAGAATATTTAATTAAATTAGTTAAAAACACAATTGATGTATCAAAATACAATACATTAACTACAAAAGAAGATCGAATTAGCTATTTGAGAGCATTGGCCATTGGCAATTTAATTTCAGATGCTGTTCGGGTGTTTATAGACCATGAAGCGTCTATTTTAGAAGGTAAATTTCCGTTTTCGCTTATGGACAAAAGCCTTTATAAAGCCCAAATGAATGATATCATTCAATTGAGTGTCAAAAATATTTATCAAAGTAGAGAAGTTGTAGAAAAAGAAATTGTAGGCTATAAAATTATTCAAACTCTTTTAGATAAGTTTATAGTAGCATTTAATAATCAATACGAAGGAAAAAGCTCTAGTTATGACGAACTTGTATTGCAACTTTTACCAGAAAAATACCATTTAGAAAAACATTCTCTATATGAAAGATTATTACATATTTGTCATTTTATATCTCTTTTGACAGATGGAAATGCTTTGAAAATATTTGAAAAAATAAATGGAAAAATGTAAATAGTAGTTATTGTATATTTAAAATAATTCTTATTTTTGAAATTATTTTAAGTCTATAACCATGAAATTTCTTGATTTTCCGTTAGCTAGAATTACATTGTTTTTTGTATTTGGAGTTTTTTGTTCACAATTTTTTCAACTTTCTCTGCCTTCTATTGGGGTTTTGTTGCTTTGTTGTTTTGTTTTATTGTGTATAACATTTTATTTATCAAATAAAGATGTGTTTCAGAAAATGTATTTTGGCCTTTGTGTTGTGTGGATGGCATTTTGGATAGGATTTGGCACGGTTATGTTGCATAACGAAAATAATTACAAAAGACATTTTACACACAATGTTATTTCTGCAGAAAAAGACCATTTTTTAGAATTTAAAATTGCCGAAAAAATAAAATCCTCAACAAATTACAACCGATATGTTGGTCAGATGCAGCAAATAAATGGTCAATCGTGTTTTGGAAAATTCATTGTCAATATCAGTAAAGACAGCGTTTCGGATATAGAATTTCAAGTAGGTACGACAATTAAAGTGCATGCAGCCATTTCGAATGTTCAAAAAACAAAAAATCCCAGCACGTTTGATTATGCTCAATATTTGAAAAACAAACAAATTTATGGTCAAATATTTATTTCGTTACCCATAATACAATACCAGTCAAAACCTACAAAAAGTATATCTTACTATGCTCAATCTATTCGAGATCATATTGAAAAAAACCTATACACCAATGGGTTGAGAGGAAATGATTTGGCTGTTGTAATGGCATTAATATTAGGACAGCAACAAGACATTTCGCAAGAGTTGGTTCAGGATTATCAAGCGGCAGGTGCCGTACATATCTTGTCGGTTTCAGGTTTACACGTAGGGCTCATCATGTGGTTTATCACGTTTATTTTGAGTCCCATCTCAAACACACCCCAAGGCCGATTTACAAAGCTAATTGTCTTGCTTTTGATGTTGTGGGCTTATGGTTTTTTAGCTGGTTTTGCCCCCTCCATTTTGCGGTCGGTGGTCATGTTTTCATTTGTTGCTGTAGGAAAATATTTGGGCAGAGGCGTTAATTTTTATCATACTTTATTGGTGTCTATGTTACTCATTTTATTGTATGACCCATTTTTTTTGTTTGATATTGGCTTTCAATTAAGTTATATTTCGTTGTTTTTTATTGTATGGATGCAACCCTTGTGGGATTCTGTTTGGGAACCTCAAAATCCATACCTCAAAAAATATTT
The DNA here is from genome assembly GCF_002217205.1 of Flavobacterium branchiophilum NBRC 15030 = ATCC 35035. Taxonomy (GTDB): domain Bacteria; phylum Bacteroidota; class Bacteroidia; order Flavobacteriales; family Flavobacteriaceae; genus Flavobacterium; species Flavobacterium branchiophilum. Next base: position 9,708 of record NZ_MUGT01000074.1, on the reverse strand, counting down.
CTGGGACGTTTTTACTGTTTCTACCTCGGCACAGTTGGGCACTTTTCCATTAAGCTTGTATTATTTTCATCAATTTCCAGCGCTTTTTTTGGTTACAAACTTGTTGGTTTTGCCATTAATTGCTATTTGTATGGCTATTGGTGTCCCTGTTTTGATAATGGCCGCATGTAATTTTGTGTCGCATTTTTGGCTCATGATTTTGAAATTTTTCATAGCATTACTCAACCAAATCATCAGTTGGGTTGCCTCATTTGAAACGTTTGTGTTTTCTAATATCCCTTTGCATAAATGGGTGATGCTTTCCTTGTATTTGATGCTTGTAACTTGGATAATTTGTTTCAAAAAAAGGCACTTCAAAACTATAAGAGCTGGGTTGATCAGTATTTTAATTTTTCAATTGACTTTGTTTTATACCAAATACCATTTGACTTCAAATGCAGAAATGGTTGTATTTGATACCTGGAAACAAAGTATAGTTGTATGCAAGTACCAGCACGATTTGAAGTGTTATATGTCTGATACTATTAATAAAAAAAGCTTTAATCTTGTACAAAATTATGCAATGGATCATTATTGTAATATAAAAAATAAAAATATACTTCCTGATGTGTTAAGTTTTAATAACAAAAAAATATTTATACTACAAAATGATAAGTATTATCCTGAAATAGCACCAGATATTTTGTTGTTAGTACATTCGCCCAAAGTCAATTTAGAAAGATACTTGTTGTATTGTAAGCCCAAAATGGTGGTTGCAGATGGGTCTAACTACAAATCGGCAATTCAAATATGGAAGCAAACCTGCCAAAAAGCCAAAATCCCTTTTCATGCCACTGCCGAAAAGGGATATTTTAAACTTTAGTTTGAAATCAGCTTTATTTTTTCTTGTTTTTCTTTTCTTGTTTTTTGTCTTTTTTGGTGGCTTTTTGAACTTTTTTAGTGTTATTTTTCAAAATCTCTTCAGCTCCTTTCAACCATTCTGAAGGGCCGCCTGCTACGTAACCTGTTTTGCCAATTTGTTCAAAATTAATTTTCCCTTCTTTCAAAGAGGCATTGGCAAAACAAATAGTAGGATAACCTTGTATGCCAAAAACTTGTTGCAGTTGTTGGTTTTGAGCCTTTATTTGATCTGTTTGTGGTGTTCGTCTTGGGTAATCCAATTCTACCAAAACTACATTTTCTTTTGCCCAAGTGGCAAATTCAGGGGTTTTCAAAACCTCTTTTTGCAATCGGATGCACCACCCACACCAGTCGCTACCGGTAAAAAACATCAACATAGGTTTGTTGGTTTTATTGGACACTTCAATGGCTTTATCGATACTGGTTTCCCAAAATAATTCTTGAGACTGTCCGATAATTGTTGTTAAAAATAAGATTAAGGATAAAATTTGTTTCTTCATGTTTGTTTTTATTTGAGTTCAAGTTCCTATGCAAAGTTCAAAAGTACAAAAAAAAATGTTTTTAAAACAATTCATGTCGTTTTTTATTTGTTGTATAAACATTGCCAAAAATAGGCATATAAGCAACAAATAGACCTTTTCAATTATTGGTTTGAATACTATAATGAACAAAAATAGTTAATATGCAAAATGGATAGATTAAAATAGAATAAATACAAGAAAAATTTGGTTTTGACATTAAAATTGACATCAAAGTACCGTTGTCTCAAAACAAAGTACCATTGTCTCAAAACATTTTTTAACAGCAAGTAACTGTAATAGTTTTGGTGAAAATTTATAACGGGAAGCCGAAAACGAACAGAGTAGGCAACATTAAAAAAATATTTTATTATGAAAATAATTAAATTAAAACAAATTTTCTTAGGCTTGGTACTTCTGCTAAGTTTAGGGATGTGGGGTCAAAAAAATGCTAGTAAAGATTCCATTATTTTAAAATCGGCATCAGAATTCAAAAATGCCATTAAAAAAATTAAAGCGCCTGATTACCCTAATGGGAATTGTTTTTCAGTAACCATCAGCAGAAGTGGCGGTCGATTATCAAATGGCGGTTATTGGGTGAGTATGTTTAGAAAAGAAATTAAACTTACTATTCAAAATGGTTGGAATTTAAGACCAACTAACTGGCCTTCAAACATTAGGGTAATTAGTTCAACAAGTGTTGGGAACATCCATACTTATGTGTTAGAATCAACTGTTACTGGAACGTTTAATTTACCAATAATGTTACAAAACAGTTCAGATTATCCTTGTTATGGGAATATTGAAATTTACTTGCAAGCCGAAGCACAATTACTAAAGAAAACAATGGATACAAGCCCGAGAACTCCATAACAAATATAATAACAATTAGTTAAAACATAAAAAATAACATTAAAATATATATTTTATAATGCAAAAAATCAAAATAAAACAAATTTTATTAGGCTTGTTAATGTTATTGAGTCTTGGGATGTGGGGGCAAAATGTTTCGGTTAATGAAGCAGAAAAAGTAGCTTCCAATTTTTTAAAATTAATAAATCCAAAATCAACATTTGTAATTTCAAACGCCGAGGAAATTAAAGATGATGAAGGTAGTTTGATGTACTTTTTTAAGGTTAATGATGGATTTGTTATTGTTGCAAATGATAAAAAAGCATTTCCAATTTTGGCATATAATGAAAATAAAAATTTTGCAACACTTGCAAGTACAAACAATGAATTTCAATTTTGGCTATCTGAATTAAAAAAACAGATTAGAGTTTTAAAACAAGGCATTTCTGCACCAACATTAAACAAGCCAGCTGAAATATGGAATGATTTATTATTAAATTCAACTAAAATCAAGTTGATTTCAAACTTAAAAGGCTGTCCTTTATCTTTAAATACAGAAACATATAATCAAAAGCAACCTTACAATTCGTTATGTCCACAAAGTGCTCAAGGGGTAAGGGCTGTAACAGGTTGTGTTGCTACAGCAATGTCTGAAATTATGGATTATTATAATTATCCAGCAAAAGGCAATGGACAAGTTACTTGGAATGATACTTCAACAGATGTTGTGGGTAATTTAACATTTAATTTATCTGATCAAAATTATAATTGGAATAATGTGTCAGATATGGATAAAGCAAAGATAAGTTATCATGCTGGCTTGGCAGTCAATATGAATTATGGGACAATCTCCTCGGGTGCTACTCTTGGGAATTTAAGAAATGCTTTAGTTAATAATTTTAGATTTAGCAGCGCAACTATAGTTCCTCGTAGTACAAATGGGATTTCAAATTGGTATAGTATTTTAAAAGCTGAAATATGTAACAATAGACCTGTAATATATACGGGTGTAGGCAATGTTGGTGGACATGCTTGGGTTGCTGATGGTGTAGTTAGTTTTACAATTAGATTTTGGACTTTCAATACTACAATAGACACGCCTTTTGCGTATATGAATTGGGGATGGGGAGGCGCTTTTAATGGTTATTATTATTTAGACAATATTGTAGCTAATAATGTGTATAACTTCAATACAAATCAATCTATTGTAAAAATAGTAAAGTAATTTTAAAAATCACTAATTTTAATAGTTGTTTATTATTAAATTTATATAATAATATTTTTATTAATATTAGTTTGTTAATATGAATTTTATTTAGCAAGTGTGTAGATTTTGTATTTTTTTATCACAATTCAATCATTATTTAAAAATTTTAAGAAAAAAGAATATCGGGAAGCCGAAAACGAACAGAGTAGGCAACATTAAAAAAATATTTTATTATGAAAACAATTAAAATAAAACAAATTTTCCTGAGCATGTTCATGTTATTGAGCCTTGGGACGTGGGGGCAGAATCAATGGTTTTTTGGAAGTGGCGCAGGTTTAGATTTTACAAACGCAAGTTCTTCAAATCCACCTGTATTTTTAAGTGGTAATTTGATGCAAGCTATGGAAGGTTGTGCAATGGGTTTTGATATGAACAAAAAAATTGTGATATACACAGACGGTAGAGATGTTTGGTGGATTAATAATGGAGTACATACTTTGATAACAAATTCAACTAATAGATTGAAAAGCTCAACTTCATCAACAAATGCCGCTACGATTGTTCCTATTAATTGTAATACGTATGTTATTTTTACAGTCAATATGAGGGATCAAAACGACACATTAATTGCAAAAAACAGTTTGTATTATAGCATCGTTACATTAAATGGGAATTTGTTGCCTACAATTTCAAATCCACAATATTTATATGGTGATGCTAGTACTAATATCATATTTTCAGAGAAATTAGCTGTCTATAAAATGTCAAATAAAAATGAATATTGGATCGTTGTACATAACTTTTCGGATAAATCTAACGTAGATGCAAATACTTTTATTTCATTTAAAGTAGATTCAAATATTATAAATACTAGACCTACTGCTATTTTGAGTAATGCCGGACAACATCATCGAACTGATTTTTTTGATGGAGTCGGTCAAATGAAAATCTCTCAAAAAGGAAATCTTATTGCTTATGCAAATAAGAATTATGTAGAAATTTTCAAATTTAATGTACAAAATGGAAAAGTTGAGGCACGAAGTGAACCTAGTATGGTGTTTAGAGCTGGTAATAATTATGGAGTTGAATTTTCAAAGGATGAAAGTTTACTCTACTATTCCAATTTAGATTCTCAAGCTAATGGAGGTATTTATAAAGTTCCGTTAAACAATGTCTCAGGACAAACAAGGCTCAATGTAAATTCAACAGGTTCAGTATATAATTATGGTGCCCTTCAATTTGGACCTGACGATGCTTTATATTGTGGGAAAGGTGCCGCAGGTAATGAAAAAAACGAATATATTTTACGAATTGTTAATCCGGCCGATGCAAATCCTTTATACAGTCTTGTTAAAGTGATTAATGGAACACCGTCTTCAACCAACAGGGTATTGATTGGTTTGCCAACAATAATTGTCAATCAAGACGTTTGTAATGGTTCAGACACGACTACTCCAGTTGGTGCAGACTGTAACTGTTGGAAGCCTATTGGAACAAAATACAATGGTTTGGATTTAGATAAATTAGGTGTGATCACCCCTTTCTTAATAGATAAAAACAATTCTGTGTCGATAGCAGACAAGCAAGTTTTAGATGTCGCTTTAAATCATGTATATCCAGAATATGTTAGAGATAGCAATAATAACCTAAATATCAGATTTGTTTTTGCCATGAGACCTGATTTAAAATCTTATTTAGAAAGTTATCTACGTTATTTAAATGGTACTTTTAAATGTGTCAATATGATAAGGGTGTCTTATTCTATTAACGATGTTACAGGGGTTACAGGATTGCCAAACGGAACGGAAATTACACCACCTTATAATTTGGAAATGTATATCGATATTAATGGCATTATATCTTACAACAATGTTGCTGCCTGGAATTCATATACCTTTATGTCATACAACCTTAACAATGTTACCGTAAGTTCGCTGCCTCAAATTGGCAAGGAATACAAAACAGGCATTACCATTGTTGCTCTATCTAGAGGAGGTACAAACGATTTTGAAGATACCAAAAAATGTGGATTCAACTGGGAGTGTTCAACTGTTCAGGCCTTTTATTCTTGGGTGCCAAGCTCCAAAAAAATGATTATGAGTACAATAGGAAATTCTAATTCGTCTTTTTATGAAGTTTTAGATAAAAACAATAAAGTACTAAAAACGTTTGCTCCAAAAAAATAAATTTGATTTGTTAAATAACGAGTTCACTGTATATTAAACGAAAAAGCGGCCCTATTTTGGAGCCGCTTTTTATATTTACCATCATATTTTTTTAAATTCATTTTAATAAGGAATAATAAAATATTTAAAAAAGTTGGAATAAGTTAGTTCATTGTTTTTTTTTATTTATTTGGCTCAATAGTTTTTTAATTAATTTATCTTTTTCTTCTAAAACTTTATCTTTTTCTTCTAAAACTTTATCTTTTTCTTCTAAAACTTTATCTTTTTCTTCTAAAACTTTATCTTTTTCTTCTAAAACTTTATCTTTTTCTTCTAAAATTTTATCTTTTTTTTCTAAAACTTTATCTTTTTCTTCTAAAATTTTTTCTTTGTCTTTTATTCTTTGAAGCAACTCTCTTTCTTTATCTTCAAACATTGCATTGACAGTTCGCCAAGCTTCTTGTTCTATTTCAATTCTTTTTCGATCTTCAGGATTTATACCTGTATAATGTAAAATATCGGTCATTATTTTTACGTCTTCCGAGACTGTTGGGTGTTGAAATTGCTTGGTTATTTTATTATCATCCAAAAAATTGTTTTGTTCAAAAACACTTAGCAATTGATCTAATTTGGTTTGATAGCGGTTTGTAATTCGATTTACTTGGACTATAAAACTATCGTGAGTTAATTTTTCTACAAAATCTGATTTTTTATCAATAATTTTACTGTTAACTAAATCTTTATAATTTCGTTCTACTTTGATACAAGCAGTTTGAATTTCTGGCAAATTAAAGCCCAATATATAAATAGTAGTTATAGGTAAAGCATTGTTTTCGTGATTAACTTTATCTTCTTTTTTATATTGTTCGCCCAAATATCGTCTAAATCGCATCAAATCAATTTGGTTTTTTGCCTTTTGAATTTCAATCAACACTTTTTTATATTCGCCAGTTGCTGTTTTTATAGTGGCAATAAAATCCAACCGATACACCCATATATTGTATCTTTTTTGAATCCGCTCTGCTATAATTTCGTTTGCTTTGGGGTCGTTTTCTTCAAATTCTCCCTTATATGTATATTCTTGTGGTTTAACTTCTACTTTTGTTATCTGTTCATCAAGTAAAGTTCCAATGAAAAACTTTGCTACTCGCTCATTTTCCATCATTCGTTTAAAAACGGTGTCGTAAATTGGATTGGCAATTATCATATTTTATCATTTGAGTAGCAAAAATAATAAAATTATTATCAAAAAATGCTCTAAAATTAGAATTTTAAAAAAAAATGAAATAAAAAAAAGCTTCTAAATCAACAGAAATAGAAGCTTTTTAAAGTACCCGGAGCCGGAGTCGAACCGGCACGGTTTCCCACAGGTGTTTGAGACCAGCGCGTCTACCAATTCCGCCATCCGGGCTTAGCAGACAAACATAACAAAAGTTATGCTAAACGCAATAAAAGAAATATTTATAATAAAATATTTTTTCCTTTAACACGGTGCAAATGTATAAAATAAAATATATAAAACAAGAAAAAAAATGAAATTTTTTTAGTCTGTACTCAAAATTTATTCCTAAATTTGCACCGCATTAAAACACATCAACACTAACTCACTACAAAACAACACATTAATGTTACATCAAGAACCAGAAGCAAAAATATTTGCTTGCTCGCAAAGTGTACATCTAGCCGAACAAATTGCCCAACATTATGGAGCAACATTGGGCAAAGTTACATTTTCGGTTTATAGCGATGGCGAATTTCAGCCATCTTACGAAGAATCCATAAGAGGTTTGAGGGTTTTTATCGTATGTTCAACTTTTCCAAATGCCGATAATTTGATGGAATTGTTATTGATGATAGATGCCGCAAAAAGAGCCTCAGCCCGACATATAACAGCGGTTATTCCTTATTTTGGTTGGGCCAGACAAGACCGTAAAGACAAACCTCGGGTGCCTATTGGTGCAAAACTAACAGCAAAACTGTTAGAAGCAGCAGGAGCAACTAGAATCATGACGATGGATTTACATGCCGATCAGATTCAAGGTTTTTTTGAAAAACCTGTGGATCATTTGTATGCTTCTACTATCTTTTTGCCTTATGTAGAAAGTTTAAATTTGAGCGATCTTACTATTGCTTCGCCAGATATGGGAGGTTCTAAAAGAGCTTATGCTTATTCTAAATTTTTGAAATCGGACGTGGTGATTTGTTACAAACAACGTAAAATTGCCAATGTAATTGACTCGATGGAATTGATAGGAGAGGTAAAGGGCAAAAATGTTATTTTGGTGGACGACATGATTGATACAGGTGGCACACTAGCAAAGGCAGCCGACCTGATGATTGCAAAAGGGGCATTGAGCGTTAGGGCTATATGTACACATGCTATCTTATCGGGTGATGCTTATGAAAAAATAGAAAACTCGCAATTGAGTGAATTGATTGTTACAGATTCTATTCCGCTAAAAAAAGCGTCAAATAAAATTAAAGTGGTGAGTTGTGCACCATTATTTGCAGAGGTTATGCAAATGGTTCAAAACAACAACTCAATTAGCAACAAATTTTTGATGTAAAATCAAGAATATTATTTCGAGATATTGAAATAAAAAACAAGTAATTATTAACTATTTATATATTTTACAATGAAATCGATTACAATTAAAGGATCAGAAAGAGAAAGCGTGGGCAAAGTTGCTACAAAAGCCTTACGTAATGCTGGAGCGGTTCCTTGCGTGTTATACGGAGGAAATCAAGCAGTTCATTTCTCGGCAGAAGAAAAAGCTTTTAAAAACTTGGTTTATACTCCAAACGCACACACTGTTGTGATTGAATTGGAAGGTAAATCGTACAATGCTATTCTACAAGATATTCAAGTGCATCCTGTATCAGACAAAATTTTGCACATTGACTTTTTTCAATTGTTTGACGACAAAGAAATTACAATGGAAGTACCAGTAAAAATTGTAGGTACATCAAAAGGTGTTTTGGCTGGAGGTGTTTTGCGTTTAAACACTCGTAAACTGAAAGTGAAGGCATTGCCAGCACATCTTCCTGATTTTGTTGAAGCAGATATTACGCCACTTGAAATGGGTAATAAATTGTATGTTACAAAATTGGCAACAAACAATTATAAATTGATGCACCCAGATAATACGGTTGTATGTCAGGTAAGAATTTCTCGTGCGGCAATGAAAGCAGCTCAAGAAGCAGCAAAAGCAGCAAAAGCTCCTGCAAAAGGAAAGAAAAAATAATAGCAATATCCCATTTTTTCAAAAGTCAAAGGGCAACAAATTTTTTGTTGCCCTTTTGTTTTGGTTATACCAAATATATT
>NZ_MUGT01000074.1:0-670 GCF_002217205.1 Flavobacterium branchiophilum NBRC 15030 = ATCC 35035 | reverse complement strand
GTATATTTGGTATTATAATTTCCGAATGATTTGGGCAGGATTTCCTGCTGCTAAAACTCCGTCGGGAATATTTTTTGTAACGACGCTTCCTGCTCCAATGGTGCAACCGTTGCCAATAGTAACTCCTGGTACTATGGTGGTGTTGCCTCCAATCCAGCAATCGTTGCCAATGGTTACAGGTTTTGAAAATTCTACTGTAAGTCTTTCTATGGGGTCGAGTGGGTGTGTGGCGGTATAGATTTGCACATTGGGACCAAAGAAAACATTGTGGCCAATGGTAACTTTCATGGTGTCTAACACAACACAATTGACGTTGAAATATACGTTTTCGCCCGTGTGGATGTTGTAGCCATAATCGCAATGAAAGGGTGGTTCTATATACAGTTTTTTGTGTGCGTTGGGCAATAAGCTGTTTAGTATGTTTCGGGCACTGCCGTTCATGATGTATTCGGTTACGTTTAGGCGGTGTAGGAGTTTTTTTGCTCGTAATCTTTCGTTTACGAGTGTGGTATCATTGGCTAAATAGTTTTCGCCATCTAGCATTTTTTGTTTTTCGGTTTTCATTTTTTGGTTTTTTTATTGTTGTTCAAAAATAGTTGTTTTTTTGAATTGTTTTTGTTTTTTAGGAAAAAGTTGCTTTTGAAAACGGGATTGCGTTAGGGATTGTAGT
>NZ_MUGT01000073.1 GCF_002217205.1 Flavobacterium branchiophilum NBRC 15030 = ATCC 35035 | reverse complement strand
AGTTATTTAGTTTTGATATTAGTTTATATAGTTGTATATTGCAAGGGTATATATGGGGTAACCCAAATGATACCTTAAATGAAGATAGTCGTGTAAAATTAACATCAAATATAAGCTATGGACTTGATAAAGAAGAGTTTACGAGCCGTTCAAAAGACGGCCTTAAAGGGGTATTTAGTAGAAACAGAAAATTAAATCTTAAAAATTTAATAGTTTTAATCATGTCTTCAGCAAGTTCAGTTCAGCGAGATTTAGATAGATTTTACAAAAGCATGGATAAGAGTGATTTTTCTATCCGAAAAGTTACCAAAGGTGCTTTTACACAGGCAAGAGCCAAGCTGAATCCAGAGGCTTTTAAACGATTAAACCAAGTTGCAATAGATACTTTTTATGAGCAAAATTTAGTTTACACTTGGCACGGAATGAGAACCTTAGCCGTAGATGGTACGACACTTATGCTTCCGAATCACCAGAGTATAAAAGACGAGTTTGGTGTTCATAAATTTGGACCTAAAGCCGATAAAGAACGTTCTATTGCTCGTGCATCTGTACTTTATGATGTTCTTAATTTAGTTGCCATAGATTCACAAATAGACTGTTATAGAACAAGTGAAAAAGAGTTATTAAGCAAGCATTTAGAATATTTAAAACCCGACGACTTGCTTTTAATGGATCGTGGTTATCCCAGCAAAGCTTTGTTTTTTCAGCTCATGGCAAAAGGAGTTCATTTTTGTGCTCGTATGAAAGAGGATTGGTGGTTAGAATTAAAAGCTTTCAAAAAAAGCGGCAAAAATGAAGATTTTGTTAGTTTTAAATTACCCGCTAAAGATAAGAATTTGCTAAGTGATTATCCACAATATCAAGAAGCAACAATTAAATGCAGGCTGTTAAAAATTGTTTTAGAAACAGGAGAAACTGAGATTTTATGCACCTCATTGACCGATTTTGAAAAGTATCCTTATGATGATTTTCAAGAATTGTATCATTATCGCTGGAACGAAGAAGAAGCCTATAAAATGTTAAAGAGTAGGGTTGAAGTTGAGAATTTTTCAGGTAAAACTGCCAAAGCAGTACGCCAAGATTTTTATGCCAAGATGTTTTTACTAACCCTTTGTGCGGCTTATGCACATCCGATTGAAGAAAAAGTTAGAGCAGAATATAAAGCAGACGACAAGCGAAAACACGATCAAAAAATTAATAGAACAAGCGCAGTTGCTATGACAAGAGAGACACTTATTGCTGTATTTATAAGGAAAGAATATAAAAAAGCACTAGAAGCATTTGACGACATAGTGGCTAAAACCAGAGAGATTATAAGACCTAAACGATCAATGCCCAGACCACACAAACCAAGGAAACAATACCCAATGAACTATAAAAAATTATGACATGGCCTTAACTAAACGACATTG
>NZ_MUGT01000072.1 GCF_002217205.1 Flavobacterium branchiophilum NBRC 15030 = ATCC 35035 | reverse complement strand
AAGATAAGGCTCCCAAGAATGGTTTTGTTGCTATTTTGATGCAAAAAATTGGGAAAGAGAAAAAGAAATAAGTATATTTGTCAATTCAAAGAAATAGGAAAATTTTACAAATATACTATTTAATAATTTTAAAATGATTAAATAACAATATCTTATTAAATTCCAATTTAGATAAAATTAATAAAAAATTATAACCAATTTAGATAAAAAAATAATATGACAAATAAAGTAGCAAAACCTTTTTTAAAATGGGCAGGTGGTAAAACGCAACTTATCAATGAGATTGAAAAGGTAATACCAAAAAAATTTTATAATGAAAAATTCACCTATATAGAACCTTTTGTTGGGAGCGGTGCAATTTTATTTTGGATGTTACATCATTTTCCAAAGCTAGAAAAAGCGGTTATTAACGACATTAATGAAGATTTGATAAACACATATAGAATTATTGCATCAAAGCCTAAAGAATTGATTTCTATTCTCGAAATGCTACAAAATGAATTTCATCAATTAGACGGAAATGATGAGCAAAAAAAATTATATTATTACGAAAAAAGAACTATATACAACACAAGAAAAGAAGAATTGAGTACACAAGCGGCATTATTTATTTTTTTGAACCGTACTTGTTTTAATGGGTTGTATAGAGTGAATAGCAAAAATTTATACAATGTTCCAATGGGAAGTTATAAAAAACCAACTATTTGCGACAAAGAAAATATTTTAGCAGTAAGTAATGCTTTGCAAAAAGTGGAAATTCTAAACGGAGATTTTGAGAAAACTATAAATTATACTAATAAAAACTCATTATTTTACTTTGACCCCCCTTATAAACCACTAAGCGAAACATCAAGTTTTAACTCTTATGCAAAAGACGATTTTAACGACCAAGAACAAATAAGGTTGAGAGATTTTTGCACAAAATTAGATGATTTAAACCACCACTGGATTTTAAGTAACTCCGATGTGAAAGGGAAAAATGAAAATGATAATTTCTTTGATGATTTGTATGTAGATTATAATATACAAAGAGTTGATGCCAAAAGAAGCATCAATGCAAATCCTGAGAAAAGGGGAAAACTAAAGGAGTTGTTAATTACTAATCAACCTAAAAAAGAATATTTACCAGTTTTGAAAATGAATATTGAAACATTCACAAATTTTGATAAACCTTATTGGGTTTTTAAACAAAAAGTAAATATAAATGAAATAAAAATAGACAAAAGTCTAATGGAATTTGATAATCCAATTTTAGACTCAACCCTTGAAAATATAATGTATTATTTTGATGATAATTTTTGGATTCCTATTACTGTAAATAAAGATTTTTATTTGTTAGATGGGCAACACAGATTGGAAGCTGCAAAACGAATGAAATTAAAATATATTGATGTAGTTGTTCAAAATACCGAATTACTTGAAATGGGTAGTGAAAACAGAAAAGTAAAATTTGAAAAAATTGTTTTATAGATATTATGAATAAATTATGTGAGATATTAAAAATAGAAAATGAAGATTTACTTTTCAAACAAATAACATCTACTTTCAAAGAGAAAGGAATTTTGCTTTGGGACTATTTTGTGAATTGGGAAAAAGTACAAAAAAACATCAAGGTAATCGAAAAAGAATTAAATCTTTTGAATGTTTTAATAGGAAAAGAGAATATTGAAAAAGAGGTTTTTGAATTGATAAAAGAATATCCGCAAGTTATTAAAGCATTTCCTTTTTTAATTGCTTTTAGAGACAACAAGGTCTCAATGCTTACTGACGTTACCGAGTTTTTATATAAAGATTATGATTTTAAACATAGAATTATAAGTGATGAAGATTGTGAAGATTTAACTACTTTTTTTATGCAGTCTGGACTAGGTAATTTAATGAAGGATAAACATATTAAAAACCTTGTTGATTATGTAACTGGTGTTGAAGTTGGTTTAGATAGCAACGGAAGAAAAAATCGTGGTGGCACTATGATGGAAAAGATTGTGGAAACATTTGTAAAAAATGCTTGTGAAGAATTAGGACTACTATACATGACCCAAGCCAATGCTAAAAAGATTAAAACGCAATGGGATATTGAAATACAAGTTGACAAATCTTCTCGAAACTTAGATTTTGCAATCAATAAAAATGGAAAGTTGTATTTTATTGAATGTAATTTTTATGGAGGCGGCGGTTCAAAACTAAAATCTACTGCAACTGAATATGTCAAAATGAATGAATATTGGAATGCTCAAAACATTACTTTTATATGGGTAACAGATGGTGCAGGTTGGAAATCAACACTTAAACCATTAAGAGAGTATTTTGATAAAGCGGATTATTTGTTGAATTTAGAAATGTTGAAAAAGGATTGTTTAAAGAAAATAATTTAATATTAAGTATATATCAAAAATAAAGATAAAAAATTTCAAGTACTTTGATGAAGTTGAAATAAATTTTGAATAAATAGAAACCAAACAAGCTGTATCAGTCAGTTTTTAAAATATGAATAACGAGACATGCATACACGGGGGTATTTCTCCTGTTAGTTTATTAAAGGATTTACATCATAGCCAAGCAGGTTCAGGTAGACATCGTTGTCCAACATGCGCATATGAACAAGGTTTTATATTAGGTAGTAGCAAGAGATGGAATTCTTATTTTGAATATAGTAACTCTATTCCTGATGCAGAGGAATGCCAATTAGGCAGTATTGCACCTTCGCTCATTTTAAAAAATCTAGGAGATAATCAAGGTGGCACAGGAAGGCATAAATGTACAAACTGTGCTTTCAAGAAAGGCTTTGAAGTTGGTGTTTTAGAAAATAAAATTGATTCTATAAAATTAGATTTAGTACCCGCACCAAAAAATGGTTTAAATACAAAAGACAGAAGTTTTAAACCATTTAAGAATGTTGATTTTATTAAAAATGAGTTAGAGAATAAAAGATTAGGTTTTCTTGGCGAACTTTTCGTAATAAAAAATGAAAAAGACATTTTAAATAGTTATGGTCGTAAAGATTTAGCTGATTTAGTTGAACATTCCTCTGAAATACATGGTGATGGTTTAGGTTATGATATTCTTTCATTTGATATAAATGGAGATAAAAAATACATTGAAGTGAAAACTACTAGAAGTGAAATAAATAGACCTTTCTATTTGACTAAAAACGAAATTGAATTTTCAAAAATTAATAAGGATAATTATTACTTATACAGATTATTTGATTTTGATACTAATTTAAACATTGGAAAGTTTTATAAACTTAAAGGTGATTTATATAAAGAATTAAATTTAGATGCAATTTTATATTTAGCTATTCCAAGATAATGATAAAAACCTATTTCAAATCCCAAGACAAAGACTTTTATCTTCTTCACGGAGATACCATGGAACTTTTGCCTCAATTTGACCATAAGTTTGATATGATTTTTGCAGACCCTCCTTATTTCTTATCAAATGGAGGCTTGTCTATTCAAAATGGTCAGATTGTTAGCGTTAATAAAGGCAAATGGGATAAATCAGAAGGCTTTGATTTTATCAATGATTTTAATAGAAAATGGCTTTTATTGGCAAGAGAAAAATTAAAAGAAGATGGCACTATTTGGATAAGTGGTACCATGCACAATATTTTTTCAGTTGGGCAAATACTTAATGAATTAGGTTTTAAAATCCTCAACGTAATAACTTGGGAAAAAACAAATCCGCCGCCTAATTTTTCGTGCCGCTATTTTACCTATTCAACAGAACAAATTATTTGGGCAAGAAAAAGTGAAAAAGTTCCGCATTATTTCAATTACGATTTAATGAAACAACTCAATGGCGACAAGCAAATGAAAGATGTTTGGAAATTGCCGGCGATAGCTCCATGGGAAAAATCGTGTGGCAAACATCCTACGCAAAAACCTTTATCGGTTTTAACAAGGTTGATTTTAGCTTCAACAAAACCTGGTGCTTGGATATTAGACCCATTTACAGGTAGTTCCACCACTGGAATTGCAGCAAATTTAGCAAACAGACGTTTTCTAGGCATTGACCAAGAAGAGACATTTTTGGCAATTAGTAAAAACAGAAAGATAGAAATAGAAAAACCTCAAATAGCATCGACTTATAGGCAAAAAATTAGTGGTTTTAATTCAAAAAATGCTTTGGAACTTTTATTATTTGAAGAACCAAATCTCAACTATGGAACTGGAATAAATTTTTAGCACACTAATTAACCTAACTATTTCTATTTTATTATTCTGATAATATCTTTACTTTTGTACCGAGGTTTGCGTTAGGGATTGCATTGAACCACCCAGCCCCAAAAGAGGCATTGTATTGCACCAAAACAGCTTTTGAATGTGTAATCAAAAGGATTATTTTACAATATTATGTTTCTTTTGGAGTTTAATGAACGTTGTTTGAAACGAAAAGCCCGACCCTTGTGGGAACGCCCAAAATATTGGTTTTGAAAATATTAAAAAGAAATTAGAATAGATTTTTTTGTATTAAATTATATATATAAATGACTAAATTAAGTGTAAATATTAACAAAATTGCTACCTTGAGAAATGCTCGTGGAGGCAATGTTCCTGATTTGTTGCAAGTAGCAACAGACATTCAACGCTTTGGAGCACAAGGCATTACGATACACCCTCGACCTGATGAAAGACATATTAGGTATCAGGACGCTCGGGATTTGAAAGCGATTGTATATACAGAATACAATATTGAAGGGAATCCCGAGAAAAGTTTTGTAGATTTGGTACTAGAAATTGGCCCCACACAAGTTACATTGGTACCCGATGCACCCGATGCTCTCACGTCGAATGCAGGTTGGGACACTATAAAACATAAAGATTTTTTGACAGATATAGTTACCGAATTGCGTCGTCATCACATTCGTACCTCGTTGTTTGTGGATCCTGATTTGAAAATGGTTGAGGGAGCAAAATTCATTGGTGCAGATAGGATTGAACTCTACACCGAGCAATTTGCCCATTTGTATGGCAAGGGCAACAAGCTTGGGGTTGAACCATATAGACAAGCAGCCCTTTTGGCCCATGAATTGGGATTGGGGCTAAATGCTGGACATGATTTGAGTTTGGATAACATTCAATTTTTTAATGACAACATGCCTCATTTGCTAGAAGTTTCTATTGGTCATGCTTTGATTGCCGAGGCATTGTATTTGGGCTTGGATAATGTTGTAAATATGTATTTACAAAAATTAAAAACATCTAGCCTATAATTTCATGAATCCAGTGTTAAATAGTATTGTGTTGCAAGCCAACAAAGAAGCTCCAAAACTGTTGGTGCTTCATGGTTTTATGGGTATGGCCGACAATTGGAAAACCCTTGGGGGACAGTTTGCCGAGTTGGGATTTGAGGTACATTTGTTGGATTTGCGAAACCATGGCAAAAGTTTTCATTCAGATACGTTTACGTATTCGGCTTTTGTATCAGATATAATTGAGTATTGTGGGCAGCATCAAATAGCAACATTTTCGGTAATTGGCCATTCTATGGGTGGAAAAACAGCTATGTTGTTGGCTTGTTTGTATCCAAATAGGGTGCAACAATTAGTAGTTGCAGACATTAGTCCGAGGTATTATACCCCGCATCATCAGGTGATTTTGAGAGCATTAAATGCGGTTGATTTTACAACAAAGCCAAGCCGAGCAACTGTTGAACAAGTTTTGGCTGGATATATTACAGATTTTGGCACCCGACAATTTTTGCTCAAAAGTTTGTATTGGCAATCTCCAGGGCAGCTGGCATTTCGATTTAATTTGAAGGTTTTCAACGAAAGTATTGAATCTGTTGGGGAGGCATTGCCAAAAAATTATCATTTTGACAAGCCAACCTTGTTTATAAAAGGAGGTCTGTCTGATTATATAACCGACCAAGACATGATGGCCATTCAGGAGCATTTTCCAAGTGCTGTTTTCAAAACGATTCCAAATGTTGGGCATTGGTTGCATGCTGAAAATCCAAAAATGTTTTTTGAGATTTGTCAAGAATTTTTATAATTTTACAAAAAAAATATCCATCAAAATTTTATATCATGAAACTTTTAGCCCGATTATTTATAACCACTATATTAGTAGTTATTATTGCCCGATATGTTGAGGGTGTTGTGCTGTTAGACGGCATTGCAACCTCTGCAAAAGTAGCTTTAGCATTGGCTATTTTGAATATTACAGTAAAACCGTTAATTAAATTATTTACATTACCAATAACATTTTTTACATTAGGCTTATTTTTATTAGTAATTAACGCATTAATGATTTTAATTTGTACTAAAATAGTAGATGGTTTTAGGGTTGATGGTTTTTCGACAGCTTTTGTTTTTAGTTTAATCTTATCGTTATCGCAAACCATTTTGTTTAGCTTGTTGAGCGACAAAAAATAAATACAATACATAAAGCCGTTATTTTTATGAAAATTATTTTCAAAAAATATCGGCTTTTATTTTTTTAATATTTAATCATACCAGTTATTCGTTTAACATTTGCCATAATTTATCTTTTAATTCTGTCAAACCTTGCTGGGCTACGGCAGAAATAAGCATATAAGGAATGTTTTGAAACTCTTTGTCAAGCTCGGCTTTGAGTTCGGCTTTGAGTTCATCGTCGAGCATGTCGCATTTTGAAATGACCAACATGCGTTCTTTGTCGAGCATTTCGGGGTTGTATTGGGCCAATTCGTTCACTAAAATATCATATTCAGCTTTGATATTTGGAGTATCCACAGGCACCAAGAAAAGCAATGTAGCATTGCGTTCGATATGTCTTAAAAAATAATGCCCTAGTCCTTTTCCTTCAGCAGCACCTTCTATAATACCTGGTATATCGGCAATTACAAAAGATTGAAAATCACGATAATCTACAATACCTAAATTGGGTTTTAGAGTTGTGAAAGGATAGTCGGCAATTTTAGGTTTGGCCGAAGTAAGCACAGAAAGTAGCGTAGATTTACCAGCATTTGGAAAACCAACTAAACCAACGTCTGCCAAAACTTTTAATTCTAAAATCACGTCCATTTCTACACCTGGCAAACCCGGTTGAGAATAACGAGGCGTTTGATTTGTCGAACTTCGAAAATGCCAATTGCCAAGCCCCCCTTTGCCACCTTGCGAAAGGATTCTTTTTTCGCCATGTTCGGTAATTTCAAACAATATTTCATCTGTTTCTTTGTCTTTTACAACTGTTCCAAGGGGCACTTCAATGATTTTGTCCTCGCCGTCATGTCCTGTACTTCTATCAGAACCGCCATCGCCTCCGTGTCCCGCCTTGATATGACGAGCAAATTTAAGATGGAATAATGTCCAAAGTCCTTTGTTGCCAACAATATACACATGGCCTCCTCGACCACCATCTCCACCATCTGGCCCTCCTTTTTCGATAAATTTTTCTCTGTGCAAATGTGTAGAACCCTTCCCTCCTTTTCCTGAAGAGACATATATTTTTACATAATCAACAAAATTTCCTTCCGTCATAATTCATTTATTTATAAGATGTTACGCTATCTATTGCTTGTTTTTTACTAATATTTTATCAATTTTAACTCCATCCATATCCATTACTTCCAACTCAAATTTTTGCCAATAAAGGAGGTCGCCTGTTTTTGGGATTCTGGCCATTTCAGTCATAATCAAACCACTTACTGTTGTTACTTCATAATCGTTGATGAGTTCGTCAAGTTCAAAATGAGTAAGAAAATCATGTAACGGATAATGCCCGTCCACAAGCCAAGTGCCATCTTCTCGTTCGTGCAATTTGAAATCGTCTTTATAAAATTCGGACGCATCGCCAACCAAAGCTTCCAAAATATCGTTTAGGGTAATAATTCCTTGAAAAACTCCATACTCGTCTGACAAAAAAGCATAATGCACCCCGCTTTGTTTGAAATTTTCCAATGCTTTATAAGCAGTAGTTTGTTCCATCAAAAAAGGAGCTTCTGTAATAATTTGTTCTAAATTAAAATGAGGTTTGTCAATATGAGCAAAAATATTTTTCAAATTGACAACACCAACTATATTATCATAATTTTCGTCATATACAGGATATATAGAATGTAACTCTTTGAGCATTAATGATTTTACTTGGTCTTTATCGGCCTTTAAAGGCAAAAAAACCACTGCATTTCTATGGGTCATTAGCGAATTTACTTTTCTGTCGCCAATATGAAATACCCGCTCTACAATATCTTGTTCAATTTCTTGTACTTCGCCGCCCTCGGTTCCTTCTTTGATGATGGCTTTGATTTCCTCTTCGGTAATTTTGCCATCAGACGAAGGCTTGATCATCATTATTTTTAATAAAAATTCGGTTGAAACCGTTAGCAACCAAATAAATGGTGCTGTGGCAATAGAAATCATTTTCATAGGAATGGCCACTGCTTTTGCAATGCTTTCTGGATGATTTAACCCAATTCTTTTAGGCAATAATTCACCCAAAACCAACGAGAAAAAGGTTAAAGTAACCACTACTATTCCTACCGCAATTGTTTGCGAATAAGGTTGTAAAACAGGAAAACCTGCAACAAAATTCTGAACATCTGTTGTAATTTTATCGCCACTAAAAATACCCGTAAGGATTCCAATTAATGTAATTCCAATTTGAACTGTGGACAGAAACTTATTGGGCGAATTAGCCAAATCCAAAGCTGCTTGTGCACTTGCATTTCCTTTTTTGGCAGCATTTTCCAATCGATTTTTTCGAGATGAAATCAATGCTATTTCTGACATCGAAAACACACCATTCAGAATAATTAACAATAGGATAATGATAATTTCCATGATTTTTTTGTTGATAAAAGCAAAAGTTTCAAATTCAAAGCTTGTTGGTAACTTTAAACTTGAAACTTTTAAATTTTGTTAATTTTATAAAGAATCTATTACAGCATTTACTCTAGTGGCTACTTCTTCAATTGTTCCAATGCCTTCTACTCCATAAAATTTGTTTTGTTGGTTGTAATAATCCATCAAAGGAGCGGTTTTTTCGTTGTATTCTTGGTAACGATTTCTAATTTTTTCTTCGTCTTGATCATCAGATCTGCCACTGGTTTTTCCTCTTTCCAACAAACGGGCTACTAATATTTCGTCGTTTGCTTCTAAAGCAATTGTAGCATTCACTTGCCAATTTTTGCTAGCCAAAAAAGCATCTAAAGCCTCTGCTTGAGCAATTGTTCGAGGAAAACCGTCAAATAAAAACCCTTTAGAATCTGCATTTTTATTTACAGCATCTTCAAGCATTTTGATGGTAACTTCATCTGGTACCAAGTCGCCATTGTCCATATAACTTTTGGCTAATTTACCTAAATCGGTGTCGTTTTTAATATTGAATCGAAAAATATCTCCCGTTGATAAGTGGGTTAATTGGTATTTTTCTTTTAAAAATTCGGCTTGTGTCCCTTTTCCAGCTCCTGGTTTTCCAAATAATACGATGTTAATCATTTTAAATTTTGTATTTTGTAGTTATATAATAAGTTGTGTTTTATTTTTGTTGCGAAAAATAAACCGCAAAGATAATCATTTGATTTTTGATATTTAACAATTGATTATTACTACTTTTGAAAAAAAATGAAATTTTATTAAAAAATGGTTCAAAATACACTTTTAATCATCGGTTCGGTTTGGATAGAACCACAATCTACGGCTGCAGGCAGTAGAATGTTGCAATTAATTGCTGCATTTCAGAGTCAAAGTTGGCAAATTATTTTTGCCTCTACGGCGGCAGATAGTGCTTTTGCCATTGATTTAGATACTATTGGTATCCAAAAAAAAGCAATATTGCTCAACGATGCTTCGTTTGATCATTTCATCAAAGCAATGCAGCCTCAAATAGTACTTTTTGATCGATTCATGACAGAAGAACAATTTGGATGGCGGGTGGCTGCAAATTGTCCTGAGGCTCTTAGAGTTTTAGACAGTGAAGATTTGCATTTTTTACGCAAAACTCGAGAAGAAAAATATAAAAACCAACAAGAAGTTGCCGTTGCCGATTATATGAAATCGACTATAGCCTTTCGAGAAATAGCTGCGATATATAGATGTGATGTAACCCTAATTATATCCGAATTTGAAATGCAATTATTGAAAAATGTTTTTAAAATTCCAGATGAAATTTTGTTTTACTTGCCGTTTTTAATTGATGAAATTAGTGTAAACCAACAAAATAAATGGCTAAAATTTGAAGAAAGAGCCCATTTTATAAGCATTGGAAATTTTAGACACGAACCCAATTGGCACACCGTTTTGAGATTGAAACAACACATTTGGCCCGAAATAAGAAAAAAAATTCCTACTGCTCAGTTACACATTTATGGGGCCTACCCTACTCCAAAAGCCCAACAATTGCATCAAGAAAAAGATGGGTTTTTAATCAAAGGAAGAGCAGATTGTGCACATAAAGTGATACAAAAATCGAGGGTATTACTGGCTCCAATCCCATTTGGAGCAGGCCTCAAAGGCAAATTGATAGAGGCTATGCAAAATGGAACACCAAGCGTTACAACTCCCATTGGAGCAGAAGCCATGCACGCTCATTTGCCTTGGAATGGTGCCGTTTGCGAGCAAGATTCAGACTTTGTTTTAAAAGCCATCGATTTGTATCAAAATTCAAAAAAATGGTATGCTGCACAACAAAACGGCCTCATAATTATTAACAAACTGTATCAAAAAAAACATTTTGAAGCCCTTTTTATGAACCAAATGCAAGTTTTATTAGCCAATAAAAAAAACCACCGAACGTTTAATTTTATTGGCAATATGTTGCAACATCATAGTTTACAGAGTACAAAATATTTGAGCAAATGGATTGAAGAAAAACAAAAAAATCAACCATGAACAGTTTCTGATTTGCCATAGTTAGCAATAACAGAGGCTTCAAATTCAAGCCATTCGTTCCAACGTTTTTCGACATCAATTCCATGACCGTATTTTCTGGCATATTTTATAAAAGTAGTATAATGTCCAGCTTCGCTTTCCATCAAATCTCGATAAAAAACAGCCAATTCGGGATCTTTGATGTTTTCAGAAAGTACTTTAAAACGTTCGCAACTTCTGGCTTCAATCATGGCTCCAAACAACATCCTTTCAACAAGTCCAGAAATTCTACTTCCCGTATTGCTCCTTTTCATATATTGGGCCAATTCATTAACGTAAGGATCTTTACGTTCTCGCCCCAATTTTAATCCTCTGGCTACAATAATATTATTGACCATTTGAAAATGTTCAATTTCTTCTTTAGCCAAAGCCAACATATCTGCCACTAAATCAGGATAATCAGAGTTTTGAGTAATAATGGTAATGGCATTTGTGGCTGCCTTTTGTTCGCACCAAGCATGATCAGTAAGAATTTCTTCTATATTTGTTTCAACAATGTTTACCCATCGTGGGTCTGTTGGAAGTTGTAATCTAAACATTATTTGCAATTTAAAATTGAGAGGGCAAAAATAGTGTTTTTTAAACATTATTTTGAGATAAAATTTTTTATAATCATTTGGTAATATAAAAAGACAATGTGGGTAATTAAAAAATCGTTTTTCGGTATAAAATATCGTTTTTGGATTATTTGAATTAAAAAACAGCCATTGAAGTTGAAAAAAAGTTAATAGTAAGAAACCTGTAAATAATTAACTCATCTTACGCAAAAAT
>NZ_MUGT01000071.1 GCF_002217205.1 Flavobacterium branchiophilum NBRC 15030 = ATCC 35035 | reverse complement strand
GGTTCCTGTTTTGCAATAAGCCATTGTATAGTAGCTAAAAGATGCAGACGCCTGAAGTATAATACTTACGTTTTGAGTAGTAGTAAATGTATTACAACCACCATTACTATAAATAGTATAAGAAACCACATAATTACCTACGGTACTTGTACTAGGAGTAATAGCTCCAGTTGTCGCATTTATTGTCAATCCAGAAGGTGATGCGGTAAAATAACCTCCTAAAGTCCCTGTAAATGTTGGGTTTTGAGCAGTGGTAACTGTTTTACAATAAGAGGCTGCACTATAACTAAACGTTGCATTTGGTACTGCAGTTATAGTTATGGTTCTAGTATAAGTTACTCCCGCTACACACAAAGTGGTAGGAGCTATGGTATGTGTTACAACATAAGTCCCCGGTGTACTAGCTGCTAAATTGATTTGACCAGTTGTAGCATTAATAACCAATCCTGTTGTAGAAGAAAAAGTTCCAGCTGTAGCACCAGTGGCTAAAGTTGGTGTTGGATTTGAAGCATTTTGACAGTAAGCAAAACTAGAGTAACTAAAATTTGCTGAAGGACAACAAGTGGTTGTTCCAGCTCCAGTACTACTAGTATTTGTTTGATTAAAAGTAATGGTACCTGTACCGCCATTAAAATTAGTAATCATAACAACATAAACTTGTCCTGAAACGGCATTTGGTATAGATAATGTTTCGACTGCTGCAGTAGAATAGCTACATCCATTTAGTGCAGGTGGAGTGCCACCAGCTAGTGGATTGGCTGGTATTGTTGTACAGGCAGATTGAGAACTTGTAAAAGGCCCCCAAGCCACAAAATCTACATCTATAGGAGCACCCGCAGTAGATGTTTGAGAAATATTAAACAACAAAGGACCAGATTGTTCTACGGTCATATAAAAATAAGATGGATTTGGAGTTGTAAATAAACATCCTACAGTTCCAGCACTTGGCACACCAGTTGAACTTGCATAAGTTATACCAGTTGCACCACAAAAATTCTGAGCATCAGCACATGTAACTGCTGTACCTATACACAAATCAAAACTTATTGATTGTGGTGTAGTAGCTGCCGAATATACTCGTACATAATACGTTTGCCCAGGAACTAAATTGTTTTGAACAGTACTATTAGTAGTATTACAATTAATAAAAGTTAAGTTGCTGCAATTGCCCGAAAACAAGGAATAACTTAATGTAGTTGCAGTGCCTGTAACATTTAAAAACGAAATAAAATGTGTGGTAGATGATGCTACGAAATGAAACCAAACATCATCGTCTGTTCCAATACAGCCATTTGCAGGAACCGTAGATGCAGTAGCTCCATTCAAAACACCGCTAACCGTTTGACCACAAGCGGCATCACTATTAACTGGTGCTTGTATAGAAGCTATACATTCATCATTTGAAGCAACTGTACTGAATTTTTTTGGTCCAGAAATAAAGCTAGAGTCTGTTGTACTACAAACCGCTCTTACATAAAAAGCATAATTAGTACCAGGAGTTAGCCCTGTAGCATTGTATGGATTAGAAGTTGTTGTTATCCAAGTTGAACTAGCAGTTGGTGCAGGTAAATTAGCAGCTTGAACAATAATTTGCCAAGTATTTGCGGTTGTGCCATTAGGATTTGCTGGTTGTGTCCAGCCTAATAATGCAGTGGATTGAGTAATAGAAGTAGCCGTGAGTAATTTAGGTTGAGTACAAGTAGGAGCAGGAGC
>NZ_MUGT01000070.1 GCF_002217205.1 Flavobacterium branchiophilum NBRC 15030 = ATCC 35035 | reverse complement strand
TACAAGTAGGAGCAGGAGCACAAGTTACATTGGCTACCCATCCTGGTCTGTTTACAGAGGCATCACTTCTAAATCTAAAAGTCAAACAGCCATCGGTACTACTAGAGGTGAATGGTCCAGGAATGGTAGTACCCCAAAAGGCACCAGCCAAACCACCAGGCACATTGCCCGCAGGATTGGTACTTGCAATTTGTGGTGCTGTTGTACTATTTCCATCAAAAACATACAATCCGTCCCATGAAGCTTCTACATCAAAGGCAGTAAAAGTTACGGTAACCAAATCACCAGGCGTTGTTGGACAAATGGTATAGGTAGTATTGGAACTATTTGGATAATTATTGGTAGCTCCTCCAGCATCTACAAATGTACCCCCGCAAACAGGTGGTGCTATTAAGGTAGTAGCCGTTTTTGGCCCTGCCCAAGTACTCATATCGGTAGTAGAACATACGCCTCTAACATAAAAATTATAACAAGTATCAGGTGTTAATCCTGTGATATTCAAAGAATTGGCAGTAGCCGAAACCCATCCTGTACTTGTAGCCGTTGGTGCTGGAGCCGTACATGGCAATGCCAATACTTGCCAAGAAGTAGATGGAGTTACTGTGTTCCAAGCAAGAGTCAAAGTTGTCGAAGTGATGGCCGAAGTAACCAATCCTGTTGGTGCAGGACAAGTTGGTGGCAAGGCACAAGTTACGTTGGCCACCCACCCTGGTCTGTTTACAGAGGCATCACTTCTAAATCTGAAAGTCAAACAGCCATCGGCACTGGTAGAGGTAAAAGGGCCAGGAATAGTAGTGCCCCAGAAGGCACCAGCCAAACCACCAGGTACATTTCCTGCAGGGTTGGCACTAGCAATTTGTGGAGCTGTTGTACTATTTCCATCAAAAACATACAATCCGTCCCAAGAAGCCTCAACGTCAAATGCTGTAAAAGTAACAGTTACTTTTTCGCCAGCAACGGTTGGGCATATCGTTGTTACGCTATTAGAACTATTTGGGTAATTAGCTGTTCCGCCCGCATCTACAAAATTGCCACCACAACCAGGTGGTATAGCGGTTGTAGTATAGGCAAAAGGTCCAGCCCAAGTGCTGTAATCGGTGCCACAAACCGTGCGAACATAAAACTTATAATTGGTCAATCCCGCTAAACCTGTTTGGGAAAAACTTGTAGTAGTAGCTGTTCCAGTAGCCACACCTGTTGGGGTAGCAGTAGCCAACATATTTTCTACTTCATAACTGCTCGCACCTCCAGGACTTGTCCAGCCTAAAGTAGCCGTAGTTCCTGCAATAGCCGTAGCTGTAAGCGCAGTTGGGGGCAAACATTGGGCAATAATTCGAGCATTATCTACCAACCAACGATCGCCAGGAACGGTTCCAGTAGCAGGTTGGGTATATTTCATTACAAAAGCCACATATACTTGTTGGCCCGAATAAGCACTCAAATCTACCGTTTTTTCTTCGTAAATATTAAAAGTTGTATTTAGCGTAGTTTCGTCCCATTGTTGCACTTGGGTATAACCCGTAGTAACATTTTGGGCTCCAGCACTTACTAATTTGACTTTGATTTGGTACAGTGTACCTAAA
>NZ_MUGT01000007.1 GCF_002217205.1 Flavobacterium branchiophilum NBRC 15030 = ATCC 35035 | reverse complement strand
AAAGGCTAGCCGTTGGCAGCAGTAATTATACTTGAATTAATTTATCGTCTATAATTTCCACTTTGTTTTTCAATCTTAAAATGATATTTTTATTTCTTTTGAGTTTCGTTAAAATTGGTTGAGAAATTGAGAAATTTGCAAATGGTTCAGATTGTAAAGGAAGTGAAGCAATTAAATAACAAGTATTCGTTAAACTTATAATATAATTTTGAATGTAATAGTACCTAGTTTTGTATAATTGTTTAATAGCTTTTTTTAAGTTGTTTGAATTATTTGAAGGTTTTGAACTATATTTTAATTCACAAAATAAAATCCATGATTCGAAATTTGAGACTGTAGGAAATACAACAGATTCACATTGAGTTTTTGGAATACCATTACCACAAACAAAACTAGAGTTATTAAATTCTATACCGTCTATGATTATTTTAGGCGTGTTTATTACTGAAAAGTACGTAATGTCAGTTGGGTTATTTGGAGAAAAAAATTCAACACTTCTTTTTAAAGGAAGTGCTTTAGTTTGTTCTGTATAATCAGCAATATATAAATCATCACTGAAGTTTTTTATAGTATTATATTGATGAATATAATTGGTTTGAATTCCTTGCTTTATCATTTAATAGTGATTTAACATTAAATAGAATTCATCCATAACTTGTTTCATTTGTTCATCAAAGAAATTTTCACCTATTAAACCATCTTCTTGTTGGATACAGTTTATTAGTCCATTTTTAATTTGATAAATTGAAATAGATTTGGGGTCAATTTTTGAATTTTGACAAAATATTTTTTCTTTTTCTTTTTCTGATAATTTATCATAAACCAAATTTGCCATAATGCAATTATTTATTGCATATAATACATAAGGACTATGCGTAGTTAATGTAAGGTTATGCCCTAAATCACTTGCTATACTTTCTAATAAATAATAAATCAGAGTTTTTTGAGTAGCAGGAAATAAATTTTGTTCAGGTTCTTCTATAATTAAATTAGTGCTATGTGTTTTAAATAAATTATTTCTTATTTTTTTAAATTTATCAAAATGAATTATTACAGTTTCTTCTTTCTCTGATATTCTTCTATTTAATTCTTCTATTTTCTTTTTTCTATCTTCTTTTTCTGTAAAGTCTTTGCCATAAAGTGGCTTAAACATAATTTCAGAAATAAGCATTTGAGTCACTTTTGCTTTAACTTCATCTATTTCATATGATAGCTTTTGTTCATCACTATATATATTATTTGTCAAATGATCTATCATTACGATTAATGGAGTCATTGATTGTAATCCACTTGAAGCATTAGATAATAAAATGTCGTAAGAGTTGTTTTTATTTTGAATATGATTTTCTTTGCTACTTTCAGAATAATAATATTCAATATCAATATCCAATATGGAGATTTTATTTTCATTTGTATAATTTTTTCGAGCATCAAACCAGTCGAATAGAAAACTTCTAATGTAATTATTAGGTAATTTTGTTTTTTCCATTTCTGGCAAAACTGCAATACTTCTTTCAGAAGGAATATATGATATTTTATTTCTTTTGTATTCAAACTGATTAACCCAAGAAATTTCAAAAGTATTCCACTTATAATGCAGCTTTATAGTGTTACTCTCATAAATAATCTCACTGTGTTCATTAAAATAACCTTTCATTTTATGAAAATTTTCTAATTTTTCAATGAAATAATTTTTATCAGAAAAATAATTATAGAATGATTGATGAATTGAAACATCTTTCTCTACCCAATTACAAAAACTAATTATTTTGGCAATAGTACTTTTCCCACTACTTTGTTCGCCCATAAAAATATTAACTTTATTAAGATTAAGTTTTACTTCCTTAATTGCTCCAATATTTAATATTTCAATTTTATAATTTTTCATTCAATCTTTTAATTAATTTAAAATGCAAATTTACAAAAATAACTTTGCTTATTGTTATATAAATTAATCTATATTACTTTCTTAATGTTTGGCGGTAATATTGCTGCTAATCGAGTCATGCAAGGGAATCTCACCTCTACGTTCTCACGGAACCGTGATTGAAATGAAATTCGACGTAGTCAAAGTCTCCCTTCACACGGCTCTTCATAGTAATAAATCACGCAAATATAATCAAATATATGTATGTACCAATAACCAATGTAAAAAATAAATCAGGCTTTTCTTTATGTTTTTTATAATTTATTTTTATTTTGGGCTAATAGTTTCCGTCTCACATTGCTGATTTACAACGTCAGTCTGTGAAAAAACTGTTGCTAAATATTTTTCAAAAATAATAATAAAAAGAAACAGATTATAAAAAAAGAAACTAAAACCTCTTAAAATTCTAACAAAAAACTTTTCAATATACCCATAAGGGATGTGCATGTAATCGGTTTAACCCATTGATTTTATTTTTTTTAAAGGTATTCGTTGATTACAATTCATTGCTCGACTTTCAGATGCAACGAAAGGCTAGCCGTTGGCAGTTTTTATTTTTTCGCTAATATATAACTTTTAGGTTTAAGCAATATTTCATTTTTTGAAAAAAGAGGTTTGTTCATTCCCCACCAATTGAATATTATTGCAAATTCCTCAAAATCTGTGTCAATTTTTAAAGTCAATTTTTTTCCATTATTTGTCCAAACAGCATTTTTAACTTCAATTAATTTTTCTTTTCCTGTTTGATTACCACTTTTAAATTCAACGATTTGAATTTGAAATGGATTTTGGGTATTCATTTCTTCAGAAAACTCAACTATTAATTTTGAAATATCTACTTTTACAAAATTATCCGTGTCGATATTTAATAAAGTTGGCTGATTTATTTTACTTTCTATTTTCTTACACCATATTAATAATGGTTTATAAATATTTTCAATTCGTCTATTCCCTTTTTGTTTGAAGTAAAGTTCTGATACTTTTTTTGCAAATAAGTTTTGTGCAATAAATCCACGTGAAGCATTTTGATATTGCCATTGCAAAGCTATTGAGTCTGCAACTTTTGGAAAATTCTCTTTTATAAATAAATCGTAAACAGCCCAAGTCATATATTCATTAAAACTATTTATTCCTGAATAACTTGATTCTTTGTCCCAATTATTAAGATTAAAATTTGAAGTAATTAGTTTTTCATATTTGTCGGAAATTGGATTTATATAACCGTGGTCCATTTCAGTAAAAAGGGAATGATTTTCTACTATTCTCGTATTATAGTCTGTTTCCAAATTGCCTAAAATTAAGTCCTTGCTAATATTTGGAAAATCAACCGTAGTAGAGCTGTCTGTATCTCTATGGCAATTTTGTCCGCCAACTAATGGCGAAACTGCTACTACATATATTTTTTTATTCTCACTTATATGTTTTTCTGCAACTTTATCAAGGAACTGTTTTGACTTGGTTACAAAATAATACTCCTTGTAATTGGAAACGATTTTATCATAAAAGACTTTATTGTCTTTATAAAATTGTCTATAATTTGATTTCAAAACAAAGTCATTAACCAAATCAATATTTTTATCAACTTCATCAGTTCCAAAAGAATTAAATGGATATTCTCTTTTTAACTTCCCATTTTGATCAAATGAAAAAGCATACATATCTGTTCTAAAACCAAGAAATTTCTCCCATTTAGATCGTGAATAATTAACACTGTCCAAAAGTGGGTGATTTTTTACAGGCTCAAAATACTTTAAAACTTGGTCATAATATGGTGGTATTTTTTGTACATCCCATTTATCAGTTCTACCATATTGAGTTAATGCTAATATAATGTTAGACAATTCATAACTCTCTGTCATTTCAATCTTAATGTTGTCTTGAGAAAAACAATTTAGATTTAAAAGTATAAATGTGATAAAAAGTAATTTCTTCATATTTATTTTAATTGTAGTTTTTTTAATATTACTGCCATAGTTTGTTTCTTTTGCTTGTCATGTTCTAAAGTGACGGCTTACGTCAATCTGTGAAAAATCTGCCGTTAAATATTTTTCAAA
This sequence comes from Flavobacterium branchiophilum NBRC 15030 = ATCC 35035, assembly GCF_002217205.1. Lineage (GTDB taxonomy): Bacteria > Bacteroidota > Bacteroidia > Flavobacteriales > Flavobacteriaceae > Flavobacterium > Flavobacterium branchiophilum. The sequence continues at coordinate 63,757 of NZ_MUGT01000007.1, read as the reverse complement.
AATAATAAAAACATTGAAATAAAATAGCATTTATTTACAATTTTTTATAAAAAAAGAGGAACTAAATCATCTTGAAATGCTAACCAAAAACTTTTCGATAACTCCATAAGGGGTGTGCATGTAATCGGTTCCGTTCAACAGGAGTTTCATTGTTCGGCTTTCAGCCGCAACGAAACTCTAGTTGTTATGTGCTGTTTTTATTTTCAAGTAGTATCGTCAATTTGTTATTAAAATCCTTTGTTCCATTGACAAGTGAGCCGAAAAATTGTCTGTCAAATTGTTCAACCGTCTTGATTGCTTGTTTAATATTTTTTAGTCCAATTTCAGTAAGTCCAACTGTTTTGGCTCTTGTGTCTGTTTCGTGTTCTTGTCGTTTGATAAGTCCTTTTGTTTGCAAGGTTCTCAAAACTGTTGAAGTCGTCATTGGGTCTATTTTAGTATGGTTGGATAACAAAATTTGTGTTACATTTTGTTTGTCCAAAGTTAGCCAATGAATACTTGCAAGTAATACAAATTGCGAATGAGTCAAATCGTATTTTTCTAACGCTTTTTTGATTTCTCGTTGCCACAAGTTTGTTACTTGCCACAATAAAAAACCTGTACTTTCTTCGGTCTTTTCAAAACTAAAATCTGTCTTTGGCATAATAGTTTTAGTTTTTTTCTGCAAGCTTAATTAGTTTCTCAACTGCGAAAGGTAGTCCAACTTTGATTTTGCTACCAATTACTTTTGAAAACAAAAAAGTCATAAAACCTGTCATTACAACTTTATGTGTAATTTCAATCCCGTCTTTGGTTTCTGTCATAGTATGGATAAAGTCCATTTTGCAAAGTGGTAAAAAACTTCTGTCGGTAAATGATTTGAAGTTGGTGCATTCAATCATTTCAAATTTTGTTTTTGGCCCACCTGCTGGTTTTAAAATCCCTTTTGTTCCTGTTTGGAATTGTCCAAATAGTTCAGAAATTTCAACTTCTGAGTCCCAAACATTCCAATTAGAAACGTCTGTCCACAATTTCCAAATTTGTTCTTTTGACGCTGTCGTTTTTCGACTTACTTCTGTTGTCCACATATTAAAATATTTTGCTTGACATAATTGCAAGTGCAAATATAATACGTGCACTTATAATAAGCAAATTTATTTTTAATTTTCAGTCATTTTGCCAATTTTGGGTGTTTCTGTAAAATTCTAACTAACGTTTTATTAATGTTTTGTAGATCAATTATTTACAATAATTATTTTTTTATTCTTAATTTTTCCCCTTTCGTACCGTTAGCTTACGGGGTCAGAGCGTGAGTCTAGGGGAAATGGCGCACAACGTCAGTCTGTGAAAAAACCAACTCAAAAAGAGAAAGAATTCGGATACCTGTCGGAGAAAAATTCCATACAGCCAATTCTCAAAGACTCATTTTGAGTTTTTTCACAGTATAACGTTTTGCATATTTATGAAGTGGCGGCTTTTGAAAACGGATTTTTCATTTTAGCACTTAACTTTCTTTGATGCAGAAAGCTTACTTTTAGCACTGAACCCGCCATTTCATAAATATGCGGTTAGGTGCTGGTATTTAGTAAATTATTCTTGAAAACTGAATTAATTTCCGTTATTAAATTCGTTAAGTTTGTCAAGTTTGATTGTTCAGTATCTAATTCTTTAAGTTTAGTAAAAGGAATTTTTATTACTACTTCATAGCCAAAGGAAATATCAAATTGATTTTTACCCGATTTTTCTATTTTATTTTGCCAGTTACATTGTTCTCTCCAGTTATAATCTAAACAGTTGTCAAATAAATTTCCAAGTTCTGCCCAATCATCACCTCTTTTCTTACGTCCAGTATATTTGTAAAAATAATCTCTTGTGTAAAGGTTCTCTTTCATTGAATTTTCTCCAAACCATAATCCAGTAAAATATTTTTGAAAACTTGTAAACTTTATATGATAGGTCTTTGACACTTCATATGCTTCATTAAATATTACAACTTGTTTGTTAAAGTTTGGATTTTTAGAAAACAATGAATGTCCTTGAGATTTTGTGTTACCTGGATAGATAGCAACGGTTAAGTCTCCATCTTGATTAATATTAAATAAAATTTCTTGTGCCCAATTTTTTGTAAAAACAATACCCAGTCTATCATTATAATGAAGTTTTTCAATTTCGTTATTGTTTTTTGCCACCTCAATGATAGCAGAATCTATTCTCCTTAATATTGAATTTCTATTGGATGAATTTAATGCGTTAATTGGTGATTCAGGTAACCATCTAAAATTATGACTTTTAACTAATGCAACGAAATCATTAAGAAACCTATTTGTGTTGCCAAATGATTTCTGAAAACTCAAAACTTTAACTGCTATTGACATTAATTTTGACCAGTTTAAGTCATATGGTGTAATCAATTTTCCGTGTTCAGCTTCGTTTAGCGAAAATATGTTATTTTCATTTGTACTTACAACATTCAATATCTGGTTGTAAAGTTGTGCTGTACAATCAACACTATCTCTTTTTGCTTCTATAATTAAGTACACCCCATTAATTTCAATAACTAAATCACATATTGGGTCGTATTTTCTATTATGATTTTTATCCCAAAAATTTCCAATAAAACTTTCACTTAATGTTATAGCAAAAATATGTTCAAAGTCATTTATTTTACTAGCTGCTTTTTGTATGTCTATAGAGATTGAAGTCTCACTCTCTAATGACTCAAATAACTGACTGTAAAACTTTGAATTTTTAAAAATTTCTTTTAAAACCTCATTGAAAAACATTGAATCTTCTTGAAGTGTTATTGCAAAGGCTCTTGTTAAATCATTTTCTAATTGATATGTTCTAAAAGAATTTGTATATGTTTTAAATATGTTTAAATGACTGTTCATTTTATACGTTTTTTTCTGTTATACTAGCACCTAACTAGTAGATATACGAAAGTTATTGCGTTTTTAACATTCTATATCCACTTCACAAATGTACAAACAAAAAAAATACTATGCAACTTTTTTATAAAAAAGCCACATGAATAAATATTATCGTAAAACAAACGTATCATTACAACTTATTTTTTTCAAAATTGTGCCAGCAGTTTGTTGCTGTATGTTCAGGGTTACTCTTGTGGGAGTCTAACTGAAAGTCGCCCTTGGGCTATGGATGAAAGGTCGCTACATTTTTTGTAGGTCATCTTGTTTTTGAAAAAAAAGCTGCTTGAATAGGGTTTGTTAAAAATGGTTTGCTAACTTTAATTTATTTTAAATGTAAAATTTACTTTTGTTTTTATCAACTCGTATATCCATTGCAAACATAAAACATTTTTTTTATTTCTGAAAACTATTTTTACATTTTTTTTATTCCAATACCAAGTAGGAAGTTAGAGGTACGAGGTTTGAAGTTAGAAACAAGAAATTAAAAGTGGGAGAACGAAAAAAAAGAAGTTTTAAAAAAACTTTCGTGTGTGGAGACTGCCTGTTGGGGGTTGCCCGCATGAGGGATAGAGCAAGGCACCATGTGCTCGTGATAGCCCGACGGCAAAAAAAGGAAGCCCCGCCTGAAGGGTTTGGGGCGTGGGGGCTTTCTTTTTTTTGCCGGCATGCCCTAATGGTTTTGGTGTTGGTTGCTGTATTGGATTTTGTTGATTTAATCTATTGTTTGGTTTTTTGCTGTATCGAATTTGTAGGTATAGGTTCCGTAGAAACAAATAATTTGAACTATATAAAAAAAGTAAATAAAATTTGTTTAGATATAATTAATATTTATATATATATGTAATAATAATCTTATTTTGAAAAAGGTTTTAAAATTGCTATACACAAGATGGTATCAGTACATTTCAATTTATTGAGGCTACATACCTTCTTTATTCAAAACGGCTTCTTTATTCAAAACAGCTTCTTTATTTATGGGTGGTGTTTCTTGTTCTTTTTTCTGATTTGAATTGTTTTTTTCTAATTTTTTACTTTTTGGCAACTCTTTGGTATTGAGGTTGTTATTGATTTTTTTGGCTCCTTTAAAAATTTTGTTGATCAATTCTTGGAATTTATTAAAATCTACTTCATAGCTAATTCCTAGGCCTTGAGTGTATCCTATTCCTTCGCCAATGTAGGTAACTTCGTTTTCTTTATTAAACATGGTAAAATTAAAAGAACCATCATCATTTACTCTGTATCTGATTTCGATATTTCCTACTACAGCTGTTTGGCTTACTCCTCCAACAGGCACTCCAAATTGTCCGTTGATGGTAATTCTATCGTTAAATTGATAAACGCCCGACACTCCTACCCTACTTGTATTTTCTAGTCCTGGTGTTTTATCGGCTTGGTTATAAATTAAATTGACTTTGATTTTACTATTTGCATCTGTAAACAAATCGTCGAATAAACTACTTACTTTTTCAAACAAATTGCTAGTAACCATCGACGATTGATTGATTCCGTCTTGGCTTAAAAAACTTCCTGTACCAAGCAATATCAGGGCTTGTTTTTGTCTAATGTCTTTGTCATCAAGTTTGGTTTGAAGCTCTGATTTTAATATTGGGCTTACTGTAGGAAAATCAATTGCAAAATCTGATTCAGGATGGCTCATATTGCCCGTTATCCCAATGGTTACCGAAACAGGTACTTTTTTATTTACAGTACTCAAATTATTGTCCAATAATGCCGCTGGATTTGCCCAAATATTGTTGTAAACTGCTTCTAAATTGAGTTCTGCTTTTAATGGGTCGCCTTGCCAAGCAATAGTCCCTCCTTTTTTTACATCAAATGTTTTATCGATTAATCCATAGTATTTGAAAAAATATTTTCCTTCAAATATAATAAAGTCACCTGTCATATTGAATTTGCCTAATGTATTGATGGCCAAATTTAATGAACCAAGCCCTTTTCCAGACATTCTGTGTCCTGTGTTTTTGTCTAAAATTACTTCTATTTCGGCATTTTGATTGATGTCTAAATCAAAATTCATTTCTAATCCATCATAATTTCGAGTGGCAACAATGCCTTTTTTGATGTTTTCTTTTTCTTTTGGTGTTGTAAAATGGATATAATCATTATCACCTACCGCAGCAGCATCGCTAATAGGGATTTTAATTTGAGTTCCTTTGTTGGATTTGGCATTAACGTTAATCACTAACGAAGCTACCGGACCTTTGATTTGTGCTTTTCCATCGATAAATGCTTTTCCATAATAGGCTGCATCGTCGTGGTCTTGTGTGTCTATGGCTATTATATTTTTGGAGGCAACTTCTAAATTCAATTGCCAATTGTCAAATTTTTTGTGCTGGATGTAGCCATTCAATTGTCCACGGGTTTTGTAAACAACATCTTGCAAATTGAGATGGTCAAAAATAAATTGGTCTTTTGTAATGGTAACTATACTGTTGTCATCAAATCCAAAAGCGGTATTCAAATAAGGTATTTTGAGTCCAGCATTTTTTACATACAATTTTCCATCTATGTCCATGTCTGTAACGTTGCCCCTTAGTTTTGCCTGTCCTGTTGCAAATCCTTTAATATCAGAAATTGTTGTGCCTCCTATACCACCTAGAATTCCTAAATTGAATTGGTCAAAATTCAAATCTAAATTGATTTGTGTTTTGTTATCTATAACAGATAAATCGCCTTTGGCTACAAAAGAGGCTACATTTTTATTTTCGATACTCGACAAAATATTGAATTTTTGGAAAGCATCATCGCCAGCAATGGCTAAATTCAAATTGCCTAAATCAATTGCATTAACCTTTAAATTTGTAATGGTTACATCGGATTTTGGCTGATAAATACTGTTTATTTGCTTCAAATTGACTTCGCCATCTAAAACACCATCAAATTTAAAAGCCTCTAACTCTGGTGTAATTTCATTTAACTTTACGTGTTCAAACCGCAATTGTAAATCTTTTTGGGTTTTGCTTTGTAAATTTCCATTCAATGAAATTTTTTCGTCATCGTGCGAAAGGACTAAGTTATTAAAATCGAAATTATGAAATCCTTTATCAAACACTACATTATTGTCGGCTGTTTCTTTTTCGTTCAAAAACCACAAACTTTCCTTAAATTTAACCTCCGATTTCAATATTCCAACTACGTTTTTTCGGTCTTTATTTAAAGTATGGTACAAATTCAGTTTAAAAAAATCACGGCCTTTTTTTCCTCCTTTAAATTCGGTTCTTAACAATAAGGAGTCTTTTTTGGTAATGTTAATCAAACTAAAATCGCTCATTTTATAACCATCTGTTTTAATGCTATCCATTTGAATATAAGCATTATACAACGGATTTTTATTGTCTATTTGGATGTCTATTTTATCAAAAACATTTTGATATGCTTTTATTTCGGGCGATTTAAAATTCATCTTAAATCCATTATTGTCTGAATTCATACTGCCATTCATCACGGTTTGGTTTCCAATTTGAATTTCAGGATAAAAAATTTCTATTATTTTATTGTAAATATTAAAATCAAACTTCAAATATTGCCCTTTTGGAATGATGTTTGGTTTATAATTAGTGTATAAACTACCCAAAGCATTTTCAAGCATTTTTTGCAACATGCTAAATTGAAATTTTCCAACCACTTTTCCTTCAATAATATCTGGCGAATTAACCGAAATTGTTCTTACTTTCTGATCGTCGAAACTTGATTCAAATTCAAAATCTTCAAAATAATATACATTTTTTGGATTTTGATATTCTAATTGATTAAAATTGACGTGTCCTATTAAATTATCAATAGAATTTCCAGCAACATCAATGGTAATATTTCCTTTTAGGTTTGAAATGGGATCTGAAATAAAATTCAATTTTTTAAGATTGGCAAAACCTATTTTGGCATTAAAATCATAATGCTTGTTTTGAGAACCCAAATCGACTATGCCATCAAAATCCAATAACAAATTAGGGTCGTTTACACTCAATTGACCTTGAAACAATGATTTTTCATATTGTCCGTTTACTACCACATTTGTATAATTGTAGCCATGATATTGTATGGCAGTAACATTTCCTAAAAACTTAGTATTCAAATACTTTTGAACAAAACCATTACCATTTACATCCAAATCAAGGCTTACTTTGCCTAAATTGGGTTCGTTTACAAATGTACCCAAATCAAAGGCATCCAACATGATATTTCCTTGATAACTGGCATTGTCTATGTGATTGATATTGGTCATTGCCAAATCAGAACTTATTCCTCCTAAATCAGACAACAAATTGAATTTTGTTTTTATGGTACTAACGGTAATTTCTGCATCGCCTTTTAATGAAAACTGACCTAATTTTGCAATATTCGAGGGTAAATTTTTGCCTAAAACATTGGGTAATAACTGAATCAGATTTGAATAATTTGATGCTACTTTATCAAAAGTACCTTTCATATAAAACTTTTGATATTCTTTGCCAAATAAATTTTTAAATTGAACATTTCCAATAATTTGAGTGTTTTTATCGTCTATCAATTTCAATTGTGAGGCATACAAATTATTAAGAGTCCCACGAAGTGTTGCTTTTAAATTAAACTTTTGATTTTTTCCAATTTCATCATAAAAAAATCTAATGTCGTTAGTAGCCAAATTGGCATCGTTGATCATGACATCAAACAGCACCTTATTATTAAAATCGGCAAAGTCTTTTCGTTCATAATTCAAAATAACTTGTCCTTTTAGTGCTGATTCTGTGGTAGTTACATCTAAATTTAAAAGTTTGATTTGTTTTTTTGTATAAGAAAATAAGGTGGACATATTTGTTACAAACAAACCACGATGGTCCAAAAAAGACATTTTAGGAATATCCATAGTTACATTGGGCCCTAAAATTTGAAAATTTTTAAATTGGGTATTTAATTTTTTTAAATCTAAATCTTTAGGGTTTTTCCTGTTTTCATCTGTAAGCAAAAACCTTGCATTTGCAATAGAAACGGCTTTGGCTTGCATCAAAAAAGGACTTGTAGATTTGGTTCCATCGTCAAAAGCATCTATAAATCGATCCAAATTACTATCGTTTTGTCCTTTATAGGTTTTTAAATTCAAATAAAAACCATCTAAATAAATGGATCCAAAAAGCAAGTCGCCATCAAGCAATCTACGCCCATCTAATATATTAGTATTCAGATGTTTAGAATATATTAAGGTGTCGTTTTTATAATCTTTAATCAATACATGCTGCATTTTTACCCCTCCAAATGCTGTAAAAGTAAGTTGCTCTATATTGATGTTTGTTTTATATTTTTGGTTGATTTTATTTGTAAAATAATGCCCTAAAGCAGTTTGAACAAAAGGTAAACAAAGCAGTATTCCTGATACTAATATAAGTAAAAGAATGCCTAATAATAAACGGGCTGTTATTTTTTGAATTTTTTTGATCAATTTTTTTTTTGAGAAATTAAATATTATTAGTTTAAAAATAGAAATAAAACTATAATTTTGTAAACCGCTGTAAAATTAAAAATTTTTACATATATAATAGCAATAATACACAAAAATCGTGCCTTTTATATGCAAAATAAAAACGTCTATATTCTTGCCATCGAAAGTTCCTGCGATGATACCGCTGCAGCCGTTTTGCAAAACGACAAAGTTTTGTCAAACGTTGTAGCTAACCAATTGATTCATAAACAATATGGTGGCGTAGTGCCAGAACTTGCCTCGAGAGCCCATCAACAAAACATTGTTCCAGTTATTGACACAGCACTAAAAAAAGCCCAAATTAGCCCATCGCAACTCCATGCAATTGCTTTTACACAAGGGCCAGGACTCATGGGGTCGTTGCTTGTTGGTGGGTCGTTTGCCAAATCAATGGCTTTGGCACTTCAAATTCCGCTAATAGCAGTCAATCACATGCACGCCCATATTGTAGCACATTTCATAGATGAACCAGAATTTGACAAACCAACTTTTCCATTTTTGGCCTTAACAATTTCAGGTGGACATACTCAAATTGTTTGTGTAAAAGATTTCTTTGACATGGAAATTATCGGTCAAACAACAGATGATGCCGTTGGCGAAGCCTTTGACAAAAGTGCCAAAATACTAGGCCTGCCCTATCCTGGAGGCCCATTGATAGACCAATATGCTCAAAAAGGCAATCCAAAAGCATTTGTATTTACAAAACCAAAAGTGCCACATTTAGACTTTAGTTTTTCAGGTTTGAAAACGGCTATTTTATATTTTATCCAAAAACAACAAGCCATTAATCCCAATTTTATCAATGACCATTTAAACGACATTTGTGCTTCCATTCAACACACCATAGTCGAAATTTTGATGGACAAATTAAAATTAGCAGTCAAAGCAACTGGCATCAAACAAATTGCCATTGGCGGAGGAGTATCGGCCAATTCTGGCATTAGACAAACTCTAAAAAATGCTGAAAAAAAATATGGCTGGAAAACCTATATTCCAAAATTTGAATATACCACAGATAATGCCGCAATGATAGGTATTGTGGGGTATCAAAAATATTTAACCCAAAATTTTGAAAACACATCTGTAGTTTCAAAAGCAAGAATTGAATTTTAATATGCAATTATTTTATAATCCAGATATAGATCAAGAAACAATCACATTTTGTTTTGATAAAGAAGAAAGCAAACACATTATCAAAGTGTTAAGAAAAAAACTAAACGATATTTTATATGTAACAAATGGCAAAGGCTTTTTATTTGAATGTGAAATCATATTAGAATCTGAATCAAAATGTACTGTAAATATCAACGATTGTAAAGAAATTAGTCCAAAAAAATATAAAATTCATTTAGCCGTTGCCCCTACAAAAATGAATGAAAGATTTGAATGGTTTTTAGAAAAAGCAACTGAAATTGGTATTGATGAAATAACACCTATAATATGTGATCATTCTGAAAGAAAAATTATTAAAAATGATCGTTTTGAGAAAATAATTTTAGCAGCCATGAAACAATCCAATCAATATTATTTACCCAAATTGAATGCAGCAATACCTCTTAAAACTTTTTTGAAACAAACTTTTGAAGGTCAAAAATATATTGCACATTGTGAAAATGATCAAAAGAACACTTTAAAAAGTGTGATGAAAAGTAATCATAATATTTTAATGTTAATTGGTCCTGAAGGCGATTTTTCAACCTCAGAAATCCAAGCAGCACTGGCAGAAAATTTTGTACCCGTAAGTTTGGGTAATACCCGATTGCGAACAGAAACAGCCGCAATTGTTGCTTGTCATAGTATAGTATATCATAATGAATAATATGTATAATAATCTAATAATGAAAAAAATAGCACTCCTAATGTTGTTTTTAAGTTGTAGTATTTCGGCACAAGACATTGCATTACTCAAATACAATGGTGGTGGTGATTGGTATGCAAATCCTACGTCGTTGCCCAATTTGATCCGATTTTGCAATCAAAATTTGAACACTAAAATCAAATCCAAACCCGCAGTGGTTATGCCAAACAGTCCTGATTTGATGAACTATCCCTTTATTCATGCCACTGGGCATGGAAATATCGTTTTTAGTACCGCAGATATAGAAAATTTAAGAAATTACCTAACATCAGGAGGGTTTCTACATATTGATGATAATTATGGAATGGATGTATATATTAGAAAAGAAATTAAGAAATTATTTCCAAATAATGAATTAGTTGAACTACCTTCGCAGCATATCATTTTTCAAAAACCATTTGTTTTTTCGGATGGTATTCCTAAAATTCATGAACATGATGCAAAAAAACCACAAGCTTTTGGTATTTTTTTAGAAAAAAGACTGGTTTTATTATATACATTTGAAACCGATTTAGGCGATGGATGGGAAGATTTAGAAGTGCACAACGACCCAAAAGAAGTTCATGAAAAAGCTTTGAAAATGGGAGCCAATATTATTCATTACGTTTTTAATAATTAACACCATGATTACTTCAAAAATAATTGCCCAAGGCATATTAAAATCAGTCCTTTATTTAATTTTAATAACTGTTTTTTTGTATTTTTTATACGAATTACAAACCATTTTGCTTTACATTATCTTATCTGTTATATTGGCATTAATACTCAACCCTTTTATTGAATTTTTAAGAAAAAAACTAAATTTTACAAATAATTTGGCAGTTATTACATCAATTATTGTAATATTTTTAATTTTTATTGGATTCATCATGATGTTCATCCCATTAATAACAACACAAAGTAAAAATTTATCGTTGTTAAATATCAATCAAATTGAACACAATATTGTCAATTTAATAGAAAAAATAAAAATTTATTTATTAAATCACAATGTAGATTTGAATAAAATAGTTAAAAAAAATGACATTACATCAAAAATCAATTTAGATTTTATTCCAAATTTTCTTAATTCTACTTTGTCTTTATTAGGTAATTTTGGAATGGGGTTTGCCTCAATTTTATTCATAACTTTTTTTATTTTAAAAGACAAAGTACTTTTTATTATTGGAATCAAGAAGTTGATACCCGATTCGCATGAAGAAAAAATCCTAAATTCGTTGCACAAAACAAACGAAGTTTTAAGTAATTACTTGATTGGTTTGATTATTCAACTGACCATTGTTTTTGTTCTATACCTGATTGTTTTATTAATATTTGATATCGAAAACGCCTTTATCATTGCTTTTTTGTGTGCTTTACTCAATATTATTCCTTATATTGGGCCAATGATTTGCTCTGTTATTGCGGCTTTATTAACGATGTTGAATTGTATTGGAGGCGATTTTCAAACTCAAATATTACCTACAACTTTGTATGTGATGTTTGGTTTTATTTTGGTTCAAATGATAGACAATAACGTTTCACAACCCATGATTTTTTCAAAAAAATTGAATTCACATCCATTAGAAATATTTTTGATCACTTTAATTTTTGGAACCCTTTTTGGTATTGCAGGAATGATCATTGCCATTCCACTTTATACTATTATGAAAGTTATTTTGAAAGAATTTATGCCAAATAATAAATTAGTCATTGCATTTACAAAAAACGTATAATGGACATTTCTACAATTTTATTACCTGATATTCAACATTTTATTACTAACAATATTGGAAAAGAGGTTAGCCAATTGGCATTACAAAAAAATCCATTTCCTGAAGTAGATTGGCCCTCAATATTAAATCAAATTGCGGCAAAAACCAAAGCAAAACATAAATTACCCACCTTTTTTAATGCCCAAAATATTATTTTTCCATCAAAGATAGCCGTCGAACAAACTTCCTCTGAAATTACAGCTTTATACAAATCAAGGATAGTTTCTGGAAAAAGTATGATTGATTTAAGCGGTGGTTTTGGAGTTGATACTTATTTTTTTTCAAAAAAAGTAAATCATATTATACATTGCGAAATTAATGAAAGCTTATCTTTAATAGCAAAAAATAATTTTAAAGCTTTAAATCAGACAAATATTATAGGTTATAATGGCGATAGCGCTGTCATTTTAGAACAGTTAAACCAACAATTTGATTGGATTTATATAGATCCGTCTAGGCGACATGAATCTAAAGGAAAAGTTTTCTTATTAAAAGATTGTGTCCCAAATGTAGCTGAAAATTTAGATTTTTATTTTAAATTTTCCAATAATATACTTATAAAAACTGCAACTTTATTAGATATTACCGCAGGATTAAAGGAACTTCACTTTGTCAAAAATATCCATGTGGTGGCTCTTGATAATGAAGTAAAAGAATTATTATGGGAAATTCAAAACAATTATAAAGGTAATATTACTATTAAAACGATCAATATAACCAAAAATGAAGAAATTACATTTGATTTTGATAATGATTCAAATGAAGACTTCGCATTATATAATTTACCACAAAAATATATATATGAACCCAATGCCGCTATTATGAAATCTGGTGGTTTCCAAGCCATTTGTACTGCATTTCAGGTACCAAAATTACATCAAAATAGTCATTTGTACACATCAAATGAGTTAATTACCTTTCCTGGACGTATTTTTATAGTGGAAAATGTGTTTGTATATCAAAAAAATGAGCTGAAAAAGTATATTGAAAATCAAAAAATGAATGTTAGTTGCAGGAATTTTCCTGAATCTGTAGATGTAATAAAAAAGAAATGGAAAATAAAAGATGGAGGCAATAGCTATTGTTTTTTTACTACTAATTTGAATAATCAAAAAATAGTTTTAATTTGCACCAAAATTTAAAACAAACAACATAAAATGAAAAAATTCCTATTTTTATTGATCTATTTCATAAGTCATTCGCTTTTGGCACAAAAAGAATGTGAATACAGTTCCAATGTAAAAGACAGTTTAGGTGTTTATAAAGCTACCAAAGAATATTTGATACACGAACATATATTTGCTGGAAATTCTAGGTTTATATATTTTTCTTTAATCAATTCTGATGGTTTACCAAGTTTGTCTATTCAATTTATTACAAAAAATAATAATTTTACAAAGGCAAAATGTTTAGATAAAAATTCCAAATTGTATTTTCAACTTCAAAATGGAAAAATTATTACGCTTTTAGCTATGGACAAAGAAGATTGTGGTACTTCGTTGATGGATCATACCAATACTACAACAAAAATTCTTACAGGATATTTTATGTTTATACAAGGCACAATGGAAGATTTAAAACAATCACCTATTTCATTTATGAGGATCAAATTTACCACGGAAACAGAAGATATCGTGTTTAAAAAAACATTACATTCTGATTTAGATGGCATATACTATGAACCTGAATCTTATTTTATAAATTATTTGAAATGTATTGAATGATTTTTTTACAAAAAATAAAGCATTAAGTACCAAATAATAGGAATACTTTCTACCCAAAACCTTGTAAAATATTTTGATTTGATCGTATTTGAAAATAAAATACTTAAAAATATTAAAATATATATAAAAAATTTAATGAAATCAATATCATTTGACATAATATTAATAAAAAATACAATTATTAACAATAAAAAACCTAATAATTTTGTTTTATGAATTCCAATAATTTTAGGTATGGTTACAATATCAATGTCGTTTTTTAGATCGGCAATTTCAAATGGAATCAATAATGTTATGATCAATACAAAACGTTCAAAAAACACAAGAAAGACTTGACTTTGAAGGTGGGTATGCTGTAATAAAGGTAAAAAAACCGTAACTAAACTCAAACAAAAGCTTACGTAAATTAATTTTAAGTTGGTTATTTTTCTTATTTTTGGATAAATAAAAATCATAGTGACCAAAATAATTAATATTATTTGCAATAAAAATATTAATTGACTGTAAAAAAAACAAAAAATTACAAAAATTAATGCGTTCAAAACAAAAAACCATTTGAATTTGTGCCATGGCATTCTTTTTGAAATAAAGCCATCAGCATATTTCAGAAAATTATACCCAAAAACAGTACCCAAAAAAACAACTGCGGCCAAGTTAAGATCTGGTTTTAAATGCAAATAATAATACGTTATTTGTACCATACACCACACCTCAAATCCGATGTGCAAACTGTATGAAAGGTATAAATCAAAGCATTTATGTAGCAATTTCATTTTGCAAAATTAACAAAACGATTTCCTAAATTATTCAAAATAGTTGATAAATTATTAAAAAATACATTAAAAAAACAATCATTATTAGCCAATTAATATTTAATTTTGCCTTTTCAAAATTATACCATCAATTTTTAAACCTGTTGAATATTAGCAACATGATTTAAAAAACATAACTATAACTACACATGAAAACAGATGCTTTTGCTTTAAGACACATTGGCCCTAGTGAAAATGATGTTCAAAAAATGCTTCAATTTATTGGTGTTTCCAGTTCAGAACAACTCATTTCTGAAACTATACCTGCCGATATTCGCTTAAAAAAACCTCTAGAATTGGCTCCTGCCATGACAGAATATGAATTTGCAAACCACATACATGAATTGGGAAACAAAAATAAAATTTTCAAATCATATATTGGTCTAGGCTATAATCAGGCAGTGGTTCCAGCAGTCATTCAACGCAACATATTCGAAAACCCTGGTTGGTACACCGCTTACACCCCCTATCAAGCAGAAATTGCTCAAGGCAGATTGGAAGCTATTTTGAATTTTCAAACCATGGTTATAGAACTTACTGGAATGGAAATAGCAAATGCTTCATTGTTAGACGAAGGAACGGCAGCTGCTGAAGCAATGGCACTTTTGTTTGACGTTAGAACTAAAGATCAGAAAAAAAATAATGTCAATAAATTTTTTGTATCGGAAGCTATTTTTCCTCAAACCCTTTCTGTTTTACAAACACGGGCAACGCCTATTGGTATAGAAATTGTAATTGGAAATCATGAAAATTTTGATTTTTCATCAGGTTATTTTGGAGCAATTTTACAATACCCTGCTAAATTCGGACAAATATATGATTACACCGATTTTATATCTAAAGCCAAATCTAATGATATAAAAGTGGCGGTAGCAGCAGATATATTGAGTCTTACTATTCTTACACCTCCTGGCGAAATGGGTGCCGATGTTGTTGTTGGTACAACCCAAAGGTTTGGTATTCCATTAGGCTATGGCGGCCCTCATGCTGCCTATTTTGCAACAAAAGACGAATACAAACGCAGTATGCCAGGTCGTATCATTGGCATCACCATAGATGCTGATGGCAACAGAGCCTTAAGAATGGCTCTGCAAACCAGAGAACAACACATCAAACGAGATAAAGCTACATCAAATATTTGTACTGCACAAGTTTTACTCTCTGTAATGGCTGGGATGTATGCTGTGTATCATGGGCCAAAAGGCTTGCAATATATTGCCAATACCATTCAATCATTAGCTTATAATCTTGCTAAAGAGCTTCATAATTTGGGATATATTCAAAAAAATACTTCTTATTTTGATACAATTGTCATAGAAGCTGAACAATCAATCATACAACCTTTGACAGAAGCACAATCATATAATTTTTATTATATCGATGAAAAAAATATTGCTATTTCACTTAATGAAACTACAAGTATTAATGACATTAACAAAATTCTTGAAATATTTGCATCTGCAAAAGGTCAATCAGTTGAAAAACTTAACAGTTTAGATGAAAATTCAGCAATACCATTACATTTAAACAGAAAATCCGCATTTTTACAACACGAAGTTTTCAATAAATACCATTCAGAATCGGCATTGATGCGTTATATCAAAATGCTCGAACGAAAAGATTTATCGCTCAATCATTCTATGATTTCGTTAGGATCCTGCACAATGAAATTGAATGCCGCAAGCGAAATGTTACCATTAAGCAACCCACAATGGAACAATATGCACCCTTTTGCTCCAATAAACCAAGCATTAGGATACCAAGAAATGTTAAGCAAATTAGAACAACAATTAAGCATTATTACAGGATTTGCAGGAACAACCTTACAACCCAATTCTGGTGCACAAGGCGAATATGCAGGTTTAATGGTCATTAGAGCTTATCATCATGCCAGAGGCGATGTCCACCGAAATATTGCTTTAATTCCATCCTCTGCCCACGGTACAAATCCGGCCTCGGCAGCCATGGCAGGCATGCAAATCATAGTTACCAAAACACTCGAAAATGGCAATATCGATGT
Source organism: Flavobacterium branchiophilum NBRC 15030 = ATCC 35035 (assembly GCF_002217205.1). Lineage (GTDB taxonomy): Bacteria > Bacteroidota > Bacteroidia > Flavobacteriales > Flavobacteriaceae > Flavobacterium > Flavobacterium branchiophilum. The sequence continues at coordinate 47,210 of NZ_MUGT01000007.1, read as the reverse complement.
GGAAGATGTAAGAGAAAAAGCCATTTTATATAAAGATAATTTATCATGCCTCATGGTAACTTATCCTTCTACCCACGGAGTTTTTGAAAGTACAATTAAAGAAATTTCTCAAATTATACACGAAAACGGTGGTCAAGTATATATGGATGGTGCCAATATGAACGCACAAGTAGGCCTAACCAATCCTGCTACTATTGGTGCCGATGTTTGTCATTTGAATTTACACAAAACCTTTGCAATCCCTCACGGTGGCGGTGGACCTGGTGTTGGGCCAATATGTGTTGCCCCACAGTTGGTACCATTTTTGCCAAGCAATCCTATTATCCAAACAGGTGGCTCTCAAGCCATTACAGCCATTTCAGCTGCCCCTTGGGGGTCTGCCTTAGTGTGTTTGATTTCTTATGGCTACATTTGCATGCTTGGCGAAGAAGGGCTTTCAAAAGCAACTACAATGGCTATTTTAAACGCCAATTACATCAAAGAAAGACTCAACGGACATTACGACACTTTATATTCTGGTGAACAAGGAAGGGCCGCACACGAAATGATTTTAGAATGTCGCCCGTTTAAACAAAAAGGCATCGAAGTAACCGATATTGCCAAACGTTTGATGGACTTTGGTTTCCATGCCCCAACAGTTTCTTTCCCTGTTGCCGGTACACTAATGATAGAACCAACAGAAAGCGAAAACCTTGACGAACTAGACCGTTTTTGCGAAGCGATGATTAGCATCAGACAAGAAATTGAAAACGCTTCAATCGAAGACAAAAACAATGTTTTGAAAAATGCACCACATACACAAGCCATGCTAACAGCAGACGAGTGGAATTTTCCATATACACGTACCCAAGCCGCTTTTCCATTAGACTATTTAAAGGAAAACAAATTTTGGCCTACTGTTCGCAGAGCCGACGATGCATTTGGCGACAGAAATTTAGTTTGTAGCTGCGTCCCTATCGAAGCATACCAATAATATTGAAATAAAAAACCTCGATTTTATTAAAATTAATCGAGGTTTTTTTTTAAAATTGAAATCAAATTAATAATATTTTTATCAATGTCGTTTTGATAAGCATTTATTCAAATCAATCATCTTTATCAAAGTTTAAAATTTAGACAAATATATAGTGCAATTATTATTATTTTAAGGTTATGTAAATAATATTGCTATATTTATTTCAAATATTATAATATAAAATTACCAAAAAGGCCCTTCTTTTATCGGTTTCATATTTTAATATTTTTCAAAATATAAATGATGTGGGCGTGTCCCTCCGTAAAACTACGGGTCGGGCTTTTCGTTGCAATCTTTTTTGTTTTTAAAGAAAAAACAAAAAAGGATTTCCACTGCAATCCCTCACGCAAAACCTGCAATCAACTTTATTCTGACAAAAAATAATGTACCATTTTCAATATAAATAAAAACAAAAAAAACCTCAATTAAGAAGTTTTTTTTTATAAAATAAAATTTTTTAAAAAATATTAATACTACATTAATTCCTTAAAATTTTTAACTTTTTGATTGGTAATTGCTATTGCAATTACTTCGTGCATTTCTTTTACATAATGAAACGTTAAACCATCAATATATTCAGGTTTAATTTCAGCTACATCTGATTTATTTTCATAACATAAAATAATTTCTTTGATATTGGCTCTTTTTGCAGCCAAGATTTTTTCTTTAATACCACCAACAGGCAATACTTTGCCTCTAAGTGTAATTTCACCCGTCATAGCAAGGCTTTTTTTAACTCTTTTTTGAGTAAACAACGACACCAACGAAGTAAGCATGGCAATACCTGCACTTGGCCCATCTTTTGGAGTTGCCCCTTCTGGAACATGCAAATGAATATTATATTTCGATGGCAAATCAGGGTTGATGCCAAGTATTTCAGCATTAGATTTGATATATTCCAAGGCAATTGTTGCTGATTCTTTCATGACATTACCAAGGTTTCCGGTTATAGATAAGCTGCCTTTTCCAGCAGAAATTAATGATTCTATAAACAATATATCACCACCAACAGATGTCCAAGCCAAGCCTGTAACTACACCCGCAACCTCATTGTTTTCTGCTTTGTCTCGCTCTAATCTTGGAACACCTAATATAGTAACAATATCTTCATCTGTTAGCTTTTTATTATATTCCTCTTCCATGGCAACACATTTTGCAGCATTTCTAACTACTTGTGCAATTTTATTTTCAAGGCCTCTTACACCAGACTCTCTGGTATATCCTTCAATTATTTTTTCAAACTGTTTTTTGCCAATACTCAAGTGTTTAGCATTTAACCCATGTGCTTCCAATTGTTTTGGAAACAAATGCTGTTTGGCAATTTCAATTTTTTCTTCAATAGTATATCCAGACATTTTAATGACTTCCATTCTATCGACCAATGCAGGCTGAATGGTGGACATTGTGTTTGAAGTAGCAATAAACATGATTTTTGATAAATCATAACCTAATTCTAAAAAATTGTCATAAAAAGAATTATTTTGCTCAGGATCAAGCACTTCCAATAATGCCGAAGACGGATCGCCGTTATGGCTATTAGATAATTTATCTATTTCATCCAAAACAAATACTGGGTTTGATGTTCCCGCTTTTTTCAAACTTTGGATAATTCTACCCGGCAAAGCCCCAATATACGTTTTTCTATGACCACGTATTTCCGCTTCGTCTCTCAAACCTCCTAATGATATTCTTACATATTCTCTACCTAATGCTTCTGCAACCGAACGTCCAATTGATGTTTTTCCCACTCCCGGAGGGCCTGTTAAACACAAGATAGGCGATTTCATATCGTTGCGAAGTTTCAATACTGCCAAATGTTCTATCATCCGTTTTTTAACTTCGTCTAATCCAAAATGATCTTTATCCAAGATTTTCTGTGCTCTTTTAAGATCAAAATTATCTTTTGAATAATGCCCCCATGGCAAATCCAAAAACAATTCTAAATAATTTCGCTGAATTCCATAATCTGGCGATTGTGGATTGGATCGAATCATTTTTGAAAGTTCTTTTTCAAAGTGTTTTTGAGTTTTCTCGTCCCATTGTTTGGCTTTAGCCTTGGTTTTCATTTCTTCTATCTCGTCTTCATGCGATACCCCACCCAATTCTTCCTGAATGGTTTTCATTTGTTGATGTAAGAAATATTCTCTTTGTTGTTGGTCTAAATCAAATCGTACTTTTGATTGAATATTGTTTTTTAATTGCAATTTTTGCAATTCTAAATTCATAAACTTCAACGTTTCTAATGCCCTTTCTTTTAAATTCAAAATACTCAAAAGAACTTGTTTGTCTTTAACATCCAAATTCATATTTGAAGATATGAAATTAATTAAAAAAGGCTTACTTTCAATATTTTTTATTGCAAAAGTGGCTTCAGACGGAATATTGGGATTATCATTTATTATTTGAATGGCCAATTCTTTTATTGAATCGATTATAGCATTAAACTCTGAATCAGATTTTACAGGTCTTTTTTCATTAATCGATTGAATATTAGCTACAAAATAAGGATCTTCTTGTATAAAATCAACAATTTTAAATCGTTTAGTTCCTTGCAAAATAACTGTGATATTGCCGTCGGGCATTTTCAAAACTCTTAATATTCGAGCAACAGTACCCATTTTGTGTACTCCATCTTCTGTTGGGTTTTCCTCTGCTTCGTCTTTTTGTGCTACAACTCCAATAATTTTTCCAGCAGCATTGGCATCATTCAATAATTTGATGGATTTATCTCTTCCCGCCGAAATTGGAATTACAACACCTGGAAACAAAACGGTGTTTCTCAAAGGCAATATGGGTAGCGTTTCTGGCAAAATTTCATTGTTCATTTCTTCTTCGTCTTCTTTTGATAGTAGAGGAATCAATTCTGAATCTGAATCAATTTCGTTTAATGACATATTGTCAATTGTAAATATTTTATTATCTGACATATCGTTGTTTTAAAGTCATTTTGGCATTAATAAATTAAGTATAATTGAAAAAAAAGTACTTCATAAGCAATTAAAATTGAAATGATAGTAAAATATCAATTATAAATATGAGAACAGTTATTATTCAATGATTGTGCCAAAAACAAAAAAACCGCCAATTAGGCGGGTTCATTTTTGTAACATATTATTTTAGTAAGCAACATCAAAAGTTCCACTAGTAGCCTGATAAGTACCATTGGCAGTTGCAAAACTAAATGTACCAACAATTCTGTCAGTTGTTTTGCTTGTAATAGTAATAGTACCCGCAGTGGCAGACACTGGTAAAATATTAGACGCCAATTTATAACTTGCTTGCACTTGATCTGTCGAAGCCCCCGTTATGGTGTATGATCCAACGGTAAGTGTTTCTTTTATGCCTAAATTCACAACATCCTGTGCCGCATTTTTGGCCGCTATTCCAATAACATTATTTACTGTTGCTACTACAATATCATTGTCCACAAATTCTGTTCCATTTATTTTAGTGTAAAAGGTATCACCCGTAGGGCTTTGTGTAGAATAAGGAATATTAGTAAATACACCTCCAGAAAAAACTATTGGAGCTATATTTGTTACTGAAAAATCTGACCAATATCCCGTAAAATTGAATGTTCCCGATATTGTTTTGTTTACAGAATCAATAGCTGTTACCGTTACAGACCCAACACTTTGATTGGGACTTAATGGGTTTTGAGCCCAATAGCCAAAATTATCTGTTGAATTTGCTGGTGTATAAGTTAATAAATTATCGGGTGCAGCATAAGTACCAACTGTTGTGCCTTCTAAAAAAAAGGCAAATCCTTCACCACTTGTGCCTCTTAATGCTTCTAATCTAATTGATCCTCCAGATATATATGCTAAAGTACTTGTTGCCGTAAAAGTTGCTCCGCTAAAGTTAGCCTTAAATGAAGCAGCACCTGAATTGTTATTTGTATTGTCGTCAAATGATTGTGGATTCAAATTACTATCAATAGGTTCAACTTCGCAAGATGTCATCAATCCTATAAATACTAAAAATAGCATTAAAAAATTTATTTTTTTCATTTCCGTAATATTTTTTTGTTAAATATATTATTTTGAATTTATTTTATTGTTTTTAAAATAAAATTAGTAGAATAATATTATATTTGTATCTTCATTTTGAAAAGACCGTTTTATAATAAACTCATAAATATTTTTCAAAATTAACAATATTTTTTTAATTTCACATTGTTTTCAAAAAAAAATTTGATTTTTGAACTTAATACTGTAACAAATAAAATTAAACTTGGTCTTTAATTACGTAACTAAATCAAATATTTGAAAAATAACAGTCCAAATATTGCACGACTTATAGCTTTATGTATCGATAAAAATACAAAGGCCCAACACGAATTGTATCATTTGTATGCAAAGGCTATGTATAATGTGGCTTTTCGAATTATAAAAGACGAACATTTTGCACAAGACATCATGCAAGAAGGATTTTTAAAAGCATTTTCAAATCTAGAAAAATTTAAAAACGAGGTGGCTTTTGGATCCTGGTTGAAACGGATTATTGTAAATTGCAGCATCGATTTTTGTAAAAAAGAAAAAAGAATTTCAATAGATGAATGGCAGGAATCATTACATGAAAACATTGAAATACCTACAGAAATAATATTGAATGACGTTAAAAACTTTCAAGTACAACAAATTCTAAATGCTATGAAATCATTAAAAGACAGTTACAATATCATACTTTCCTTATATTACATAGAAGGTTATGACCAGGAAGAAATTTGCGATATTTTACAAATTTCAAATACCAATTTTAGAACCACTTTAAGCAGAGCAAAAGAAAGTTTAAGAATAAAATTTAAAAAAAAATGAAATCAATGAAAGATGATTTAGATGTAATGTTTCAAAATAATCATGACAATTGGGATATTAAGGAACTACCCACCCATCATAGTTTGGCTTTTTTGCAAAAAATAACATCAAAAAAGGCAAAAAAACACTATTGGAGGTATGCTACCATTGCTGCATGTATATTGCTCAGTTTTGGGTATTTTATTAATCAATTGAACAGCTATCCGCAAAAAAATTTGAAATTTGCTTCAAAGGAAACCCAACAAACTGATTCGATATTTACAGTGCTTATTGCAAAAGAGTTATATAAAATTCAAGATAAAAAATCAGATGCAAATCAAAAAATGGTTGAAGATGCTTTGAAACAAATGAAAGAATTTGACAAAGATTATCAAAATATTTTATTTGAATTAGAAAAAAATGGCGAAAATAAAATATTAATCAAAGCTTTAATTAGTAATTTCCAAACTAGAATTTCATTTTTGGAAGAAGTATTAAAAAGAATTGAAGAACATGAAAATATTGAGAATGATGAAAAAATACTGTAAACTTTTATTTATTTTATTGTTTTTTTCAACATACTATTTGGCATATTCAAATGTTATTGGCCCAATTGTTAAGCAAAAAAGTATCAAAAAAATATATTTTGTAAATCCAAATGTAGATGTTGTAATCAACAATACTTACGGAAACATTTCTGTGGCAACATGGGATGAAGATAAAGTTGAATTAGACATCCTTATAAAAGTTTTAGGACAAAACGAAAAGTGGATTGATCAAAAATTAGACGATATTACAATAAATATCGAGGCTTTAAAAGCCAAAATAACGGCCACTACTTCTATTGGAAATAGCATTAATAGTTCAAAAAATCAAAATAATTCATTTGAAATTCATTATCAATTGAAAATTCCTAAAAATGGGAATTTGACTATTTTAAATAAATATGGAAATATATATTTAGGTGAAATCAATGGTTTTACTAATATTAGTTGTCAATATGGTAAAATTTTGATTGACCGATTGAGCAATGAAAAAAACAATATTTATTTAGAGTATTGTGAAAATTCTAAAATAAATTATATAAAAAAAGCAAATATATCATCTAAATACTCTGAATTAGATATTGATACTGCTCTATCTTTAACGGTTGATTCCAATTATACCCAATTGCAAATAGATCAAATTGGGACGCTTCAATTACATACCAAATATGGTAATGTATCGATAAAAAATATTAAAAATTTTGTAAGTCGGAGTACATATACAGACATCGACATCTTACAAATTGTGGAGCAAGCAATCATAAACACAAAATATGGACATGTGAAGATACAAAATATGGAGGTTAATAATTTGATAAATATTAACGGATCTTATACTCAAATTGAAATAGGATTCAAACCAAGTTATGCTTTTGATTTCAATATCAGTTTAAAATATGCCGATTTAAAAGCTCCAAATGATTTATATTTCAACACAAAATCTGAATCTGCAGTACATTCAAACTATCTTGGATATTATAAAACACGTGGATTGCATCAAATAACCCTTCAATCCGATTACGGAAATATCAAATTAACAAAAAATAAACTTTAAAATTAAATAAAATGAAAGTCAATACAAAATTTTTAATCGTAAGTATGTTCATACTAACAAATGTATTTGGTCAAAATTGGGGAACTAAAAAAATTGATTTTACAAAAATCATCAAAACAGAAACCCGTACAACACCCCAGTATGAAGCCATAAAAATAAGTAGTTTTTTTGAAACTGAAATTATAAAAGGCACCGAAGGTCAAATTATCATTACTGCCGACGAAGCTATTTTGCCTTATATAATTACTGAAGTAAAAAATGAAACCTTACACATTAGTCTTGAAAACGGCATTTATATCCCTTATAAATACCAAAATAAAATTAAAATATTAATTCCTGTCGAGTCTATAAACTCGTTACATTCTAGTGGATCTGGTACCATTTTTAGTAAAGCTATTTTAAAACTCGATAATTTTAAACTTGCCCTTTCAGGAAGTGGCGATATTCGCTTACAGCTTGATAGTCAGCAAGTAGAAGTCCAACTCTCGGGTTCTGGAAATATATTATTAGAAGGTAATTGTCAAGATTTTATTGGCAAAATATCTGGTTCGGGTAATATTAAAACACCTTTACTTTCAACTCAAAATGCAACTGTAGCCATTTCGGGTTCTGGAAATATCAATGTAAATTGTACCAACGCTCTTGATGCCAAAATTTCGGGTTCTGGAAATATTTCCTATTCAGGAAACCCAAAACAAATAGAAAGTAAAGTTAGTGGATCGGGTAATATAAAGCAAAGATAAATGACAAAATAATTTAATTATCTTGGAAAATTTTTAAAAAAAATCATTGTCAAATAGATTCTTTGACAATGATTTTTAAAAGAAATTCATTTGATAAGCATAAAAGAGTCCCGATACTTACCACATTGATTGATTAAAATCAATTAGTTTACAAATATTTTTTTTATGATCATTTGGTTTTCAGCTTTCAACTTTAAAAAATAAAATCCTTGGTTTAAATTTTGAATATCAAATGATTTATTGATAAATAAAGGGTTTTTAATGACTTGAATCAATTGCCCATTTAGATTTATTAATTCAATTTCATCCAAACTAATATCAGAATTAATATAAATTGTTTTATTATTTGAAGGGTTTGGATAGACAACTATATTATCTAATGAATCAAAATCCGATATTTTTAATGGGCTTCCCCAAATGCTTTGTACCCATTCTGGATGATCAATAAATGGATTTCTGTTGCCTTGAAAAGTATAAACTGCATTATTTTTTGCTATTTCATAATTACTTACAGGGTCTGACGCATGCCATGTAAGTAAAATATTAAGGAACGTATTTGAAAAACTATGATTGCTACTGCCATCAAACATTACTTTTGCTGTAGAAGTCGAATTGCTATAAAAATTTGGCAATTGGTCTTGGTATCGGGTTACAAAATACAACAAACATCTGGCGACATCCCCTTTAAATTCGTCGATAGGTTCAAATACTGTCGAGGTATAACCTGCAGAATAACCACTATTTAAGTTGGAACCCAACTTGGAACCATTAGTAGATGTCCAAGTAGCTGCATTTACCTTTCCGTACGGAAAATCATTGCGTTGAGCATTCACTTTACCGTCTGAGGGCAGTACAAAATGTGCATCTGAATACATCGGATAAGAACCACTACCCCCAAAATAACTTTGAGGCACAGTATGTTCTCTGTTGTAACAATCGCCTTCAGAATTGTAATTACCACATTGTTGGCTTGTTCCTGTATAGCTATAACTATCGGGGCCAGTAGGTTTTTCTGAATAAACATCTAACAAGGAATTGTCGTTTTCATAATACAAATCCCTAAAAGCATTTTCAGTATATAAAGTCCACAAGCCACCATAATTAGCACTACTGCTTGCCGAATTGGTATTATTGTTGATGGTGTTAAATAACTGTGTTTTCAAGGTGTAACCTGTTCCCGTAGCGTTATTATAATAATTTGCTGGTATTTGTGCCATTCCAAAACTTGTAAAACAAATTAAAATCTTTATGTATAGTTTTTTCATATTTGTAAATTATTGGTTAATAATTATTATTGGTTTTATTTGTTAAGCTCATTTTTTTTTTTTATTTCAATACGAAATCATAAATGACTAGATAAAACAATAACTTAAATTTATTGATGTTGGGGAACAATCCATTACATTTTGTGGTAATCTTTGAAAACAATAAAATTACTGTTTACATGAATATCATTATAGTTTTCGTTCTAAAAGAGCCATATAAAAACCATCAAAACCCGATTCTGAAGCTAAAATTTTAGCATCTTTAATAAAACTAAACTGTTTTCCATTTTCGGTTTGAAGAAATTTATTGACTTGTTCTTGATTTTCAGATGGTAAAACAGAGCAAGTTGCATATACCATTTTGCCGCCAGGTTTTACAATTCTTGAATAACTCTCTAATACTTCAGCTTGTACTTTTCTAATATTATCAATAAATTCTGGTTGCAATTTCCATTTAGCATCTGGATTTCTTTTCAAAACGCCCAATCCACTACATGGTGCATCAATCAAAACCCGATCTGCTTTTTCTTGTAATTTTTTAATGACTTTTGTCGAATCAATGATGCGGTACTCAATATTAAAAGCACCATTTCTTTTGGCTCTAAGTTTGAGTTGTTTGAGTTTGCTTTCATACAAATCCATAGCAATAAGCTGCCCTTTGTTTTGCATTAACGAAGCAATATGTAATGTTTTGCCGCCAGCACCCGCACAAGTATCTACAACTCTCATTCCTGGTTTTACATCCAAAAACGCTGCAACCAACTGCGAATTGGCATCTTGAACTTCAAACAATCCTTCTTTGAAAGCATCTGTCAAAAATACATTTGCACGTTCTTTGAGTACTAAAGCATCTGGTTGGTCGTTTAAAAAAGTAGTTTCGATATTCAAATCCATCAAAATGGCTCTCAATTTTTCTTTGCTTGTTTTAAGTGTATTTACCCTTAAAATTACTTTTGCGGGTTGATTTTGGGCTGCTATCTCTTTTGTCCAAACTGCTTCACCTAACTCTTTAACACCCAAATCGTCCATCCAATCTGGTATAGACTCTTTAAAAACCCTTTTTTTCGACAATTCATCAAAACGTCCTTTAATTTTTCTTTCTGGTGTACCTTCTAATTGTCGCCAATCTGGAATAGGATACCCCCTTAATACTGCCCAAACCGCAAATATCCTCCATAAATTATCTCTATCAAATGGTTCTTTTACTTCAGCAATTTCACAATAAAGTCGTTTCCAACGAACAATTTCATAAATAGTTTCTGCAACAAATTTACGGTCGTGACTCCCCCAACGTTTGTCTTTTTTTAATGCTCTTGCTACTACTTTGTCGGCATATTCGCCTTCATTAAATATGGCATTCAAACTATCAATGGTGGTATAAACTAAATTTCGGTGTAATCTCATTTTATTTTTTTTCTAAAACAAATATATTGCTTTTTTATTATTTATTGGTATATTCCTGTAGATAAAAAAGCACTATTTTACAATAGTGCCATTTCTTTTATTTAATCCGTGTTAAACAAATTTTTTCTGGAGGGTGAATAACCATTGGAAATTTTTCTATTTTTACAGAGCTGCTATCCAATCCAAAGGAATCCTCTTCTGTAATACTCAATTTCTTTATTAAGAAATAAGTATTCATAATGACTTTTTCGTGCCATAATAAATCACTATCATTTGAAAGGAATTTTTCAGACAATACAAATTTAAAATCACCAAGTATATTGTTTTTATTTAAGGATTCATATCTACTTGTAATATCTACTTCTCCTTTTTTAACCATATCCTTTAAAACTTCTTTAAACATCAAGTTGATTTTGGTTGGCTCTCTAAAACCTAAATTAAAATCAACTCTATACAAATCATCTTTTACAATTTCAGTTACTTTATATTCTGTTTTGTAAGGTTCATTTAAAATATTAACATGAACAAACCAATATACATCAGCTCTTTTGGGTCTTTTTTGTAAGATGGAATACATCACTTTTTCCTCAATTTCGTCAATTCTATTGGCATTGGTCATATATACCAAGTGTGTAGCATATTTTGGTATGGTCAAATCTACGCTCAATTCAGCTAAAACCTTTTTATAATCGGCAATTTTTACTATTTTAGTATAATTTTTATTAATTTGTTTTGCTAAATACCAAGTGGACATAATCATAATCAACACTATAGCTATAATCAAAGTAACATAACCGCCATCTGCAAATTTGGTAATATTGGCTGCAAAAAAGCTAAACTCAATCAACAAATACGTTCCGATTAAAGGGGTAATGATATACCATTGAACTCGCTTTAAAATCAAATAAAAATTGAGCAAAATTGTGGTCATGATCATACATAAAATAATGGCCAAACCATAAGCATGTTCCATATTACTTGACTCTTCAAAATGCCAAACAATACCAACGCACCCTAAAAATAACATCCAATTGATTGATGGAATATACATTTGACCTTTTACTTCTGTAGGATATTTAATGCGTAATTTAGGCCAAAAATTCAAACGCATGGCTTCATTTATCAAGGTAAATGAGCCACTAATTAAAGCTTGTGATGCAATAACGGCAGCCAATGTTGCAATAATAACGCCTGCTAATTGAAACCATTCGGGCATGATTAAATAAAATGGATTGGGGTTTGAAGCACTCAATTGTTTTAAGGTAATTCCTTCGTGTTGGATTAAATAAGCGGCTTGACCAAAATAATTGAGTACTAAAGTTAGCTTTACAAAAAACCAACTAATTCTGATGTTTTTTCTGCCACAATGTCCCATATCTGAATATAAAGCTTCGGCACCCGTAGTACATAAAAAAACAAATCCTAGAACAAAAAAACCTTCTGGATTGATTCCTTTATCGGCTACCAAAATATGATAAGCATAATAAGGATTTAAAGCTTTTAAAACTTCAGGGTTTAGGGCAATTTGATAGGCACCTAAAACACCTAACATCAAAAACCAAACCAACATTATTGGTGAGAAAAAATTACCAACTAATTTGGTTCCAAATTGTTGAATGGTAAATAATATAAATAAAATACCAATTACAATTGGAATAGTATTGATTTTTGGATAAAACAACCGAATCCCTTCAACGGCCGAAGACACCGATATGGGAGGCGTAATGATGCCATCTGCTAGTAAGGCACTTCCTCCAATAATGGCTGGAATAATTAACCATTTGATTTTGTTTTTTTTTACTAATGCATACAAGGCAAAAATACCTCCTTCGCCATGGTTGTCTGCACTTAAGGTAATTAACACATACTTTAGAGTGGTTTGTAACGTTAATGTCCAAAAAACCAACGAAATGCCACCTAATACTAAATCTTTATTGATTGCAAATTCAAGCCCCAAAATGGCTTTCATTACATATAATGGCGAAGTTCCAATATCACCATAAATAATTCCCAAACTTACTAATAAACCTCCAATTGTCCATTTATGATGTAAGTCTTTGTGTGTTGTACTCATTATAAATATTTTTAAGAACTTGCAAATTTAGTTATTAAGATATAAAGATAATATGTAAAACACCATTTTTTTTACTTTATTTTTAATAAATATTATTTTTTACAATTTAACAAGTTTTTACTTGTTATTCTTTGTGTTGTTCTTTGTATTGTTTCAATAATTTTTTATGAAATGCCTCTTCTGCACGTTTCAACTTCAAAATTTTTACAGGAGGCAAAACTCCTTTTAAACTTAAAATGAATTTTTTTCGCAATTGAAACAGCTCTTCTTCAGAACTTTCCATAGTGTTTATTAAATTTAAAGCATCTTTGTCCGTCATTTTATCCAAATCTACATCGTCTAGTTTGAATTTTATATCTCGTCTTTTACCACCTCTTATTTCCATTTCCCGTTTTTCAAACGCATTAAAAATAGGCCAAAATTTAGTGGCTTCATCCGTAGTCAATGCTAATTCATTGGTGATATAGGCAATTTTTAAGGCTTTTATTTTTTCTCTTTTTTCTTTAAATTTTCCTTGCGAAAAACCAAAAGTAGTTGCAAGTAAAAACAATAAAATTGTTAAAATATTATTTTTCATTTTTATATTAATTTAATAAATATTCTTCTAAATCATTATTATCAATCAACTCTTTCTCAATATCTTGATGTGTAATGTTCAAATCAATTTGTAATTTATCTAATTCATTATCATCCAAAATTTCTGCCAAATCATTATCGGTCATGGATTTTGAATCGGAAATGTAATTTTCTAAAACAATGGGGTCGATATTTGAATATGGGTTTGATGTTTGCCAATAATACATACTTCCAAAACCAAGAGTAAACACTGCGGCTATTTTGAAAATTGTATTTTTTTGTAATTTGAACAGGGTAGTTTTAGGCTTTTTTTCTGCGGCAATTCTCATTTGAATTTTATCCGAAAATTGCTCAAAATAGCCTTCTGGTATTTGAAAACCAGTAGATTTTGTGTGTTGGTTGTTTAAATTAAATGTTTCCATGGTAGTAGGACTTTGATTTAGATATAAAGTTTAATGGTGTAGCATAAAATCTTCAATTTTTTTGGCTGCATGATGATAAGAGGCTTTTAAAGCTCCAACAGATGTTCCTAAAATATCCGAAATATCATCGTATTTAAGAGATTCAAAATACCTCATTTTGAATACCAATTGTTGTTTTTCAGGTAATTGTGCTATGGCTTTTTGCAATTTTAATTGTATAGCATCTCCATCAAAGTGAGCATCTGCTTCTAAATTATGTACTAATTTATTTTGCAATACATCAGTTGAAATGCCTTGTGTTTTGGATTTTGATTTTAAAAAAGTCAAAGCTTCATTCGTTGCAATGCGGTACATCCACGAAAAAAGTTTGCTTTCTCCTTTAAATTTATTCAAATTTTGATATACTTTTACAAATGTATTTTGCAACACATCATCGGTATCATCATGATTTAAAACAATGTTACGAATGTGGTTATACAATGGTCGTTGGTATTTTTGTAAGAGTTCTTGAAACGCTACATTTTGCGTTTTTGGATTTAATAATTGCAATATAAATGCTTGCTCCTCTTCCAAAATATTGTTTTCAACTTTAGACATTCAAAATTAGAAAAGGTTTAAACAGACATTTAATTATTAAAAAAAGTTAATGTAAGCTTCAACAAAAAGACTTCTATAGATTTGAATTTGTATTAGATGGAGTTACCGTTTCAGTAGTAGCAGGTGCTTGAGCTGGTGTGGCGGTCGTTTGTTCTACTTTCGGTTTGTAATATTTTTTAGGCTTGGATTTTGTTTTTATTGGAACATAAATCTCTGTAATCCAAGTAGATGCATTGTTACTTATCGATTTGTCTTTCACATAATACTCCAAATAAGATTTTTCAAAGTCTTCCATTAATTTATTTTTATAAATAAAATTTAATGTTTTCATTTTTGCTTGATACAAATGCGAATAATCTCCCGTTAAAGTTGTTTTGATATAATGAGTGGCTGGCAAACTATCTACTACAAATTCACTTTCCTTACTAGTATAAATCATTTCTTTCAATTCAATACCCACGGTATAACTTGTAACTTGCCTATTAGGGTCTTTTTTATTGTATTTGATAAATGGAATTCCAACCGTATGAATATTATTTTTTTGTGAAAACTGATTAATATCGTGAATCAAAATAGGAATATTCTTTTTAATATGTACATCTTTGCTGATTATTGTTTTTTGTAAATAATAAAAAAAAGCTTTTTGAATATAACCGTTTATTTTAACTTTATAAGTGTTTACTTCAAAATCTAAAATTCTATTAACATTTTCAAGGCTTCTTTCAAAAATGGTACCCACCACATGATCAATTCCACCTTGTATTCCGGTAAAAATTTTATTAGAAAAACCCATCTTTCCAATGTTTTTGAATGTAATTTTTGTTTTTCCTAAAGTATCCTTAAACTGCCAAAATACATCAGATATTTCGCCATTATCATTCATTTTTTGAACAATTAACATTCCCTCTTTATTCGATACTGTTTCGATGCGTCCAAAATCGTTCCCGTTTTTCCAATTATAATAACTGCCTTTGCCAGAAGTATTTACAGAGTAATCAAATTGCATGTTGGGATTATCCTCTTTCCAAGAACCAAATTCTTCCCAATTTCTTAAATCGTTAATGTATTGATAAGCAGTAATACGGGGGGTTTTTATTATTTTTGTTCTTACAACTACATAGTTAGGATTTAACGTTGCCACAAAAATAGAGGCTGCTGTTACAAGTAGCATGATGAGTAAGAAAAAATATTTTAAAATCTTCATTTTAAATATGATTAAGTGTGCAAATATAATAAAGTCTGTTAAATTTTAACATATTTTTGTATTAATGTTTAAAATAAAATTTAATTACAAATAATAAACCAATAAAAATCAAAAAAGCCAATAGTACTTTATAATTACCTTTATAAAAAAAGTTATGAAGATTTTTATCCTTTTTATAAGAATACATTGTAATTAAAACGAACGATACAAAAAAAAGTGATGCAAAAATAAGTTGCCCTGTACTAAACATAATGATACTAAAATTTGAGTACAAAATTACATTTTTTAATTAGTTTATGATGTATTTTTGTTTGTTTCTTTATAATCATTTTTTTGTAGCCATATTGAATAAAAAATATAGACTTATATATTCATTAAAAATTAAATAAAACGTATGAAAAAACAATTAGAATCAGTGAAAAAATTTCATGAAATTTATCAATTAGGATATGCCAAAAGGCCACAAGCAAGCTTAGGTTTTGATAAAAACAAACTGCGATTTGAATTGATGAAAGAAGAAAACGAAGAATATTTAGAGGCTGTTAGCAACAACAATTTGCACGATGTTGCAGATGCTTTGGGCGATATGCTATATATATTATGTGGCACCATTATCGAACACGGTTTGCAAAACCAAATGGAACAAATATTTGACGAAATACATCAAAGCAACATGAGCAAGTTAGATGACAAAGGACAACCTATATATAGAAACGATGGAAAAGTAATGAAAGGCCCCCATTATTTCAAACCAGATTTTTCTAAAATACTTTAATTTTTTACTTACAATAATATTATTGTTAATAAATTAATTATTTTTTTGGTAAAAAAAATTGTTATGTTCAAATAGAAACTATAAATTAGCAAGATTTTTTATAACATAATAATTTTAAAATAAACTATATAAAATATGTCAGACGGAGATAAGTTAATTCCTATTAACATTGAAGATGAAATGAAATCTGCCTACATCGATTATTCGATGTCTGTAATTGTATCGAGAGCCCTTCCTGATGTTAGAGACGGTTTAAAACCCGTACATCGACGTGTGCTTTATGGCATGTATGAATTAGGTGTTTTTTCGAATAAAGCCCATAAAAAATCAGCAAGAATAGTTGGAGAAGTATTGGGAAAATACCATCCTCACGGAGATACCTCTGTATATGATGCCATGGTACGTATGGCACAAGAATGGAGTATGCGGTATTTGCTAGTGGACGGCCAAGGAAATTTTGGGTCTGTCGATGGGGATAGTCCAGCAGCCATGCGTTATACCGAGGCAAGAATGCAAAAAATTTCGGAAGAAATTATGGCCGATATTGAAAAAGAAACTGTTGATTTTCAATTGAATTTTGACGATACTTTATATGAACCAAAAGTAATGCCAACACGTGTTCCTACTTTATTAATAAATGGAGCTACGGGAATAGCTGTGGGTATGGCTACCAATATGCCGCCACATAATTTAACAGAAGTTATCAACGGTACGTTAGCATATTTAGACAATTCTGAAATTGAAATTGACGAATTGATGAACCATATTAAAGCTCCTGATTTTCCAACAGGGGGTACTATATATGGATATGAAGGTGTAAGAGAAGCTTTTAAAACAGGAAGAGGACGCATAGTTTTGCGAGCAAAAGTCAGTTTTGAAGAAGTGGATGGACGAGAATCCATAATAGTTACAGAAATTCCATATCAAGTAAACAAAGCCGACATGATTAAAAAAACGGCAGACTTGGTAAACGACAAAAAAATTGAAGGCATTGCCAATATTCGAGACGAATCGGATAGAAATGGTATGCGAATTGTATATATTTTGAAAAGAGATGCCACTCCAAATGTGGTTTTAAATACTTTATATAAATTTACACAATTACAATCATCTTTTAGTGTCAATAATATTGCGTTAGTTGGTGGTCGTCCTCAAATGTTGAATTTGAAGGACATGATTCATTATTTTATAGAACACCGACACGATGTAGTAGTTCGACGTACTCAATTTGAGTTGAAAAAAGCCGAGGAAAGAGCCCACATTTTAGAAGGTTTGATTATTGCTTCGGACAATATAGACGAGGTAATCAAAATTATTAGAGCCTCTAAAAATGGAGAAGAAGCAAGAGATCGATTGATAGAAAGATTTCAATTATCTGAAATTCAAGCAAGAGCGATTGTTGAAATGCGTTTGCGTCAATTGACTGGACTAGAGCAAGACAAATTGAGAAGCGAATACGAAGAAATCATGAAATTGATTGCTCACTTGAAAGCCTTACTTGCCGATAAAGATTTGAGAACCAACTTGATCAAAGATGAGTTGATTGAAATTAGAGATAAATTTGGTGATGCCCGTCGATCTGTAATTGAATATTCTGGAGGCGATGTGAGTATAGAAGATTTGATTGCAGACGAAAATGTAGTTATTACGATTTCTCATGCAGGATACATAAAACGTACCAACTTATCTGAATATAAAACCCAAAACAGAGGTGGTGTTGGCCAAAAAAGTGCTGGTACTAGAGACCAAGATTTCTTAGAACACATGTTTGTGGCTACAAACCATCAATATATGTTGTTTTTTACACAAAAAGGGAAATGTTTTTGGATGCGGGTATATGAAATTCCAGAAGGCAACAAAACAGCCAAAGGACGTGCTATTCAGAATTTAATTAACATAGAAAGCGATGATAAGGTAAAAGCCTATATATGCACACAAGACCTTAAAAATCAGGAATATATTCAAAATAATTATTTGATTATGGTTACTAAAAAAGGAATCATGAAAAAGACACTTTTGGAACAATATTCCCGACCAAGGGTAAATGGTGTAGCTGCCATAACAATTAGAGAAGACGATGAACTATTGGCAGCAGAATTAACCAATGGAGAAAGTCAAATATTAGTAGCTGTAAAATCTGGTAAATTAGTTCGATTTGAAGAAAATAAAACCCGTCCGATGGGTAGAACCGCATCTGGAGTTAGAGGAATTACGCTACAAGACGACCAAGATGAAGTTATTGGAATGGTGGCTGTAAACGATATGAATAGCGAAATACTAGTTGTTTCTGAAAATGGATACGGAAAACGCTCTAGCTTAGATGATTATCGTATTACAAACAGAGGTGGAAAAGGAGTTAAAACGTTGAATATAACAGACAAAACGGGTAATCTTGTTTCTATCAACTCTGTAACTGATGCAGATGATTTGATGATTATTAACAAATCTGGGCTTACTATAAGGCTTGCCGTAGAAGATTTAAGAGTTATGGGCAGAGCAACACAGGGTGTAAAATTGATTAATTTGAAGGGTAAAGATTCTATTGCTGCGGTAACAAAAGTGATGAAAGATGAAGATGAAGAAACATCAAAAGACGTATTGGCTAATCCAGATGAAGACTCTGAAACCGAAGAGCAAACAACTGATAATGAACCCGTAACAGAAGAATAACAGCAATAAATAATTAACTAAAACTAAAAAAATATTTTATGAAAAAAAGATATTTAATTCTAGCATCGATAGTCATGATTTCGACAGGTGCCATGGCACAAAAAAACGAATTGAAAGCGGCTGAAAAAGCCTTAAAAAATGGCAATGCTCCTGAAGCTAAAACCTTGTTAATGGCAGCAGAACCCCTATTGGCCACAGATGCTGACAAAGCCCAATACCAGTTTGTAAAAGGAAACATTGCTTTAGAATTGGCCAATAAAAACATGGAAGTTTCTCAAAACTTGATGGATGCCGCAAAAGCCTATACCAGTTTACAAGCTATTGAAAAAGCTAGTGGCAAAGCCAAATTTACTGAAGAAGCCTTGAAAAATATTAATATTTTGAAAGGCAAATTGGTAAATGCAGCTGTAGAATTGGGTAATAAAGACAATTATGCCGAAGGTTCTAAACTATTGAAAGTTTCATATGATTTGGACACCAAAGATATGGAAAAACTGTATTATGCAGCGGGTTATGCCATTAATGGAAAAGATTATAACAGTGCTTTGACATATTATCAAGAGTTGAAAAATAATAATTATTCTGGAGAAGGCACCGTTTATTATGCAACAAATAAAGACTCAAAAGCTGAAGAGCAGTTTGCAACAAAAGCAGAGCGTGATTTGTTTGTAAAAGGTGGCACACATGAAAAACCTAGAGAAGAAAAAATACCTTCCAAAAGAGGTGAAATCATGAAAAATATAGCATTAATTTTAGTTACAAATGGAAAAGATGCAGAAGCTAAAACAGCAATTCGTGAGGCTAGAGTAGCCAATCCAGAGGACAGCTCATTGTTATTGACGGAAGCAGACTTGTATTTGAAATTGAACGACATGGATACTTACAAAAAACTTATTTCAGAAGCGTTGGAAAAAAATCCAAACGACGTTGATTTAGTTTATAATTTAGGTGTAATTAGTCGTAAAGCGAATCAACTTGTAGATGCAGAGAAATATTTCAAAAGAGCCATCGAAATCAACCCTACTTATGTTAATGCTTATGCTAATATGGCAGAGTTAAAATTAAGTGCCGATGAAAAAATTGTTACAGAAATGAACAAACTTGGCACCTCTGATAAAGATACTAAAAGATACAACGTATTGAAAACGGATCGTACTAAAATGTTTACTGACACTTTACCTTATTTGGAAAAAGCTTATGAGCTAAATCCAAAAAATGAAGATATTGCCAAAACTTTATTAAGCGTTTATAAAACATTGGAAATGAGCGATAAAGCTAAAGCTTTGAAAGCTAAAATGTAATATTTTTATTTTTTAATATTAAAACCTCTTGTTGCATTTCAAGAGGTTTTTTTATGCAAATAAATAGGAATTTAAAATAGAATTTTAACTTTTATAATTTTGAAAAAGCCCATTTTTATACTAAATTTGTTTCTTTTGAAAAACGGTGCCCTAGCCCAGATGGAAGCGACATCCTTTTGTTTTTTTCTTTAAAAAACAAAAGATATAGCGAACAGCTGGAATGGCTCCAAAAATATATTTGTATGACATTTAAAAATTTATTTTTAATAGGTTTGGGCATGTTATTTTTTTCATGTACCCCATCAAAACCTATAGAAGAGGCAAAAATTAATGGTTATTGGGAAATACAAAATGTTGTATTGCCAGATGGTAGCGAAAAAGGCTACAAAGTAAACGAATCCATTGATTATTTTGAAATAAAAAACCATAAGGGTTTTCGTAAGAAAGTTCATCCACAACTGGATGGTTCTTATTTAGTGAGTGATGATTTTGAAGATGTAAAAGTAATTCAACAATCGGGTAAAAGCTATTTGGTATATCCCAAAACAAAAGATACAGTTAAGGAAGAAATTTTGCAAGCATCGGAACATTTTTTGGTTTTGAAAGATGCAAAAGGGTTTGAATATCAATACAATAGACAAGAACCATATAGCAAAAAATAATGAATAAAAGAACGAGTAACGAAGAGTGTTTGGCCGATGTTATAAAAGAAATTATTAAAAAAAACAAACTTCAATCGGGCATAGACGATGTAAATGTAAGAGAAGCATGGAAAAACATCATGGGAAACGGAGTTAATGCTTATACAGAAGATGTAATTTTAAAATCGGGTAAATTGTATGTCAAATTGAGTTCCTCAACATTGAGAGCTGAATTGAGCTATGGTAAAGACAAAATAATTACCCTTCTCAATGAAGCCTTGAGAAGAGAGGTAGTACAAGAAGTAATATTAAGATAATATTATTTCTTTTTGTTTTTACCGTTATTAAATTTTACATTTTCAATCACTTGAACTTTAGGTTGTGCTGCTTTTGAAGTATTTTTTTTCTTGAAATTGGACTTTGGCGTGTTTTTTATGATTGGTTTTGTTGGTTTAAAAGTGGCTTCTTTTTTGATATTTTGAAGGACTTCATTTGGGTTTTTAGGATTATCTTTTGTTCCTCTCAAATGAATAATCAATCCATTAAGGAAATTTCTTAACACTTGATCGCCACATTCCATATAATTTTCATGTTTTTCGTCTCTAAAAAAAGCACCTAGTTCTGATTTTGTTATTCGGAAATCTACTAGCTCTAATATTGAAACAATTTGATCGTCACGTAACATCAGTGCTACTCTTAATTTTTTGAAAATATCGTTATTTGTCATTTGAAAAAGTTTTCGTTTTTAAAAAAGCCAAAGGTAAGCATTTTGAAATTGCTCTCGCCATAATTTTTCATTATGTTGGCCGTTTTTTACAATAACTTTTTTGGTCAATTTCAGGCAACTGCAACGGTTTACATTCAATAAATAGTTCATTTTATTGACTTCGTTAACCATATCTGGGCTTTCATTATCGCCACATAATAAATAAATTTTGGCTTTAATTTTGGGTGCATGCTCAGTTAATTCATAAATTTGATTTGAAAACCAAAAAGAAGGAGAAAAAACGCCTGCTTTAGAAAAAACTTCAGGGTGTTTTACAACTGCATAATAGGCAAATAATCCGCCCAATGAGCTTCCAAAAATGGCTGTGTTTTTAGAATTTGTTTTGGTTCTGAATTTGCTATCTATTTGAGGTTTAAGATTTTGTATGATGAAATCTAAAAACAAATCGGCAGAGCCTCCTCCATATTTTTCATTTGAAAATGGGGTCAATTCAGATAATCTCAAATCATTTCCGTGTTCGATTCCAACGATAATTACCTTTGCTTTCAGTTGGTCCAGCGATTCATCTATTTGCCACTCGCCAGCAAAAGCCGTTTGGTTGTCAAACAAATTTTGGCCGTCGAGCATGTATATTACAGGATATTTTTGAGATGTAGCTTCATAATTTTGAGGTAAATAAATCCAAATTTTTCGAGGTTTTTGAAATTGTGGTGCAGGTACATCAAACGTAAAAACCTTAGAATCAACATTTTGTACTTGTCCGAAAAAAGAAAAGCTCCAAAAAAATATCCATAGATAACAAATAAAAAAACGTTTCATTATTGACAATTTAATTAAAAATATTATTTTAGCCAAAAATATACAATAAATGAGTACACGGGCACAAAAAATTAGTTTACTTTCAGAATTAATCGCTTTTGCATTGGTAGATGAAGAATTGCATGACAAAGAATATGATTTTTTGTTGATGGTTTCGATAGAATTGGGCATTGAAAAAGACGCTTTTTTAGATTTATTCAGAAAAAGAGATGACATCATCCCGATAAAAGATGAATTTCAGCGCATAGTTCAGTTTTATAGATTGGCATTATTGATGCATTGTGATGGAAAAGTAGATTTTAAGGAAAATCAAGCCATACATGACATAGGATTGCGAATGGGATTGAATCCAAAAAGTATGGATTATATATTAAAAATCATGCAATCAAGTGAAAACCATCTTGTTGAGGCAGAAGAATTAGTTAGTGCCTTTCAAATTCAACACAATTAAAAATACCCAAAACGTGCTTCATAAATAAAACACGTTTTGGGTATTTCTTACAAAAATTTTATATTATAAAAATAGATTTAATGTAAAATAAAATATTGCTGCAAGTATTGCAGAAATTGGAATTGTGAGTACCCATGCCCATAATAAACTTACAGTTACCCCCCATCGAACGGCCGATACCCTTTTGGTAAGCCCTACTCCTATTATAGATCCTGTAATGGTATGTGTTGTACTTACTGGTATTTTTAAATGTTCGGTAAAATATAAAGTCAAAGCACCCGCCGTTTCAGCAGCAACTCCTTCAAATGAAGATACTTTTGTAATTTTTGACCCCATTGTTTTCACAATTTTCCA
The DNA here is from genome assembly GCF_002217205.1 of Flavobacterium branchiophilum NBRC 15030 = ATCC 35035. Taxonomy (GTDB): domain Bacteria; phylum Bacteroidota; class Bacteroidia; order Flavobacteriales; family Flavobacteriaceae; genus Flavobacterium; species Flavobacterium branchiophilum. The sequence continues at coordinate 23,777 of NZ_MUGT01000007.1, read as the reverse complement.
ACCTCCACTTAAAGTTCCAGCTGCAATAACACTATAACAAGCAAGCGGAATCCAATCGGGCATTTTACCTTTTATATCGTCTTTTGGCAAAACTACATCTAACCAATCAGGCAAAGAATCTTGAGCTAATCCAGTGGTATGAATATATACAGCCACTGCTGCCGCTATAATTCCCATTACTTTTTGAGAATCGTTTCCTCCATGTCCTAAACTAAAAGCAGCCGAAGAAAGCAATTGCATTTTTTTGAGATATGCAGTTGATTTACTGTAACTTAAACTACTAAACACCAGACAAAAAGCACTAATTGATAAAATAATAAATGCAACTAGAAACCATTTTATATTTTCAGGTTCCAAAACCACACTCCAAAAATGTGATTCAAAACGAGGATGGCTCTTTTCTGAAATTTTAGCATAAGTATGTAATTTTCCGTTGATAAAATATACCGTTGCAATCATTAAAAAAACGGTAAAAACTTTTGGCATAATGGTTTTTTTAGAAGCATAAAGCAACCATAATGAAATAAAATAAGAAACCAAAGCCCCCACCAAAGGAGCTAATACAATAAATGCAATAATAATGGCTACTCCAGAGGGCATGCCCCCATCTTTACCAGGCTTGTACCAGCTTACAATATCATACCAATGTTTGGTCAAAGTTTCACCTTTTTCTACAACAGTATAAGCATCAAATCCGTGAACAGCAATGGCATGTGCCAAAGCGGCACCAGCAAATCCGCCAATAAGAGTATGAGAAGAACTAGAAGGAATACCCAACCACCAAGTAAGTAAATTCCAGCAAATTGCAGCTATTACACCCGCTAAAATTACAATTAAATTGATTTCCATGGTATGAGCCGTTTTGGCAACCGTATCGGCAACACCAAAACCAAATACCCAAAAGGCTAAAAAATTAAAAAAAGCTGCCCAAAGTACCGCTTGAAAAGGCGTTAAAACTTTGGTAGCCACTACGGTTGCTATAGCATTAGCTGCATCATGAAAACCATTGATGTAGTCAAATATTAAAGCAAGTACGATGATGATTAAAAGTAAAGTAAAATCCATAAAAATATTTTTCTTAAAATAATTATTTATTAAGAATGTTTTACAGCGATAGACTCTAAAACACTTGCAACTCCTTTACATTTATCGGCAGCTGATTCTAAAACAGAAAGTACTTCCTTATATTTTATAATATTTTTGGCATCATTTTCGTTGATAAACAATTCGGCAACAGCTTTGTCATATACATTGTCTGATTTGTTTTCGAGTTTGTTAATTTTTGCGCAAGCATCGGTTATTTTTTGAATATTTTTCAAATTTCTCAATTCTTTTACTGCAGTATTGATATTTTGACATGCCTCTAAATTAATTTCAGTTAATTTACGAATAGACTTAGTTATTTTATCAATATGATATAATTTCATACGACTTGATGCACCATGTAAATTATCTGCTACATTATCTATTGCAGTAATTAAGGCATGTATATCTTCTCTATCAAAAGGAGTTATGAAATTTCGGCTTAATTCTAAATTTGTTTGATGTGTAATATTTTCACCTTTTTGTTCCAATTCGTCAATTTTATTAAACAAACTTTCTCTTTCGGCAGCGGGTAGATTTACAGCTTCATGTAAAATTGTAGCCAATTCTATCAAATTATTACTAGCACTTTCAAAAAGAGGAAAGAACATTTTGTCTTTTGGAGTTAAAAACTGAAAAATACTGTTTAATGACATAATATTAATTTTTTTTTAATTTATTGAGGCAAATGTATTGGACTAATGTTAAGTAAACATTAACAGAGTATTAACAAATTAATATTTAGCATTTCTATTAACCAAAACTTAACATTTTGGTAATATTACATTAAATTTATATTTTTTTTTAAATATTTTCTTGCTTTATCTAAATCTTCTTCGGTATCAATACCTATGCTAACTTGATTTGTAGTAATCATTTTTATTTTTTTACCAAATTCAAGATACCGTAATTGCTCTAATTTTTCTGAAGCTTCTAATGACTTCATAGGCAATTGATAAAAATCTAACAAGGCTTGTTTTCGAAAAGCATAAATACCAATGTGTTGAAAATAGGTAACACCTACATTTTTTTCTCTTGGATAAGGAATTACCGACCTAGAAAAATACAATGCAAAATTGTTTTGATCTACTACCACTTTGACATGATTAGGATTTTGTATCTCCTCTTCGTTATCGATAATTCTCATTAAAGAAGCCAAATCAATTTCGTTTTTCTTATCATTTTTAAAAACTTCAATCAAATCCACAAGTGGCTGTTTGCTTATAAAAGGTTCATCTCCCTGAACATTTAAGACAATATCCACATCCAAATGGGCTACGGCTTCAGCAATTCTGTCTGAACCCGATTCATGTGTTTTATGACTCATAATGGCTTTGCCACCTTGCATTTCAATTTCTTGAAAAATTAATTCAGAATCCGTTACCACAAATACAGCATCAAATAATTGAGTATCGACAGCCGCTTGATAAGTTCGGGCTATAACGGTTTTGCCTTCTAAATCCTGCATTAATTTTGCAGGAAAACGTGTAGAAGCATATCGAGCAGGAATAACAGCTATAATTTTCATTGTAATATATAATAATAGTGAAGAAATCGTTTTAAGTTATGGCAAATTTACTTAAATATAGCATGTAAATATTTTGTTTGTAAATTTATTTTAAAAGTATGCGTTTGGCATGTTACTTTTGATGGTATTTTTTTATATTTGCATTCTAAAAAACAACGAATAATCTTTTTTTTTGTGTTTTTATATGCTACAATAGCAGCTAAAATTAAGTCAAATAATATTAATAATAGGCTAAAAAAACGAGATTTATTCCTAAAAATAATAAATAAAACTACAACTATAATTTATATTAACAAAAAAATGAAAATATCATACAATTGGTTAAAACAATTTATAAAAATAGATTGGAAATCAGAAGAAACAGCAGCCTTATTGACAGATTTAGGATTGGAAGTGGAAACTGTAGATAAATTTCAATCCCTAAAAGGCGGATTGGAGGGAGTTGTTGTAGGACAAATATTAACTTTTGAACAACACCCCAATGCCGACAAACTGAAAGTTACCATTGTAGATATTGGTGCCGAAAATTCTTTGCAAATTGTTTGTGGTGCCTCAAATGTGGCCGTTGGACAAAAAGTTTTGGTAGCTACTATTGGCACTGTTTTATACGATAAAGAAGGTAAGGAATTTACTATAAAAAAAGGTAAAATTCGCAATATGGAAAGTCATGGAATGATTTGTGCCGAAGACGAATTGGGTCTTGGCGATAGTCATGACGGCATAATGATATTAGAAGACAAATGGCCAGTTGGGACACCTGCTGCCAAGGTATTTCAGATAGAAAATGACGAAGTGTTTGAAATTGGACTTACTCCCAATAGAGCCGATGCCATGAGCCATTTGGGAACAGCACGTGATTTGAGGGCAGGTATGCTTCAAAGTGGTGTACATGTCGAACTCATTACACCATCAATAAGTAATTTTAGAGTAGATAAAAAAATATTAAAAATAGATGCCGATGTGTTAAACACCAAGTTAGCACCTAGGTATTGTGGCGTAACACTTTCTGGATTAACCATCAAACCATCGCCAGAATGGCTTCAAAATCGATTAAAAGCAATAGGAATCAACCCTAAAAATAATGTTGTGGATGTTACCAATTATGTTTTACATGAATTAGGGCAACCCTTACACGCATTTGATGCCAATAAAATTTCTGGAAAAATATTGGTAAAAACGGTTGATTCAGGTTCAAAATTTACAACATTAGACGAAGTAGAAAGAACGTTACATGAAGAAGATTTGATGATTTGTGATGAAAAAGGGCCTTTGTGTATTGCGGGTGTTTTTGGAGGAATAAAATCAGGAGTAACAGAAAATACCACTTCCATTTTTTTAGAAAGTGCTTATTTTAATCCTGTTAGCATCAGAAAAACCGCTAAAAGACACGGCTTAAATACCGATGCGTCATTTAGATTTGAAAGAGGTATAGATCCAAATATTACTGTTTATGCCTTAAAAAGAGCTGCATTATTAATAAAAGAAGTTGCTGGTGGTGAAATAACTTCTGATATTATTGATAATTATCCAAAAAAAATAGAAGATTTTACTGTTTTTTTAAACTTTGAAAGAACCAATAAATTAATAGGTCAATCATTGCCAAAAGAAAATATCAAAAAAATATTAGCATCACTGGATATAAAAATTAATAGTGAAACTGAAATTGGTCTTGGACTTGTTATTCCATCTTATCGTGTAGATGTTCAAAGAGAAGTTGATGTTATTGAAGAAATTTTAAGAGTTTACGGATATAACAATATTCAATTCTCGAAAAAACTTCATGCAACAACATTTAATGCTGCAAGAACAGAAGATTATAAAGTTCAAAATATTATTGCAAGTCAATTAAATGCCAATGGTTTTCATGAAATGATGGCCAATTCATTGACAACATCCAATTATATACAACTTTCAGAAAATTTAAATGAAGCACATAATGTTTCGATATTGAATCCATTAAGTAACGATTTGGCCACAATGAGACAATCTTTACTTTTTTCGGGTTTGGAGGCCGTTTCATTTAATATCAACAGAAAAAATACAGATTTAAAATTATTTGAATTTGGTAAAAGTTATCATCAATTTGAAAAAGGTTATCAAGAGAACAAACATTTGACCTTGTTTGTTTCTGGTAATAGAAACAGTCAAAACTGGACAAATCAATCTATGAAATCAGATTTTTTTATGTTCAAATCAATAATCAATAGTATTTTTAGCCGATTAGGTATTCAAAAATTACAAAACAAAACACTTACTTCTGATGTCTTTAGCGAAGGAATGTCTTATACTTTAGGAAATGAGGTTTTGGTGGAATTTGGTACAATAAAAAAACCTATTGTAAAACATTTTGATATCAAACAAGAAGTATTGTTTGCAGATTTTAATTGGAATGCTATTTTAAAAGTGATTTCTAATAAAATTAAATTTATTGAAATTCCAAAATATCCAGAAGTAAGAAGGGATTTATCTTTACTCTTAGACGAGCAAGTGGCTTTTGAACATATTTATAAAATTGCCCGTTTGTCCGAGAAAATACTTTTAAAAGAAATTGATTTATTTGATGTATATCAAGGAAAGAATTTACCAGAAGGAAAAAAATCTTATGCTGTAAGTTTTATTTTACAAGATAATTCTAAAACCCTTACCGATCAACAAATTGATAAAGTAATGGACAAGATACAATTTAATATAATTAATGAATTAGGTGCAGTACTTAGATAATTTTATTAAAAAAGCCACTTTAAAAGTGGCTTTTTTATTTAATCTAAACTTAAAATAGTTTGTCCGTCTTCATCAAGGTCTGATTCAGTTTTTGAATCGTCTTCAAAAAGTGGTAATCCTTCTGGTATTACAATTTCTTCTGGTTCATCATAAGGCAAAGGGTCCAATAAATTGACTTGTTTTAATTTATCTGCAGTGAGTTGATTTCCTAAAGCTTTAAAACCTTTTATGGCAATAAATGCTTCCATATTAATGATTTGGTTTTCTTTTTGAATGCCTTTTACTTTGGCAAAAACCAATTCAGCTACGGGTTTATACGCTGTAGCAACAACTTCCAATTTCGATTTTTCGTGTTCCGTAATAAAGGTTTCTTCTTTATTTTCAAAATCAACTAAAAATCTTTTAATAAAATATTTTTCCTTTTCTCCGTCAAAATAAATGGCAGAAATGGGTTTTTTCGGATGCCATTTTTCCAAAACTATCATGTCGTCATCAAAATGAGTGGTCAACTCTGGAGTAATTACTTTCAATTTTCCCGACTGGTTGATGATTAATATTTTGTCATTGGGCTTAAATTCGCCCAACAATTCTCCTCGTGCTTCTGTATTCAATCTACGCACCGTTTCATCAAACCAAACTTTTCTTGGCAATAAAGTAGAAATTCCTTTTTCTTTTAACTCGATTTTTTTAATTGGATATTTGGTAATGGTATTTCCACGAGAAGCCCTTCCTTTTATAGCAATTTCAGAGAAATCAACATCCCATTTCAATTTTTTTACACTACCCACTTGCCTTAAAAGAATAGTAACTACTTCAGCTTCCCCATTTGGATTTGCAGAAAAATAGGAAACCATCGAACCTGGTTTTTCCTGAGTTAAATCATAAAATTTATCTCTTGTAATTCCAGAAACATTAAATCGCTTGATGAATGTGGAACCGTTTTTGCCATCGCGATACATCATATTATAAATGGTTCGCTTGTCGTTTTTATCAAAAACTGCAATATGTATAATGTCTTTTCCTACGAATTTTTTCTCATCTACTTTAGAAATCATCATTTTTCCATCTCTCAAAAAGACAATTACATCATCTATATCCGAGCAATCAGCCACATATTCGTCTTTTTTCAGTCCAGTTCCAAAGAAACCTTCCTCTTTATTGACATACAATTTGGTATTCCTAAGCACCACTTTTGTTGCTTCGATGGTATCAAAACTTCGCAATTCTGTCTGACGTTCTCTGCCTTTTCCGTATTTGTCTTTTAATTTTTGGAAAAAATCGATGGTATAATCAATAATATGATCCAAATGATGCTTCACTTGTTCCATATCGGCTTCCAATTTTGCAATGGCTTCATCCGCTTTATCCGAATCAAAACGGGTGATTCGAATCATTGGAATTTGGGTTAATTTTTGCAAATCATCATCATTAATTTCCCGAACAAATGATTTTTTGAAAGGTTCAAAACGGTCATACATGTATTTATATAATGATTCTCGATCAGAATACAATTTAAAATCGATGTACATTTCTTCTCTGATGAAAATCTTTTCTAGGGTAGAAAAATGCCATTTGTTTTCGAGTTCATCTAGCTGAATTTCGAGTTCTCTTTTCAACAAATTAACAGTTCTGTCTGTCGAAATTCGCAACATATCCGTAACACCGATAAACAATGGTTTGTGGTTTTCAATGACACAACCCAAAGGCGCCACAGAGGTTTCACAAGCCGTGAATGCATACAAAGCATCAATGGTTTTATCAGGAGAAACACCAGGTGGGAGGTGAATTAATATTTCAACCTCAGCAGCCGTGTTGTCTTCAATTTTTTTGATTTTAATTTTGCCTTTTTCATTGGCTTTCAGGATGCTATCTATCAAAGTTCCCGTATTGGTCGAAAAAGGAATTTGTGTAATGACCAACGTTTGCTTATCCAATTGACCAATTTTTGCCCGTACACGAACTCTTCCACCACGCAAACCGTCATTATAATTGGATACATCGGCAATTCCAGCGGTTGGAAAATCAGGATATAATGTAAACGGTTTTCCTTTCAACACTTTGATAGAACAATCAATCAATTCATTGAAATTGTGGGGTAAAATTTTGGTGGACAATCCAACTGCAATTCCCTCTGCACCTTGAGCCAAAAGAAGTGGAAATTTCACAGGCAAGTTAATTGGCTCCGCACGACGACCGTCATAAGACACGCCCCATTCCGTAATTTTTGGAGAATAAAGCACATCGTGTCCAAATTTAGAAATCCGAGCTTCAATATATCGAGAAGCAGCGGCACTATCCCCTGTGAGAATATTTCCCCAGTTTCCTTGCATATCGATGATCAAATCTTTTTGTCCAATTTGCACCATAGCATCACCAATACTCGCATCTCCGTGAGGATGATACTGCATGGTGTGCCCAACGATGTTTGCTACTTTATTATAGCGCCCATCATCTAACTCCTTCATTGAGTGCATAATACGTCTTTGAACAGGTTTAAAACCATCTTCAATTGCGGGAACAGCCCGTTCTAAAATCACATACGATGCATAGTCCAAAAACCAATCTTTGTACATTCCCGTTACTTTGGTAATGGTGTCTTCGGGGTTTTCGTTATTGTCGTAAAAATGGTGACCACCTGAGGAAACTATGTCCTCAAAGCCTTTGTTAGTGTTGTCATTTACTTCCATAGAATCGTTGTTTTCGTCTTCGTTTGGAATGATGTTGTCTTGTTCGTCTTTCATTTATTTTTCTAAACCAAATTAATTTTCCAATTCTAAGTCTAAACTTTTAATAAATTGGTTTTCTTTTTCTTCAATGAGTTTTTCTCTTAATTTTAGTGTTTTTTTTATTAATAATTATTCCAATCTTCTTTAGTATCTTCATCAGAAATAATATCATCATTAAAATAATCTACACCTAAAAACTTTACAAACTTCATTTCTTCTTCAATAATTTTTTCTTTTCTTTCTTTCAAAAACTCATCTGGATTATCATTAAAGTTTCCTAAAAAGTATTTTTCATCGGGGAATGAAATATTTTTTGGATCAAATTTTTCGTAAAATACATTTGTATTTTCTGATGAGTTTTCAAACACTAAAATTTCATCTTTGTTTTTAAAAGTATAAACATCAAAAATTTTTGCAGTTCTAAAATCTGTTTCATTTCCATTTTCTAAAGGTTTGAATTCACGAGAATAATTAAGCATAAATAAAGCTAATGCTTTTCCTCTTACACTTCCCATAGAGATTTTTTTAGGGAATTTTTCAATTGCAAATTTTTTGTTCTCATCAATAAAAATAGGAGTTTCATTACTAAAAACAAATCTTTGAAACGTTTGGAATGCTGTTCTTTGTTTACTTAAATTATAAATAGTGAAATAATTAGAATAGGTTGTTACCCAAAACCAATTTTTTAAAACTTTCAATTGTTCTGTAGTAGGATTTTCTGTTTTATTAAAAAAGTAAGTTATAAAAATAAATTGGTTGCTATAAGGCAATAATTTAACATCTATAACCATTAATTCTTTAAACAAAAACTCTACGGTTTTAATTATAGATTTAAATGTAAATTTTGCTACTTCAATAAAGTCTTCTTTTTGTACCAAATTTTCAATTTTCTTGGTACTGTTTTTTGAAATTACATCAAAATAAACATCTTCAAATGAATTGATGATACAATTTAAGACTACTTCTCTTTTTAGTTTATCAAAGTTAAAAGGCTTTAGTTTGTTTTCTAACAAATTCGTAATCTCATCACCTAATCTAAAATTGGGGTCTTTTTTTATTAAGCTTGCTGAAATCAGCCAATCTGTAGTTATTTCTGAACCCTGCGAGTTTAATTTTTGAAAGACTTCTATTGCTTCTGCTATTGTTCCACCGTATAATTTAACATTGGGAATCTTGTATTTTGAAAATCTATCTCCAATTTCTTGATACCTTTGTAACAAAGTTTCAACATCGTCTGAAATATCATTATTAAAAAGACTTGTTTGGAAAGCATAAAAATTTTTACTATCTACTAATTTATAAACAGGTATTTGATAAGTTGATAATTTACTTAAATCTTTGCTTCTAACAACTTCAAAATCATTATCTAATAAATTGAAAACGAAGTTAAACTCCTTGTGCCAAATGGAATTGTTTCTTTTAATACCTTTTTGTTCTGCAAAATTTGGATTTAATAAACAACCAATTAAGGTAGAAAGCCTTTGAAAACCATCTAAAATATACAAAGAATCATAATTTTTTGGAGGAACTTCATAGCCACCAAGTGTCAAATCTTTATCTATATTTTGGAAAATATCTATTGTTTCTTGATTAGGTTTCCAAATTAGAACAGAACCAATAGGATAACCTTTAGCAATACTTCTTAATAACTCCAATTTTTGTTCCGTATTCCAAACAAAATCTCTTTGAAAAACAGGAACTTGTAATTTTCCATTCAAAAAATCAGAAATATAATCAGCAATAAATCCATCATCAGGTTTTATTTTTATTTTTTCTTCTAAATCCATCATAAGAGTTGATTTATTTTGTTTACAATTCTTTCTAATTCATCATTTCCTGCTCTTGAAGATAAGTTTTCTTTTGTTATAAGCTCTTTTTGAAACCATTTTGGCATTTCAATTTTGAAACTACCTTCTTTTGGTGATTTTAAACTTCCATTTTCTTTAAAACCATAGAATTTAAAACCATTATCTAATTTTTGAAAGTTTCCACCAAGATTAGCCCATAAATTGTTAAGTTCTGTTGGAATAGGATGATTATTTCCTAATAATTTTCCATCAGGAATGTTAATAAAATCTAATTTTTTGTTTTCGTTTAGATTGAGATAGGCATCTAACCAATCATTTAAATCTACATCGGTTTTTACACTATTTTGTCTTGCAATTTCTTGAAAAACTACTTTAGGAAGGTAATTTTCTATCATTCTTTTTTCAAGGATATGTATTTTATCATTTTGGTTTTTCAACTTATCATTTGCATCTAAAACATTCGATGAATCAATTTCCAACTGATTGAGTTTGTTTAGTAAACTTTTATGTGTAGTTTTTATTGGCTGATTTTCAAATTCTTTATCACTATCTATGAAAATAATTCCTCTAAAATAATGAGAAACACTACGTTTATTGGTTTTTGCTAATTCTTTAAATCGATGTAAAAAACCTTCCATAAAATTAGGAATATTAGTGCATCCGCCTGCGTTTTCAAACACCAACCAGCCATTATCTATATGCTCTTGTGCTTTATTGTAACCGTTAACTTTCCCAAAATGTTTAATTATAGCTAAAATGAACGAAGCATCATTTTTGTTATTTTCTAAAACAATAGAAACAGGTTGATTGAAAAAAGCAATGGCTTCTTCAATGGTATAATTTTGGTTTCCAATTTGTGAAGTAACCTTAAAAGGACTATCGGCACCATTTATTACATAAACATTATATTCTGCTTCTAAAAATTCCTCAAGGCTTGGCTCTATCGTTTTTAATAATTGAAAATTAGAAGTGTTTTTTACTTTCTCAATGTCAATTATAATATTATATCGAGGTTTAATACTTGATGTTGGTTTGTATGAAATAATTTGATATAAAAAATTTAACCCTTTAAAATCTGAATTTTCAAAAGTATTTTTTGTAATATTAATCCACATTTCTTACATCATTTATATTTGCACTCATAATGGCTCTTGTTTCTATTATAGTTTCTCCAAAAACTCCATCAGGCCACCAGTCCACACTTCCATCTAAACTTACATTTATTGGTTTTAAAACACTCACATATTCCTCTTCTTTAAAATCTACATAATAAATAGCTAAATCTTCTGGTTTTAATTTTCCCTCTGCTACCAATCGTCTCAATCTTAAAACAAAATTTTGAGAATGCGTTTCTATTAAATATTGTTTGTTATTGTCCTCTAAATAAGAATCTACAAAGCGTTCCGCTAAATTACCGTGAGCTGCTGGATGAAGATGAGTTTCAGGTTCTTCTATAATAATTGTATTTGGAAATCCTTCGGTTAAGAAACTTCTAGTTATTAAAGGTAAAACCTGATGAATTCCTTGTCCTGTTTGTTTAATGTTTATATAATCTATTTTATTATTGGAAATAACAATAGAATAATTTACTTCGGTTGATTCTTTATTTTCAATCACATCAAAATTCCAGCCTTCAAAATTTTCGTTATACCACTTGTCAATTTTTCTAATTAATGTTTTGTCATTATTTTTTAAATCATTAATCAAAATATCATACGCATAGTTTCCATTCAATCCGATTATTTCGTTTTCAATTCCTTTAAAATTATAATTATATTGAGGCTCAATTCTAATTCCTCCAATGTAATCAATACTATATTTAAAGGTTGCTAAAACAGCTTTCAATTTATTTAAATTAGGATCATTTTCTAAGATAATTTCTTCTTCATTGAATTTAAAATTCAACATGCCCTCTTTACCTAATGCAGTATATAATTTAGAACTTTCTTTTTCAAGCTCAAATTCCAAAAAACCAATATTATTTCTGTTATATACTAAGTCAATGAAGTCTGTACCTAATTCAATAAAATCTGGAAAACTTTTTTTTAATTTAATTGTTGTATTTACTTTTTTATTTTCAATAATAGAATTAATGATAAAAGGCAACTTCAAAACCGCTGTTTTCCCACTATTATTCTTCCCAATCAAAATAGTAATTGGTTTGATTTCTAGCGTTTGCCAGTTTTTGAAAAGTTTGAAGTTTTTAAATCTTATTTTGGATACCATTTCTTTCGTGTTTTATGGAACAAATTTAGTTATTTTTTTTCTTAATTTAGTTTGTAAATTTTAATTTTAAATTTCTTTTGGCAATTCATAAACATAATCCAAATAGGCTGAATTTTCCTTTATGGCTTTAAGATAATTATTAATTTCTTGGCTATATTCTATTTTCATGTCTTCGTGCATTTTGGTATTGATTATTCGAATCACTTTTTTTAATAACAACGTAAACTTGTAATCAAATGCAGTAAAACAAGTGCCAAATCCTGCATCAAAATCTGATGAAGCTTTTTCTAAAACCAATAAAATCAGCGCAACTATCAACTCATAATTTTTGCTTAATTTTTCAAAATTCGCTAACTCTTTATTGCAGGCAGTTATAAAATGTGCCGCTTTCTCTTCATCTGCATATCCTTTGTATCTCTTGTAAATTAGTTTGTTTATTTTTTGCTTGTATTCCTCAAAAATATCATTTTCATTGAGGTCATTTTTAAAATAGTTCAATTGAATATAATCCAAAAACAGTTTATCTTTTGAAATACTTTTCAAAACTATTTTTACCAATTCATCTTTTGACAAACTGGCAATTTTCTCCTTTACGTCTTTTGTTACTGCCATTTTTAAAACACTTTATTTACTTTTTTCTTCCCACAAAACGGACAAAATTCAAATTGTTTTTCTACTTGTTTTTTGCATTTTTTGCACAATTGAAACGTCTCTATTTGTGGCACAATATCTTGATAATTAACTTTAAATGTGTCTGGAATTTCTTTTAAAAATCGAGAAGTATTTCCTTTTTCTGTTATCAAATACAATTGGTCTTTGGCTCGGGTTATTGCCACATAAAACAAACGGCGTTCTTCTTCCATCAAACTGTCATGATTGGCGGTTTTGATGACTTGAAATATTCGGTCTTCGAGCCAAATATCCGGAAAACCACCATATCCATCGGTCAGTCCTACGATAAAAACCGCTTTCGCTTCCAGTCCTTTTGAAGCATGAATGGTTTTGCCCTGCACTTTGATGTTTTCATTTCTGAACGCAAAAAAATAGGGTTGGTACATCTTGCTTCGGCGATATAAGAATAAAATATCGTCATTTTTGTATCCTTTTTCAAGCAATTCTCTGACTTTCTCTACACAAAATTCAACATTCTCTTCTTTGTTGTTTCCGGCAAATTCAACTATCTTAAATTCCGACATTTTGGAGGCAAATATTTCTTTCTCTATTTTGAATTTATTGTGCTTAATTACCTCATTACTAGCTCCTACAATGCTTTGTGTACTTCTGTAATTTAAGTTAAGTTTTATAATTTTACTGCGTTTGAAGGTTTTTTCAAAATTCAAAATACAATCGACATTCGACCCTCGGAAACCATAAATGCTTTGCCAATCATCGCCCACACAAAAAAGCTGGGTAGCGGGAGTAATCAATTGTTGAATCAATGCTACTTGCAGGTTGTTGACATCTTGGAATTCATCCACCAAAACATATTGGTATTGCTTTTGAAATTTCTGCAAAATGTCTTTATGCTTTTTAAACAAAGATACGGTTCTGATAATCATATCATTGAAATCCAAATACGATTTATCAATACAATATTGCTGATAATCAATTACTAACGGCATTACTAATTGATAAAAATTCCGAATGCGTTCGTGTTGGTCTTTTTGTGATTTTTCGTAAATCTTGTCCCAATTGGCATCTTCCACTTTCAGCATATCACCAATTCGGATGGCTTGAAAAATAAAATCTTTTACCTCTTCTTGATAACGGCTAAATTCTTCTTGATAGGACAAAATTCGAGAGCTTGAATAATTTTCGGATAGCCTACCTTTGATTATTTTGTCTAAAGAATGATTGAAAAGGGCGGTGTCTTCAGTCATTTTTTCATACGTTTTTACGCATAAAATATTACCTTTTTCAAATTGTTCTGCTTTATTTTTCGACGGATAGCTTTTATTGCTAATGTGTTCCAAATAAATATTAGCATCTTCAATATAAAAATCGGGTTTGAAACCAAAATCTTTGATGTTGATATTGGGTTCATATTGATAACCTATGTTGTGCCGAAAAAGCCAATCGGCAATGTATTGCTCTGATTTTGAACGTACTTTTTCGCCTCTCAGCGTGGAATAAATTTTACCTTCGTTGTATAAATTGGAAACTTGTTTTTTGTCGATTTGAATTTTATCGACAATATAATCCAAGATGTATTTTTTGAGTTGTAATAAATAATCGTTGTTTTTTTCGCAATTTCTAATGATAATTTTATGAAAAACTTCAAAAACGGTTTCATTGGCAACCAAAGTAAACATCGGGTCGGTTTCTGTTTTTTTATCTTCAGAAATGATTTTGAACTTATTGTCAAACTCTTTTACGCCATAATTTTGCATGATTTTGTAACACAAACTATGAAACGTTCTGATGGTCAGGTTTTCAATCCATTTGAATTTTTTGATATAAACAAAGCGTTGTTTGTTTTTTTCCTCTAAAGAAATCCTTTTATCAAAAATAATGCTTTCATAAATACCCGTTTTATCCGATTCAATTATCAAACGATCAATCATTTCATTGGCCGCATTTTTGGTAAAAGTAATAGCCAAAATTTCAGAGGGCTGCACTTTTTTTATTTCGACCAAATATTTTATTTTTTGCAACAAGGTTTTGGTTTTGCCCGAGCCTGCCCCCGCCAAAACTAAAATGCGTTTTTGTTCTGCTTTGACCGCTTCTATTTGTTGATCATTTAATGTTGCAAAAAGCATGGTTCTTTATTTTTTATTATTTTTTTATCCTTTTTCTAGGTGTTTCACCAAGTTTCTCAAAGTAATGTACTAAGTTTCACAATTTTTATTAATCGTCGTGAAACTTTGTGCTATTTGTTTCACTAAGTTTTTTTTATCTTTGTGAAACTTTGTGCTCCAAAAAACTACTTCTCCACCACATCCAATTCCACCTTCAAATTATTGATGATGAACATTTGGCGGTCGGGTGTGTTTTTACCCATATAAAATTCCAATAAGGTTTCAATTGAAGTGGCTTTGTCTAACATCACAGGATCTAATCGAATATCGGCTCCAATAAAATGCTTGAACTCGTCAGGCGAAATCTCTCCTAATCCCTTGAATCGGGTGATTTCGGGTTTGGGTTTTAGCTTCTCTATAGCATTTACTCGTTCTTCATCGCTGTAACAATAAATCGTTTCTTTCTTGTTTCGCACCCGAAAAAGTGGGGTTTGCAATATATACAAATGCCCATCTTTGATCAATTCAGGAAAAAATTGAAGAAAAAACGTAATCAACAACAACCGAATGTGCATTCCATCCACATCGGCATCGGTGGCAATCACGATATTGTTATAACGCAAATCTTCCATCGACTCTTCGATATTCAATGCAGCTTGTAGCAAGTTAAATTCTTCGTTTTCATACACAATTTTCTTGGTCATTCCATACGAATTCAATGGCTTTCCACGCAAACTAAAAACGGCTTGGGTGTTCACATCTCTTGACTTGGTAATCGAACCCGAAGCCGAATCTCCCTCGGTGATAAACAAAGTACTTTCCAAATATCGAGGGTTTTTTATATCGGGCAAATGCACTCTGCAATCACGCAATTTTTTGTTGTGCAAACTCGCTTTTTTAGCACGGTCTTTTGCCAATTTACGTATGCCTGATAGTTCTTTTCGCTCTCTTTCTGCTTGCAATATTTTTCGCAATAATGCATCGGCTACTTCTGGATTTTTATGTAAAAAATTATCCAGCTTGTTCTTGATAAAGTCATTTACAAACGAACGTACCGATGGCCCATTCGGACCAATTTCTGTAGAACCCAATTTAGTTTTGGTCTGACTCTCAAAAACGGGCTCTTCTACCTTGATGGAAACCGCAGAAACAATAGATTTTCTAATATCCGAAGCCTCAAAAGGTTTGTTATAAAACTCCTTGATGGTCTTTACAATTGCCTCTCGAAAAGCACCCAAATGGGTACCTCCTTGTGTCGTATTTTGTCCATTTACAAACGAATGGTATTCTTCAGAATATTGCGTTTTACTGTGGGTTAACGCCACTTCTATGTCTTCACCTTTGAGATGAATGGTAGAATAAATCATGTCATCTGCATGAATGGCTTCTTCCAATAAATCTTTCAATCCATTATCCGAAAAATATTTTTCACCGTTGTAATAGATGGTCAAACCCGTGTTCAAATAACAATAATTCTTGAGCATTCTAATGATATACTCATTTCGATATTTGTAGTTTTTGAAAATGGTTTCATCAGCAATAAAGGATACTTTCGTTCCTTTTCGCTTGGTCGATTCTTGTAAATCTTCTTCTAATGTGAGATTTCCAGCCGAAAATTCAGCCGCTTTTTGTTGGTTATCCCGCACCGATTCTACTCGAAAATAATTCGAAAGGGCATTCACCGCTTTGGTACCCACACCATTCAAACCTACCGATTTCTTGAAGGCTTTGGAGTCATATTTCCCACCTGTATTCATTTTGGATACCACATCCACAACTTTTCCAAGCGGAATTCCTCGGCCATAATCGCGCACCGAAACCAGTTTGTCTTTGATGTTTACCTCAATCGTTTTGCCAGCACCCATCACAAATTCGTCGATGCAGTTGTCGAGAACTTCCTTGAGTAATATATAGATACCATCATCTGGCGATGAGCCGTCACCTAGTTTCCCAATGTACATTCCGGGACGCATGCGGATGTGTTCTTTCCAGTCGAGCGAGCGAATATTGTCTTCGTCGTATTGTGTTTCTTGTGCCATTTTTTGTATTTCCGAATTTGTGCTAAAGTAGTCAATTTTGAAAAAAACAAAAAATAAAATCGCAATAAGTTATCAAGAAAATGGGAAATGGAAATTTACAGGAATAATTGTTTTATAAATGGAAATTTTTATAGTAAATGATCATAAAATTTTGTTCCAATACAAGTTGAAACTAGCTAAATGGAATCCCATTTCGTTCTAATAATTAATCACTAAATTGGCATAAATCCTTTTAAATGACTCCTATACATTAGCTATTTTAGTTTTTTAAATATAAAAAAAAATGAAAAAATCAGATTAAATAAAAATATTTTATTTTTATAAATAATATTCTATTTATTTCATAAATATAAAATACTAATAGGACTTACTTATAATTATTTTATATAAATACATATTTATAAATAAAAAATCAATAAGATTTCTAGCGTACGATTGGTACTCTTCTTTATAAAAAAATCAAATTATATATCAAACCTTTAAATTACATTAATCTAAAATATTATGTATTTTTTGAAGTAAATCATTAATATCAAATGGTTTAGTTATATAATCATTCATTCCAATTTGATAACATTTTTCCAAAGCTTTTTCTTCAACATTAGCCGTTAGTGCTATTATAGGAGTGTGTTTTTTGAAATTATCTGTATGTCTTCTAATGATTTTGGTAGCTTCTATTCCGCCCATTAGGGGCATCATCAAATCCATAAGTATCAAATCATAATAATTTTTTTCAACTTGATCTATTGCTTCTACCCCATTATTTGCTACATGAACTTCTGCTTTTTTGATGGCTTTTTCTAACTGTCTGGTAATAACCATAACATTTATTTTATTGTCATCTACAATTAGTATTTTTAATTTTTTATGTATTAATTTATCAGAAAAATCAATTTTTGAAATATTTAATTTAGGCTCATTAGAAATTTTTAAAGGTAATTTTATAGTAAAAGTGGATCCATTAGACAACATACTTTCTACTTTTATTTTGCCTTTCATCAATTCTATTAATCCTTTTGAGATTGACAATCCTAAACCAACGCTATCCTCTGATGTACGGTTTACATTAGTAAATGTTTCAAAAATACTACCTAAATACATATCATGTATTCCAATGCCAGTATCCATAATTTTTATTTCTAAATCAAAAATATCAGCAAAATCTTTAGAATAAGTACCTCCATAATGTAATGAAACACTTCCTTTATCTGTGTATTTGATGGCATTATTTAAAATGTTCAAAATTACTTGATTTAATCTGTTTTTATCAGCATAAAATCTTTTGGGTACGATACCATTTTTTTTGATTTCATAAACTAAATTTTTTTCAAATGCCAACTTTGAATTCATATTAAAAATAAAATTAATATTCTCTTCAAAATCGAAATCAGAATATATTAAAGTGAATTTACCTTCGTTTAATTTTGAAAAATCTAAAAAATTATTTACTAACGACAACAAATGATTGCTTGAATTGTTCATGATTTCAAACAAGTCTAATTCACTTCTTGCAATTTTTTCTTCTTTAATTAGCAAATCTGAAATGCCTTTTATGGCATTTAAAGGAGTTCTAATTTCATGACTTATGGTGGCAAAAAACGATTCTTTAATCTGTTCTAACTCTTTTTGTCTGTTTCTTGAAAGGATAAGTTCTTTGTTATTCAGTTCAAACTCATTAATTACCTGTCCTATTCTATTTGTAACCATAAAGGCTAATGTAAACAAATAAAACATTACAATAAAATATACCATACTTTTCCAAATATAGTATGTTTTTTCATAATTTACAGTATCTGAAATATCAAAACCATAATAATTAAACTTTTCTTTTAAAAAATAATTAATACAAAATAATAAGGTTAAAGCTCCTGCTAATTTAAAAAACCGCAAAAATATAATTGCTGAAGAATTGGTAATAAAAAAATATACCAAAAAATCAAATTTTTTTCCATAACACAAATCAACATAACAATATAATGTATTTGATACAATCGTTATAAAAATTAATTTATGTTGTGAACTGATTTTATTAAATAAATTTAAGAAAAAAAACAATAAAAAACTGACAAAAAAGGCAATATAGGCATTTTTTAAATCTAATAAATAATAAAAACATGAAATGGAGAAATAAAAAAACAATATAATTTTTACATTAGTTTTGGTAAAATCTCCATTTTTATCAATATAGTAAAAATAAACATTACTTTCTTTGAATACATTAGAAAATATTTCTTTGATTTTTTTTACCATATCTTATCATTTTAGATTTTTAAAAACATATTTTCCATCAATAATAAAATGTACCTACACATTAAAACGGAAGTGCATTACATCTCCATCTTTTACAATATATTCTTTGCCTTCAACTTTAAATTTTCCAGCTTCTTTACATTTGGCCTCAGAACCATAATGAACAAAATCTTCGTACGAAATCACTTCGGCACGAATAAATCCTTTTTCAAAATCCGAATGGATAACACCTGCAGCTTGTGGGGCTGTGGCACCAATATTAATGGTCCAGGCCCGAACTTCTTTCACACCTGCTGTAAAATAAGTTTGTTGTTTGAGTAATTTATATGCTGCTCTTATCAAAACTGATGATCCTGGTTCTGAAAGTCCCATGTCTTCCAAAAAAACTTGTCGCTCTTCATAACTTTCAAGTTCTGTAATATCGGCTTCTGCCCCAACCGATAGGATAATAACCTCGGCATCTTCATCTTTTACTAGCTCTTTTACTTCATCTACATATCGATTGCCCGAAACAGCCGAATTTTCATCAACATTACAAACATACAGCACTGGTTTATTGGTAATTAATTGAAATCCTTCCATCAAAACTTCTTCATCGGCATTTTGAGGCACTACGGTTCTTGCCGATTTGGCTTGCAAAAGGGCTTCTCTTATTCTATTAAGCAATGCCTCTTCGGCTTGGGCCTCTTTATTACCTGTTTTAGCAGCACGTTTTACTTTCTCCAATCGTTTTTCGATGGTTTCCAAATCCTTCAATTGCAATTCTATATCAATAGTTTCTTTGTCTCTAATAGGATTCACGTTGCCATCCACGTGAACAATATTGTCATTATCAAAACAACGCAAAACATGAATAATAGCATTACATTCTCTAATATTACCTAAAAATTGATTGCCTAAGCCTTCGCCTTTGCTAGCTCCTTTTACCAATCCTGCAATATCTACAATATCCACGGTGGCCATTTGAACACGCTCTGGTTTTACAAGAGCTTCCAATTTTTCTATTCGGGGGTCTGGCACATTTACTACTCCAATGTTGGGTTCTATCGTACAAAATGGAAAATTGGCACTTTGTGCCTTTG
This sequence comes from Flavobacterium branchiophilum NBRC 15030 = ATCC 35035, assembly GCF_002217205.1. GTDB lineage: Bacteria > Bacteroidota > Bacteroidia > Flavobacteriales > Flavobacteriaceae > Flavobacterium > Flavobacterium branchiophilum. Next base: position 3,576 of record NZ_MUGT01000007.1, on the reverse strand, counting down.
CGTTTGACAAACAATTAAATAAGGTTGATTTCCCTACATTTGGTAATCCTACAATTCCTGCTTTCATTTTTTCAATTTTTCTATTTAAAAAAATAGTTGTTAGTGATTTATAATTTTATTGTGCAAATATATACTAATAAATTTGGATTTTAAAACATCGTTTTATTTTAGCATTTTTTGAAAAATTCTTAATTAAACTATTATACGTTTCAATTTTAATTCACAAAATGTATAAAAATTGGTTTAATAATCATTTTGTCGAACAAATTTACAAATTTTTAAATAAAAGTTAAGTTATTGTTAAAAAAATAATTAATATTGCATCCGAATTAAATCGATTAATTAATTAATACATTTTTTTATGAAAAAAATTATTTTATTTTTATTACTACTGAATTTCTCTTTTGCTATAGCACAAAAAGAAGTAAGTGGTAAGGTTACTGACAAATCTGGAGCCGCACTTCCAGGGGTAAATGTTACCGAAAAAGGAGCAACAAATGGCGTTTCTACCGACTTGGATGGGAACTACAAAATTAAGGTAAAAGATGGTGCTACACTAGTATTTAGCTATGTAGGCTATGCAAAAGTTGAAAGAAAATCAACAAACGGAGTTATCAATGTAACCCTTTCAGAAGAAGGCGGACAATCATTGGACGAAATTGTAGTAGTAGGTACAAGAACGGCACCACGAAGCAACACTACATCGGCTTTGCCAGTAGATGTATTGTCTGCAAAAGACTTGAACTCTACCGGTCAGGCCACTTTTGATAAAGCGTTGCAATACAAAATTCCATCGTTCAACACGGTTCAAACTCCAGTAAATGATGCAACATCATTATTGGATCCTTATGAAATTCGTAACATGGGACCTAGTAGAACCTTGGTTTTGATAAATGGTAAACGTAAAAACATGAGCTCATTGGTATATGTTCAAACGTCTCCAGGACGTGGTGAAACAGGAGCTGATATTTCGGCTATTCCAACAGACGCTATCGAGAGAGTTGAAATTTTAAGAGATGGGGCATCTGCACAATACGGTTCTGATGCTATTGCTGGTGTAATGAACATCATCTTGAAAAAAAGTACCACAGGTGGATCTACCACTTTTCGTTCTGGTATTACTGGAAAAGGAGATGGTAAAATGTTAGGTTTTAGTATCAACAACGGAACAACTGTTGGCGAAAAAGGGTTTATCAACTACACCATCGATTTCTCAAAAGTAACTTTAGCAAACAGACCCGGTACTGTAAATGCAGATGGTGAAATTGCTGATTTTGGTGCATCGCCTTCAGAAGTGAATGCCTTTTTGGCTAAATATCCAGACGCTGGAAATATCAATGGATCACCAGAAACTGCAGCGGCCAAATTTGAAATGAACGGAGGAAGTGATTTAACTGATCATTCAAAAATATATTACAATGCTGCTTATGTTTACAAAAAAGTAAACTCTTTTGCTAATTACAGAACACCTTATTGGAGAGATTTAGCTTCTATGCCTTATTTAGCTAATTTGTTTGCAGGTGGATCTGCTGCTTCATACAAAGGATATGTTCCAACTTTTGAAGGAGATTTGAACGACTACAATGCTACATTAGGTTACAAATCTACCATGAATGGTTGGAATACTGATGCAAGTGTTACTATTGGTGGAAATCAACAAATTTATACTGTATCCAATTCACAAAACCGTTCAACTATTTTAGATGCAAATGGTCAAAATATATACAGAGAAAATTCTCCTATTACATTTAAACCGGGAGGAACTAGTTTTAACCATATCGTAGGAAATATTGATGTTTCAAAAGTCTTATCTGATAAAGTTAGTATCGGTTTTGGATCTGAATTTAGATCTGAAAATTTTGAAGTATTAGTAGGAGATAAAGCATCTTACGAAGGTCTTGGAGCGGATTCTTTTGCTGGAAATAGACCAGAAAATTCTGGAAAATGGAATCGTTATAATTTAGGTGCATACTTTGATGTTGCTTATGATGTTAATAAAGATTTCTTAATTAATGGTACTTTACGTTTTGAAAATTATAGTGATTTTGGAACTAATGCCGTTTGGAAATTGAGTTCAAGATACAAATTGATGGATGACAAATTGACTTTCAGAGGATCTATTTCTACTGGATTTAGAGCACCAACTTTACATCAAATTTATACTCAAAAAGCTCAATATTCATTTGTAGCAGGACAAGGTATTCAAGTTAGTGGAATTATTAATAATGTATCACCACAAGCCCGTCAATTAGGGATTCCACAATTAGATGCTGAAAAATCAACAAATATTACTTTTGGAGTGGGTGCAAAACCTACTAAAAACTTTAATTTTACATTAGATTATTATAATATTGTCGTAAAAGACAGAATTGTTCTTGGGGATAAAGTTGATACTCAATTTGGAAGTGTTGCTTGGTTCTCAAACTCGTTTGACTCTAGAACTTCTGGCCTAGATTTAGTGTTTAATTATAGTAATATTATGATTGGAGAAGGTAAATTATCTTTCACTTTATCTGGAAATAAAACTTTCGAAAACAAAAGAATTTCTCCTGTAATAAATAATTCATTTGGAGCTACATTAAATGCTTTAACATTTACTTCAAGACCTGAATCTAAATATATTTTAGGTGCAAATTATAAAATTGGAAAATTTGATTTTTCATTAAATAACACTTATTTTGGTAAAGCTACTTTTAAACAAGATGGTATGAGTAGCGATTTGAGAACTGAGTTTATTCCAAAAACGGTTACAGATTTAGGAATCAATTATAATGCTTCAAAAAGTATTACTATAGCATTAAATGTTAACAATATTTTCAATGTATTGCCAAAATGGGAATTTAAAGCAGAAAATGCTGCTGGTCAAGCAATTATGAATAATCCAGCTCAAATAAGAAACCAATATAACCTTATCACATTCAACGGTCGTTACTCTCAAATGACTTATGATGGATACCACTTTAGTCAATTAGGAACTATGTTTAATTTATCATTAAACTATAAGTTCTAATTATATTATTTTTTAAAATAAAAAGAGTCGCTAATATAGCGGCTCTTTTTTTTTGAGGATGTATTAAGATTATTTTTTTAAACATAAAACAGTCATTCTTTCTACGCTCGGAGTGCCTACCCTTTTCGTAGCTCCGCCTACCTTTTTCGTAGGCCCGCCTACCCTTTTCGTAGGTCTGCCTACCTTTTTAGTAGGCCCGCCTACCTTTTTAGTAGGCCCGCCTACCCTTTTCGTAGGCCCGCCTACCCTTTTCGTAGGCTCGCCTACCTTTTTAGTAGGTCAGCCTACCCTTATCGTAGGTCAGCCTACCTTTTTAGTAGGTCGATTGTAAATTGTGTTTATATATTATTGTAGAATCAAAGGATCCTCATTTAATCCTTTGATTGGAATCCGCTAAAAACGAATGAATAATAATTTAAAAATCATTCTTACAATCGATACTTGAATGTCTTGAGTTACCTAGAGGCTTTAGTCGAAATAAATAGCAGCTCTTTTTTGGGCTAAAGCCTTTTGGAATGATTATACAATATCTTTGGTTCAAGCCAAAGGTTATACCAAATATATTT
>NZ_MUGT01000069.1 GCF_002217205.1 Flavobacterium branchiophilum NBRC 15030 = ATCC 35035 | reverse complement strand
ATTTAATATGCCTGAATTAAGAGAAGTTCATAATTTAGAGCATTATATACATGTTACTAATTTGGAATATCCAAATTTATCAAAAATAAATAATCTTGGTATTGACTATGGTCCAATTAATCAAGAAATAAATTTCCCTATATTAGAAATGAGCAACATTATTGGTATGGAGGTTTATTCGGGTGTAGTTAATTTACCTCGTCTTTTAACAACAAAATATTTTGCCGTATCTGGTAATAACTCTATTATTAACACCCCTATTCTAGTACGTGCTGATTATTTACACTGGTTAAGTAATGATAATATTATAATGCCAAATTTAAACTATTGTATAGAATATGAAAGATACCCGCCATCGTCTGAAGCTGTAAATAATGTATTAAATCAATTTATAAATATTAATCCAACAAGTGGAAAACATATCAAACTTTACGGCTATTTAGCTACAGGGCAGGGTATTATAGACAAACAAACGCTTATCAATCAAGGGAATACAGTAACCAATTATTAATATAAATTTTAGAAACATGAAAACACAATTTTACAATTTAAAATTCATACTTTTGGGTATGTTTTTTTCAACATTAATGCTAGCACAAACAGGTGACGTAGGTCCTACTCTAGTAATTTCTTCTACAATAAATTATAACACAAATAATTACGCAGCCTCAAAAACAAATAGTTTTCAAATACCATCGGAATATAAAATGTATCAAGTAAATAGTGCTAATACAACAAATGCAAGTACAGGTGAATTTAAATACTTAAATGAAGCTGTTAATCAAGCATTAACTTGGAATTTTCAAAGAATTATTATCCTTGAAGGAGAGTATTTTGTAAATAATGCCATTATAATTGACAACACAAATGGTTCGACTCATATTAATGCAACTGGTAACATAACCATAGAAGGCGAAGGTTTCGGTACAAAAATTAATCCAGCGGGTGGCTACACTGGTAATATTTTTGAAGTAAGATCACATTACAATACCATAAAAAATCTTGCTATTCATATAGAAGGTTCTGGCACAGGTATATATGTAGCACAAGACGCAACAGTAACAGCAAATGATCCAAATGGTGTTTCAAGAGAAATTGACAATTACCATAATACTTTTGAAAATCTATACATTGGTCATAAAGCTTTGTATGGAAGCACTACACAAACTAATGTAGCTGCTAGAGGCATTGTACTAGATGGTCAATACAAAGATGTGGGTTATAATAAATTTTCTAACATTGTAATAAAAGGGTTGCACACAGGCATAACATTTAGAAAAGGTGCTGTTTCTGGTGCTCGCATTCATGATAATGTTTTTACAAATGTAAATTTTGCTAGAGTGGTAAGAGGAATCTTTTTTGATTCTACTAATTTACAAGAATCTACACAAAGCGGGCAATTAATTTATGATGATGTTTCAGATAATATTTTTTCAAATTTCAGCCTACAAACAGCAAGTGTTACAGAATATTATGTGCATAATATATATGGCAGAAACAATACATTTAGCAATTTTAAATCAGCAGATTGGGGTACTTACAATTCTGATATTGCACACAGAGCCGTATTTAGTATTTCTAGCAAGGCACAACATACTACCATTCAAAACTCTGAAGTTG
>NZ_MUGT01000068.1 GCF_002217205.1 Flavobacterium branchiophilum NBRC 15030 = ATCC 35035 | reverse complement strand
ATTATTTGCGATGTACGTCATTTTACTAAACGCTTACTCTCTTTTTTTTGTGTTTTAACATTGCTGTTAAAACGGCTGTCAATTCAATATGTCTATGAACATTTCTTCTTATTTTTCGCCCCTCTCGAAGCGGGTGCAAAAGTAATAATCTTTTTTGTTTCTGGCAAACTTTTTTTGATTTATTTTTAAATCTTTTTTTGCCGTGATTTCAAATTTTTTATCGCTCTTTTGCGGGGTGCAAAGGTAAATAACTTTTTTGTTTCTGGCAAACTTTTTTTGATTTATTTTTAAATCTTTTTTTGCCGTCATTTCAAATTTTTTATCGCTCTTTTGCGGGGTGCAAAGGTAAACCTTTTTTTTATTCTGGCAAACTTTTTTTGACTTTTTTTAAATCTTTTTTTTACCCTTATTTCAAAAATGCTTATCGCTTATTGCGGGTGCAAAGGTAGCACTTCTTTTGGCTTATACAAGCTTTTTTTAACCTTTTTTTTGCTTTTTTTTTATTATACCTCGTTTTCAATATGTTACAGCATATTTCTCTCTTCTTTTAACCCCTGGTTTTGGTTTGAAAAAAAGGTACTCCCTAAAATAGCCCCGATTGTAGTGGAAATCCTTTTGTTTTTTTCTTTAAAAAACAAAAGATTGTAACGGAAAGCGGGAATATGGCTCTTTGTAAACCGTAGGGCACTGCTCCTATTGTTTATATTTTGGGGTTACCTATATATATAGGTGATTGTAGATTGAAAAATTGTTTATTTAATGTATTGTTTTATTTGGTGTATTGTTTATATTTGCCGTTCAAATGAAAAGCATATTTTAGATGATTAAGATTACGTTGCCCGATGGGTCGGTTAGGGAGTTTGAGCGTGGTGTGAGTGCCATGGATGTTGCAAAAAGTATTAGTGAAGGTTTTGCTAGGAATGTTATTTCGGCAAAATTTGAAGGTGAAACTATTGAGACGAGTACGGTTTTGCGAACGGATGGGTCTTTGGTTTTATATACTTGGAATGATAAGGAAGGTAAAAAGGCTTTTTGGCATTCTACGTCGCACGTGATGGCTCAGGTTTTGGAGGAGAAGTATTCAGGGATAAAGCTTACGCTAGGTCCTGCAATAGATAATGGGTTTTATTATGATGTGGATTTTGGTGATCAGAAGATTACGGATGCGGATTTTAAGATGATAGAGGATCGTGTTTTGGAGATTTCGAGGGAGAAGCATGAGTTTAAGATGCGTCCAGTGAGTAAATTGGAAGCGTTGGAGGTGTATAAGGATAATGAGTATAAGACGGAGTTGATATCGAATTTGGCAGATGGTACGATTACGTTTTGTGATCATGCTAGTTTTACGGATTTGTGTAGGGGTGGTCATATACCGAATACGGGTTTGATAAAGGCGATGAAAATAATGAGTGTTGCTGGGGCTTATTGGAGGGGAGATGAGAAGAATAAGCAATTGACAAGGGTGTATGGTATTTCGTTTCCGAAGCAGAAAGATTTGACGGAATATTTGGCATTATTGGAAGAGGCCAAGCGTAGAGATCATAGAAAATTGGGTAAGGAATTGGAGTTGTTTGCGTTTTCACAGCGTGTGGGGCAAGGTTTGCCGTTGTGGTTGCCAAAAGGGGCAGCTTTGAGAGACAGATTGGAACAGTTTTTGAAAAAGGCACAAAAGAAGGCAGGATATGAGCAAGTTGTAACACCGCACATAGGTCAGAAGGAATTGTATGTTACGTCTGGTCATTATGCTAAATATGGGGCAGATAGTTTTCAGCCGATACATACGCCAGCAGAGGGGGAGGAATTTTTGTTGAAGCCGATGAATTGCCCTCATCATTGTGAGATTTACAATACAAAACCTTGGTCTTATAAAGATTTACCTAAGCGATATGCTGAATTTGGGACGGTTTATAGATATGAACAAAGTGGCGAGTTGCATGGTTTGACACGTGTTAGAGGATTTACACAGGATGATGCACATATATTTTGTACTCCAGAGCAATTGGATGAAGAGTTTAAGAAGGTTATAGACTTGGTTTTGTATGTTTTTGGTTCGTTGGGATTTGAGGACTTTACGGCTCAGGTTTCGGTTAGGGATTTAGAACAGCCCGAAAAGTATATTGGAAGTGTTGCAAACTGGGAAAAGGCAGAGCAAGCCATTATTAATGCGGCTAGAGATAAAGGATTGAATTATGTAATAGAAGGAGGCGAAGCAGCGTTTTATGGCCCGAAATTGGATTTTATGGTGAAAGATGCCTTGGGCAGACAATGGCAGTTGGGAACTATTCAAGTGGATTATAATTTGCCTGAGCGATTTGATTTGACCTATAAAGGAGCAGATGATAAATTGCATCGACCAGTGATGATACATAGAGCCCCTTTTGGTTCGATGGAGCGATTTATAGCAATATTGTTGGAGCATACGGCTGGTAATTTTCCATTATGGTTGATGCCAGAGCAGGCTATCATCTTGTCTTTGAGTGAGAAATATGAAAATTATGCAAAAAAAGTTTTGGAATTGCTAGAAAATCACGAAATTCGCAGCCTGATAGACAACAGGAATGAAACAATAGGCAAGAAGATAAGAGATGCCGAAATGCAAAAAACCCCGTTTATGTTGATAGTAGGCGAGGAAGAGGCACAAAATGGTACGGTTTCGATACGTCGTCATGGACAAGAAGGAAAAGGCAACATTACGGTTACAGTAGCTGCATTTGCAGACATTGTAAACGAAGAGATTAAAAAAACATTGAAAGTATTTACAGTTTAACTTAAATTTTAAAGTCATAGCAATAAGAAGCAATAGAGGTTATCAACCTCGAGTAGAGAAGAAAGACGCACACCGAATAAACAATCTTATTCGAGTACCAGAGGTACGTCTTGTGGGCGATAATGTGGAGCCAGGAGTATTTAAAATAGCCGATGCTTTGCGATTAGCCGATCAGTTTGAGTTGGATTTGGTTGAAATTTCTCCAAATGCAGAACCACCAGTTTGCAAAATCATGGACTATAAAAAGTTTGTGTATATGCAAAAGAAGCGTGATAAAGAATTGAAAGCTAAATCAACCCAGATTGTAGTTAAAGAAATTAGATTTGGACCTCAAACTGATGAACATGATTATGAGTTCAAGAGAAAAAATGCCGAGAAATTTCTAAAAGAGGGATCAAAATTAAAAGCTTTTGTGTTTTTTAAGGGAAGGTCTATTATATATAAAGACCAAGGGCAGATATTACTTTTGAGACTTGCAACAGATTTAGAAGAATTTGGCAAAGTAGAAGCCATGCCTGTTTTGGAGGGTAAACGTATGATTATGTTTATTGCACCAAAGAAGAAAAAGTAGTTCCCACTACCCTACTCTATAACAATGTTTGCTGTACAAATTATTTTGATAGCATAATAGAGAACCCATAATTATCCCCTTTTTTTAATTGAAAAGGTGGTATGGAATTAAAAAGAAAGTAAGTAAGAATAAATTATAAAAATCTAGGAAAAATGCCTAAAATGAAAACCAAATCTAGTGCCAAGAAACGTTTTAAAGTTACTGGTTCTGGAAAAATTAAAAGAAAGCATGCTTTTAAAAGTCATATTTTGACAAAAAAATCTAAAAAGCGTAAATTAGCTTTAACACACTCTGCATTGGTACACCCAACAGATGAGAGAAGCATCAAACAACAATTAAGAATCATCTAAATGGTTGATAGTTGACAGTTGATAGTTGATGGATTCATTTCCGACAACCAACAACCAATAACCAACAACTTTTTAAATTCTTTAGGTTAAAAACAATTTTAAATAACCTTGGGATGGGCTTTTTAAAGTACTTTTGATTCAATTCAAGTCGCCTTATTTCAAAAAAACAATAAAAATTATGCCAAGATCGGTAAACTCAGTTGCTAAAAGAGCACGTAGAAAAAAAATAATGAAGCAAGCCAAAGGTTTCTTTGGTCGTCGTAAAAACGTTTGGACAGTTGCAAAAAATGCGGTAGAAAAAGCCATGGTTTATGCTTACCGCGATAGAAAACAGAATAAAAGAAATTTCCGTGCTTTATGGATTCAACGTATCAACGCTGGAGCTAGATTGGAAGGAATGTCTTATTCTCAATTTATCGGGAAATTGAAAAAGCACAACATCGAATTGAATCGTAAGGTTCTTGCCGATTTGGCCATGAATCATCCTGAAGCATTCAAAGCAGTACTTAATAAAGTAAAATAACGTTTTATCAACCACAATTTAGACTTACTTACACTAAAAAACCTCAATTTGAAAAATTGGGGTTTTTTTTGATACTTTTTTAAAAATACCACAAATGAAAACCCTTTATCTATTGCTGCTACTCTTTTTTGGGTTGCCCCATTCGTTATATTCGCAAGTACAAATAATTTCTTGGAACTTGGAAAATTTTGGTCAATCCAAAACAGAAGAAGCCATTTTGTTTATGGCCGAAACCATCAAACATGCCGACATAGTTGCCATTCAGGAAGTGGTTGCAGGATATGGTGGTGCTCCCGCAGTAGCAAAACTTGCTGATGCCTTGAATAGAACAGGATCGAAATGGGATTACAGCATTAGCAATCCTACTTCGAGTAGTGCTTATAAAACAGAGCGTTATGCGTTTTTTTGGAAAACAAAAAAAGTAAAACTGATTGGAAAGGCATGGCTCGAATCTTTTTTTGAACAAGAAATAGACCGAGAACCCTATTTTGCCACATTTGAGCAAGCAGGAAAACGATTTACTGTGGCCAGTTTTCATGCCATTACAAAAAGCAAACAGCCCGAAAAAGAGATTAAATATTTTAAATATTTGCCTCAAAAATATCCAGCATTACATCTTGTATTGATGGGTGATTTCAACTGTCCACAATCACATTCGGTATTTTATCCTTTGAAAAAAATGGGATTTGCTCCTATTCTTGTCAATCAAAAAACAAGTTTAAGACAGTCGTGTAAGGCAGAAAATGATTGTTTGGCATCGGAATTTGACAATGCTTTTTGCGACATGGCTTTTTTTGAGGTAAAAAAAGCAGCTGTTGTGGATTTCTATACCCGTTTTGAAAACCTACAAGAGGCCCGAAAAATATCCGATCACTGCCCTATTGAATTTGAACTGATAATCAAATAACTATGTTTAAACATATAGGAAAAAGTATGTCCTTTATAACATGTGTTTATAATATACCTTCAAAATTATCTATTGATAATCATTTTCAAAAAATAGCATTATTCCTGGTTCATTCCCTCTACAATTGTCATCGTCTCAACACTCACGGTGCAAACCCTTTGTAGTAAATCAATCACATATTCTTTATAATCAGCAAAACGATAGGTGTCAAATTGTTCAGCAATGGTTTTGTCGCTGTATTTTTTTTCTTTGTATTGGTCTAAAACCCATTCAATTGCTGAGCGATTGCCTAATTTATACAACCAAGCACTTTGAGGAATGCCGTGTATAAAAGTGTGTTCGTCTATGGCGATGATATTGTTTGTTTTATCGGCTTTTAGTTTTACTTTGAGTTTATAATTTTTGTCTTTCACAAGATGCGTATTATCAACTACTTGCAAGTCAAATGGTTCAACGGTTTCATAATTAATATGCAAATCCATTAATTGTTTTCCCCAAGCCACCCATTTGAAAAAATCGTCGTAAAAAGGCAAACGAGGAAACTCTCGTTTTAAATTTAACTCATACTTTTTGCGGTATTCTGGATTGTGCAACACCGCATACGTATAATAGAAAATGGCTTCTTTTGTAATTCCGTTTGGAAACTCTGTCAAAGTTTTGAACTTTGACAGAGTTGGTGCGTAATGTACTTGAAACTGACTTAAACCCCAATCGGTGATGTTGTCGTGGCGGTTGCCGTTTTCATCATATCTATACAACGAAATATTAGGAGTTCCTTCGCCACAAAAACTGGCATCACAAAGTGATTTTGTTGAAAAAACCATAAAATTCAATCTGGAATGGTTGATGATATTAATGATTTTATTGTGTTTATCTAAATTTTTTCCAAAACATACATAATGGTTTTGAGTTAATACATCGCTAAACAATTTTTCAGCATAATATTGTTTTATTATAAACGGGCGGTACGTTACTTGTTTTATTAAATTTTTATCAAATTTTGACTTTAATTTTCTTTTAAACTTATTTTGTAAATCTCTGCTTAATTTTATAGTAGTTTTCAATTCATTGTTTTTTACAAACGAATTGTATTCTTTAGACAAAAATTTTGCTTTCGAAAGTAAGTTTTTTGAACTAAAATCATATACCCATTCATCTCTATTAGTTGATGTACCATAAGCATACAAAGTGAAAATTGTTTCGTTTCCTTTGCCTAATTTGGCATTTTTACTCACTAATTGAACATAATCTTGCCATTCTGAATTATCCGCTTGATTGATCCAATCGTTATTTTTGTTTGAAATAACCGATTTAAAAACTAATTGACTGAATTTATGGTTTGTCAAAAATGCTAATTTTTCTTTTTTAGGTAAATCGTCTGAAATTTCTACATATTTAATTTTTATTTCTTCCTGATATGCATTAATTTCATTTTCTTTTTTGATTAAAAACAATATAGCAACACCCGTTCTTATTCCAAAAACATTTGATTTTGCAGCAACATCTTTGTTTTTTCCACGAACATCTCCTTTTAAATCAACAATATAGCAAAAATCAAATTCGTCTTGAATACTTTTTCTAAAACCATCAAAAGTTTTACTGTCTATAAAAGAACGATTGGTGATAAATGCAATCACACCATTATTCTCCAATCTATCAGTAGCCCATCTATAAAACCTTGCATACATATCATATACTTTTGTTTTTTGAGCTATAGATTTTTTAACATAAGTATTTTTGATACGTTCATCAATATCAGGATATTCTCTGTTTTTATTGTTGTCGTTAAAGTTTATTTGGTTGGCATTGTAGGGCGGATTTCCAATAATTACCGAAATTTTTTGCTCGTTTTGGCGTTTGATTCGTTCGGCATTTTCGGAACTAAAACCAAAGATATTGCCTTGTTTGCCTTCGTATTTTAACCCATCAATATTGTCTAACGTATCTACAAAACAAGAATTTGGAAACTCAATATACTTTTTCATTTTTTGTTTGTATGTATATTCAATATTCAAATTGGCAATATAATAGGGTAAAATAGCAACTTCGTTGGCGAAAATTTCGTGTTTGTATTTGTGTTCTATATATTGTGAAGGTATATAATCGATAATATCGGTAATAAAAGTGCCTGTTCCTGTGGCTGGATCTAGAATATGAACATTTTTGTCTGTCAATTGTTTATTAAAATGCTTGAGCAATAAATAATCGGTACTTTCCACCATAAATCGTACAATTTCATTAGGTGTGTAAACCACTCCGAGCTTATCAGCTCCTTTGGGGTTATAAACTTTATAGAAATTTTCGTAAACTATTTTCAGAAATTTTTGTTTTTCGTGATGGTCTGCCACAAGAGCTGCTTGTGTATTGATGGTTTTGTAATAATGATTAATACCACTTAACTGATTCAAACGCATGGCTCTTGTCATAAAAGTATTCACCAATATTTCCAATTGTCGTGCAATATTATTTTCGTGATGAAAATCAGCTTCATCAAAAATGGCTTTAAAAATATCTTCAGTCAAAATATGCTGAATAATCATCTCTCTGATGTCCTCTTTTGCAATATGTGGATTGATTTCTTTTTGACACATTTCAAAAAAAACTTTAAATCCTGTTATAAAAGCTTCGTTTTTAGTATATTCTAAATCTATTGTTTGACGCAACGTAGCCACAATAACGGGGATATCTTCTTTAAACTTTTCTAATGCTTCATTAAATTTTTCAATATATTCAGGAACATAATCGATAAATTGGTTGAGAATTTTTTCCAATTCAGCAGCATCTGCCATTTCTACACGGGCAATTTCAACATTATTTTGAATCAAAACCGCTACAATACTGTCTTGAAAGATGATGTTGTTTTTTGGATAACCGTCTTTATATAATTTTTTGTTTATTTCTTCGTCGAGCGTATCATTAGTATCTTTACTTTCTACATAGCCTTTATGAATACGAAGTTCATTCATTAAAATTCCGTCTGGACGCACATTTTTTCCGTTTTCATTTTTAATCGTAACTTCAGTTGCATACACATAATGCTTTGCCGAAGCTAAATTCAACAACAAATTATCAAAAGGCTGTTTGATAGCCATTTCGTTAGTTACACCAACCCGTTTTAAATTATCACGTTGGTTATAATATTGATTGATAAGTTGTTTTGACATGGAAAAAGAATAAAAAAGTTGAATTTTAAAACAATAAATATTTTTTGGAGGCTAATTTAATAAAATATGAATTACTTTTCAATTTCTCGTAAATTTTCCATTTTTTTGTATGCCAAAAACCCTTTGATGTCTTCAAAATGTTCTTTTACCCGTTTGTGTCCAAATTCAAAAACTTTGGTTGCCAATCCGTCAAGGAAATCACGGTCGTGCGAAACCAAAATTAATGTGCCATCAAAATCTCTCAAGGCATCTTTGATAATATCTTTGGTTTTCATGTCCAAATGGTTGGTTGGCTCATCCAAAATCAAAACGTTTACGGGCTGCAAAAGCAATTTTATCATGGCCAAACGGGTTTTTTCTCCTCCCGAAAGCACTTTTACTTTTTTCTGAATATCGTCACCTTTAAACATGAATGCTCCTAGTAAATCTTTGATTTTGGTTCGTACATCGCCCACAGCAATTTGGTCAATAGTTTCAAAAATAGTAAGCTCACCATCTAAAAGAGCCGCCTGATTTTGAGCAAAATAACCAATTTGAGCATTGTGTCCTACTTCTAATTTTCCTTCAAAATCAATTTCGCCCATTATCGCTTTGATCATGGTTGATTTTCCTTCACCATTTTTACCCACAAAAGCGACTTTCTGCCCGCGTTCTATCACCATATTGGCGTCTTTAAACACCACATGATCTCCGTATTTTTTAGATAATCCTTCCACCACAACAGGGTATTGCCCAGAACGTGGTGATGGTGGAAATTTCAATTTTAAAGCTGAGGTATCTACTTCATCAACTTCTACCAATACTATTTTTTCTAGCATTTTCACACGGGATTGCACGGATTCTGTTTTGGAAAAAGTGCCTCTAAATCGGTCTATAAATGCTTGATTTTCAGCAATAAATTTTTGTTGTTCATCATACGCTTTTTGTTGGTGAATACGTCTGTCTTTTCGCAATTCCAAATATTCAGAATATACGGCTTTGTAGTCATAAATTCGACCCATGGTTACTTCAATCGTTCGGTTGGTTATGTTATCTACAAAAGTTTTATCGTGCGAAATAACCATTACAGCTTTAGCTTGATTAATCAAAAAATCTTCTAACCATTGAATGCTTTCAATATCCATGTGGTTGGTAGGCTCATCAAGCAAAATCAAATCGGGTTTTTTTAATAATATTTTTGCCAATTCAATTCGCATACGCCATCCACCTGAAAATTCAGACGTCATTCTGTTGAAATCTTCTCTTTCAAATCCCAATCCTTTCAATACTTTTTCTACTTCGGCTTCGTAATTCACTTCTTCAATAGAGTAATATTTTTCAGATAATTCCGATACTCGTTCAATCAATTTCATATAAGCATCACTCTCATAATCTGTACGAATGGTCAATTGTTCATTAATTTCGTCTATCTCTTTTTTCATGTTCAATACCTCTGCAAAAGCTTTGGAAGTTTCTTCCATAACAGAGCAATTGTCGGCAGTAAGCAAATGTTGAGGCAAGTAAGCAATCACCGCATCAGTTGGGGCCGAAATGACTCCACGAGTAGGTTTATTTTCGCCAGCAACTATTTTCAGAAGGGTTGATTTTCCCGCTCCATTTTTGCCCATAAGGGCTATTTTGTCGTTTTCATTGATAGCAAAAGTAACTTCGCTAAAAAGGGTGGTGCCGCCAAATTCTACGGCTATGTCGTTTACAGTAATCATAAAAAATGTTTCAAAAAATAAGGAATATAGGAATACAATTTAGGCTTCGTAACGTTGGATTTCTCGGTCATAAAAATGGTTGGCTTCTTCAATAAGCCCTTCCATTTCTTGTTCCAATTCGGCTTCGTCCAAATCGTCTGGTTCTTCTAAAAATTCGACTTCATCATCTTTCAAATTGATGATAAAACGAGGATAATCTAAATGTATAACGAAAATATCGTCGGGAAAATCGGTGTTGTCGCCGAGTAAAAACTTTGGTAATTCCATTTTTTGTTGCTGGATTTAATTTAAAAAAAAATATCAAATAAGATATTCCAAATGCAAAAGTAAGCAAATATCAGCTGAAAACAAGCCTTTTTGAAAATGCAATAGCATAATTTAGTTGAATCTAGCCCATTCTAAATGTGATTTTTTAATAATACCAAATATATTTGGTATAAGTAAACAACACTTGTTCTCGAAAATGGTACTATTGATTTCAAAATCATTTGCGTCTTTGCGACTTTTTGAGTTCAGTTTCACGTAAAGGCACAGAGACGCAAAGAAAGTTCCTAAAAAAATTTAATTTTGACATCGTTTGTCGTATTGCAGATTTACCTTTGCTGAAAATAAAAACAATGAACATGACTTTAGCCCAATTTTGCACCGAATTTGAAAACCAAAATGCCATTATCCTACTCGAAGGAAAACGTACTATTTTGGAAAACGACAAAGAAAAATTGATTCAATTGGGGCAAATTTTGGCCCAAAAACTACCTTTGGCAACCTTTAGAAGTGGCAATGCCGATGGGGCCGATTTTTACTTTTCGCAAGGGGTTTTGGCAGTTGCACCCGAGCGTTTGCAGGTGATTACGCCTTATACCAACCACCGCCAAAAGCAAAATAATGCATACAAAACCATTTCGCTAGACGAGATCAATTGGGTCCAGGAAGAAGCGGTGGTCTATCAATCCAAAAACAACAAAAAAACCAAGTCGTTGATAGACAAATATGTAGGCGGTACCAAAGATCGGTTTTCGATAAAAGCGGCTTATATTATTCGGGATACGGTCAAGGTTACCGGAACCCAATCGGGTGTGGCTCCTACTACTTTTGCCTTTTTTTATGACGACGAACAAAACCCCAAAACAGGCGGCACCGGACACACTATGTCCATTTGCGACCTCAACAAAATCCCTTATCTGACGCAGGATGTTTGGATGGAATGGGTGGCGGATTTAGAAAGCTAATTTTTTATTTGGTTTCTAAAACCAAGGTCCTTTGATTTTACAAAAAACCATTTTAACCCTAACCCCCCGATACCTAAAAAATATTGGGTGTTTTTGAATTGAACAATAAATGTAAAGATAAATCCTATAGACTATTTGTTTATATTTGTCATCGAGAAAATCTTAATTTATACTATGACGCTTATACAATATATTGACAAAATTAATACCCTTTACAAAACGGGGAATGCCCGTGAACATTCGTACCGTGGCGACCTTCAAAATCTAATCATGGCAATTTTGCCAGACATTCTGGTTACCAACGAACCCGCTCGTGTAGATTGTGGTGCTCCCGATTATGTGCTAACTCGCAAAGATGTGCCTATTGGATACATTGAAGCCAAAGACATTGGTGTGGACTTGGGGAGCAAAACATTGAAAGAACAGTTTGACCGCTACAAATCAGGGTTAACCAACTTGATTTTTACAGATTATATGGATTTTCATTTTTATAAAGAAGGAGAATTTGTAACTAAAATAGCCATTGCAAAAGTAGAAAATGGTGCGATTGTACCCATTCCTGAAAATTTAGAAACTTTTACCAATTTAATTAAAAATTTTTCGCTTACTGTTTCTCAAACCATTAAATCGCCTACCAAATTGGCACAAATGATGGCAGGAAAAGCGAAGTTGATGGCAGATGTTATTGAAAAATCATTGCATCAAGATGATATAGACCAAAAACGATCACAAATAAAATCGCAAATGTTGTCGTTTCAACAGATGCTGATTCATGATATTGATAATAAAGCTTTTGCTGATATTTATGCCCAAACTATTGCTTATGGAATGTTTGCAGCACGCTATCACGACCCTACGCTACTTGACTTTTCTCGTGAGGAAGCTGCTCGATTAATCCCTAAGTCTAATCCGTTTTTGAGAAAATTATTTCAGGATATTGCGGGTTACGATTTAGACAACCGCTTGGTGTGGATTGTAGATGAGTTGGTGAGTATTTTCTTGGCTAGTGATGTGGCTACGATTATGAAAAACTTTGGAAAAAGCACCAAACAAGAAGACCCTGTGGTGCATTTTTATGAAACCTTTTTGGGCGAATACAACCCCGCATTGCGAAAGGCTCGAGGCGTTTGGTACACCCCGCAACCTGTGGTAAACTTTATTGTGCGTGCCGTTGACGATATTTTAAAAACCGAGTTCAATTTGCCCCAAGGATTAGCCGATACTAGCAAAATAAGCCCCCCAACCCCCAAAGGGGGAGCTACCAACAAAACTCCCCCTTCGGGGGCTGGGGGGCTAATCCACAAAGTGCAAATACTAGACCCAGCCACAGGAACAGGAACGTTTCTTGCCGAGGTGGTAAAGCACATTTACAAAAAGTTTGAAGGACAACAAGGTATTTGGAGCAAGTATGTAACCAACGACCTTATCCCTCGTTTAAATGGTTTTGAATTATTAATGGCGAGTTATGCCATGGCACACCTTAAAATGGATATGCTATTGACCGAAACAGGTTACCGCCCCCCAACCCCCGAAGGGGGAGCTGAGCAACAGCGATTAAAAATTTTCTTAACCAACAGTTTAGAAGAAGCCCACCCCGACACACAAACCCTTTTTAGTTCGTGGCTATCTGACGAAAGTAACCAAGCCAATGAGATAAAACGAGATACGCCCGTGATGGTTATTATTGGTAATCCACCTTACAGTGGCATTTCTTCAAACAATGGAAAATGGATTTCTGATTTAATTGATGATTATAAGTATGTTGATGGCGTTCATTTTAACGAAAGAAAACATTGGCTAAATGATGATTACGTGAAATTTTTACGTTTTGGACAGCATTTTATAGAAAAAAACGGAAGCGGTGTTTTGGCATTTATCAACCCACACGGTTTTTTAGACAACCCAACCTTTAGAGGTATGCGTTGGCATTTATTGAAAACCTACGACAAAATTTATACCATAGATTTACACGGAAACAGCAAGAAAAAAGAAACCGCACCTGATGGAAGTGCTGATGTAAATGTTTTTGACATTCAACAAGGCGTTTCAATTAATATTTTTATAAAAACAGGAAAGAAAAAAGAAAAAGAATTAGGCAAAGTTTTTCATTTTGATTTATTTGGTAAAAGAGAATTGAAATATGATTTTCTATCTGAAAATTCTTTGAAAAGTATTGATTTTAAAGAGTTAGAATATAATGCTCCAAATTACTTTTTTGTGCCGAAAAATGATGAAGGCAGGAATGATTATGAAAATGGATTTAAAGTAAATGAAATTTTCAATGACTCTGCTTCTGGTATTGTAACTGCAAATGATGCTTTAACAATTTTTAATGAAAAAGAAGAACTTATTAGACAAACTGAGCAAATCTTATTATCTAAAAATCCATATGATGAGTTCAAAATAAAAGATAGTAGAAGAATATCAAAAGAAGGTAGAATTGAGGATTTGAAAATCGCAAAATCAAAAGGAATAATGAAAATATATTTCAGACCTTTTGATATAAAATTCATGTATAAGTTTGAAAAAAATGAACATTGGATTAATTCTCCAAGAATAGACATAATGAAACATTTTATTAAAAGTGAGAATGTAGGTCTAGTTGTAGCAAGACAATGTGCAGATGATTGGAAATATATTCTATGTACAAAAAATCCTAATGATTTTAATCTAACCGGTACTGCTGGTCGATATGGTTCTGGATATACTTTCCCCCTCTACCTTTACCCTGATTCAAAAAACAAAGATTTATTTGAAACTGGTCAAGAACGAACGCCTAATTTAAACATGGAAATTGTTAATCAAATTGCAACAGGTTTGGGGTTAACGTTTAGCCCCCTAACCCCCGAAGGGGGAATAACCCGTGTTGCAACAACTCCCCCTTTGGGGGCTGGGGGGCTTTTACCCATTGATATTTTAGATTACATCTATGCGGTTTTGCATTCGCCAACGTATCGAGAAAAATACAAAGAATTTTTAAAAATAGATTTTCCCAGAGTGCCTTATCCTAAAGATAAAGAAACGTTTTGGCAATTGGTTCAATTAGGCGGTGAACTTCGCCAAATACATTTGTTAGAAAGTCCAATTGTAGAGAAGTACATTACAGGTTATCCCGAAGATGGGGATAATGTGGTTAAAAAACCAACGTATAAAAACGGTCATGTGTACATTAACGATACCCAATACTTTTCGAATGTACCCGAAGTCGCTTGGAACTTTTACATTGGTGGTTACCAACCTGCTCAAAAATGGCTCAAAGACCGCAAAGACCGTGAATTGAGTTACGAAGATATTTTGCATTATCAGAAAATCATCGTGGCATTAAGTGAGACGGATAGAATTATGAAGGAGATAGATAAAATTGAGATTTAAAATGAAAATGAAATAGCATGAAAAATGAAATTATTCTTTATAGCCCAAACGAACTTCCCGACCATATTGAGGTAAGATTAGAAAATGAAACCGTTTGGCTGAATCGACAACAAATATCCTTATTATTTGGTAGAGATGTGAAAACTATTGGCAAACACATCAATAATGTATTCATAGAAGAAGAACTCCAAAAAAGTGCAACTGTCGCAAATTTTGCGACAGTTCAAAAAGAAGGAGGAAGAACCATAGAACGACAGATTGAGTATTACAATTTAGATGTTATCATATCTGTAGGTTATAGAGTAAAATCAAAGCAAGGCACACAATTCCGAATATGGGCGACCAATGTTTTAAGAGACTATCTACTAAAAGGTTATGCTATAAATCAACGAATGAACAGAATTGAAAACCATGTAGAACATCTTGCCGAAAAGGTAAATGCCATTTCCTTGCAAATACAATCGGCTGAAATTCCCAACCAAGGCGTGTTTTTTGACGGACAAGTATTTGATGCCTACGAGTTGGCTTCTAAAATTATTCGTTCGGCAACAAAGAGTATTTATTTGATAGACAATTATATAGATGAAAGCACTTTGACACAACTATCCAAGAAAAATAAAAATGTAATTGTAACATTACTCACAAAAAACAGCTCCAAACAACTGGCATTGGATATAAAAAAAGCCAACGATCAATACGGCAATTTTGAACTGAAACCCTTTGACAAAAGCCACGACCGTTTTTTGATTATTGACGAAAGCACCGTTTATCATTTAGGGGCTTCGTTGAAAGATTTAGGCAAAAAGTGGTTTGCTTTCACTAAAATGGATAGTTGTTCGGTAGAAAATATACTAAATTCAATAAAAAAATAAAATGGCAAAACCAGAAGAAAAAAAACCTGCCCAAATATTCCATTTTGACCTTTATGGCAAGCGAGAAGATAAATACGATTTTTTGAATGAAAATTCCCTTTCATCCATCAATTGGACCGAACTGCACCCACAAGCACCTGAACTCTTTTTTGTACCAAAAGATTTTGGCGTAAAAAAGGAATATGATGAGGGATTTTCGGTAAATGATTTGTTTCCTTTGAATAATGTGGGGATTGTTACTGCAAAAGACGGAATTTTAATTAATGAAAAAAAGGAAGATTTACTAAATACCGTTTCCGAATTTTATACAATTGATGCAGAAGAATGGTTTGTAAAAAAAATAAGTTATAGACCTTTTGATAATCGTTTTGTCTATTTTGATACTAAATTGGTAGAACGAAGTAGAGAAAAAGTAATGCAAAATTTTATTAAAGGAGAAAATGTGGGCTTAAATTTATGCAAACAATTTAAGGCTGGCGATATGTATCAACATATTTTTATTTCAAATAAAATAATTGAAAGTTCTTATGTTTCCAATAAAACGAGTGAAATTACAAGTATTTTCCCCCTCTACCTTTACCCCGATGAAAAAAACAAAGATTTATTTGAAACTGGTCAAGAACGAACGCCTAATTTGAATGTAGAAATTGTAAATAAAATTGCGAAAGGTTTGGGCATTCCAACTATGTTGCCCAACGGCGAAGCCCCCTTTGGGGGTTTGGGGGCTCTTGATATATTGGATTACATTTATGCGGTACTTCATTCACCAAGTTATCGTGAGAAATACAAAGAGTTTTTAAAAATAGATTTTCCAAGAGTGCCGTTTCCAAGCCCCCTAACCCCCAAAGGGGGAATAAAAGAAACCCAAGAGCGTTTTTGGAATTTAGTAAAGTTAGGAACACAAATCAGGCAAATTCATTTACTAGAAAGTCCAATTGTGGAAAAATACATTACACAATACCCTGAAGATGGGGATAATAAAGTTGGGAAAATCTTTTTTGAAAAAACAACCGACACAACCGGAAAGGTGTATGTCAACTACGAGAAAACTCCTCCTTCGGGGGTTGGGGGGCTTCAATATTTCAACAACGTTCCCGAAGTCGCTTGGAACTTCTACATTGGTGGTTATCAACCCGCTCAAAAATGGCTCAAAGACCGCAAAGACCGAGAATTGAGTTATGATGATATTTTGCACTACCAAAAAATCATCGTGGCATTGACGGAGACCGATAGGATTATGAGGGAGATTGATACAATTGGGATAGAATAAGATTTTAGAAATTAAATGTTTTTTTGACCAAAAAGGTTTTAGCGTGAGCATCAATATTTTTGTTAAGAAAAAAGCAAAATAGTATGAAAAATGAAATAGTTATTTATCAAACAAATGAAACAGAAACTCAGATTGAAATTCAATTTAAACAGGATACATTTTGGCTCACGCAACAGCAGATAGCCGATTTGTTTGGTACACAACGTCCTGCTATTACCAAACATATTGGAAATATTTTTAGTTCAGGCGAATTGGATGAAAAAGTGGTTAGTTCCATTTTGGAACATACCACTAAACACGGTGCTATCTAAGGGAAAACTCAAGACGTAAAAGTAAAACATTACAATCTTGATGTGGTGCTATCGGTTGGGTACAGGGTAAATTCTATTCGTGCTACACAGTTTCGCATTTGGGCAAATCGTGTGTTAAAAGATTATCTACTAAAAGGTTATGCCATTAACAATAGAATGAACCGTTTAGAAGATAAAGTGGACAGTTTGAATGCTAAAATAAATCAAATTGATTTACAAATCAACACACATTTAATCCCAACACAAGGTATTTTTTTTGAAGGACAAGTATTTGATGCGTATGAATTGGCTTCAAAAATTATTCGTTCGGCAACAAAGAGTATTTATTTGATAGACAATTATATAGATGAAAGCACTTTGACACAACTATCCAAGAAAAATAAAAATGTAATTGTAACATTACTCACAAAAAACAGCTCCAAACAACTAGAATTAGATATAAAAAAAGCCAACGAACAATATGGAAATTTTGAGCTCAAAATGTTTAACAAAAGCCACGATCGTTTTTTGATTATTGACGAAAGCACCGTTTATCATTTAGGGGCTTCGTTGAAAGATTTAGGTAAAAAGTGGTTTGCTTTCACTAAAATGGACAGTTATTCGGTAGAAAATATACTAAATTCAATAAAAAAATAAAATGGCTCAACGACCGCAAAGACCTCGAAATCAGTTACGAAGATATTTTGCACTACCAAAAAATCATTGTGGCATTGACGGAGACCGATAGGATTATGAGGGAGATAGATACAATTGGGATAGAATAAAATTTTGAACATTAAAGATTTTTTTGACCAAAAAGGTTTTAGCGTGAGCATCAATATTTTTGTAAAGAGAAAAGCAAAATAGTATGAAATAGCCATTAACAAAAAGTTTTCGCAAGCAAATGAATTCACTGAGCACCATTGAAAATAAATCCTAAGTGAAGTAAACACCAATAATTAAAAAAAGCGACCCGAACTTGCGAAGCATACCATATTACCGCTAACAAATAACATATAAACTTATAAAAAAGACCAAGAATTAGAACTCATATTTATAAGAGCCATTCAAAAAAAGAGATTCTGGTGCAACTTTCTTTTATAAGTCGGTAAATCTAGCTTCGGATTCAAATCTAAGTATTTCTGATTTGTTACAATTTATTTTGAATGATCTAAATAAAATTGAAGCTAATAAAGATGAAATTTTAAAATTAATCCATCAACATAGTAAATAAAGTAACTTAAATTATAAACCTCAAAGGTTTTGAAAACCTTTGAGGTTTGAACTAACAAACAAATTAAACAAACATGAACATCCTTTATCTGCATGGGCTTGAAAGCAAACTTAGCCCCGAAAAAAGACAAATTCTCGAGAAATATGGGAATGTAATAGCACCCGATTTGGATTAAAAATCAAATCCAAATAAAATCGAACAGCTTATTGACGCATATAAAAAGGAGCCAATAGACGCCATTATTGGCAGTAGTATGGGCGGTTTTGCTGGGTATTATTTGGCAAAAAGCTTGGGCGTTCGGGCTATGTTGTATAATCCTGCTTTGCCTTATCGAACTGGTATTGAGCAATTGGTACCTGAAATTATGGCTAAAAATCCTCTTGCTGATTTGCGAATTGTTTTGGGTGGTTTGGATGATATTATTCAGTCCAAAGACAATTTGACTTTTTTGGCTGCAAACTATGATTTTGAAAGAAATTATCAAATTGTTATTCGGAAGGAATTGGGACATCAAATTCCGAAAGCGGTATTTGAGGAGGAAACGGATGCTTTTTTTGGTTTGCAAACTACAAACCTCAAAGGTTTTGAAAACCTTTGAGGTTTGTAATGAGGTTTTGAAAATCTTTTCCATTTTTAAAAATAAATTAATCACGACACAATTTGTCGTTATGCTTATTTATCTTTGTCGAAAATAAAGAAATCTGTAGTGTTTATTAACGTGGTCTTTCTATGGTTACGGGGGCCGCGTTAGGGATGGAAGCGGCATCCTTTTTATTGCCCCTGTGCGGTTGCGCTGTTTTGGGGCAATAAAAAGATACAGCGGACAGCCCGGCCCGGAGGGAACGCCCAAAAAATTTTTAAAAAAATGTGTCTATGAATATTGATGTGATTAAGAAAGAAATTGTTGCTGCTCATAGAGAATGGGACAAGCTTGGGCAGAGTTTTGACGATGATAAATATGCCGAAATGTATGAGGCTGGTGTGTGGGATATGCTGGTTTCTTATTGTGAAAATAAGGAATATGAGGTGGAGGGTTATCCTTTTGAAAAGCGGCTACTGGGGGAGACGGATGAGGCGTATGACGAGGATTATTTTTGCTTTGAACGAAATGTAAAATATGTGGAAGTATTGGCTACGCAAAAACCCGATGTGTTGTGTTTCAGCCCCTTAAA